>NZ_CP109485.1:7103750-7472500 GCF_035918235.1 Streptomyces sp. NBC_01445 | reverse complement strand
CCGTGCACGGTCAGCTTGCGGGTCGGGTCGACGGGGCGCCGGATGTCCGGCAGCGGGATGGACCTCTTGCCCGACAGGTACTGGCCGGTCATCGACTCGGCGTTGGCGAGCAGCTCCTTCAAGGGGCCGCTGTGGACGACCTTGCCGCCGTGCTCACCCGCGCCGGGGCCGATGTCGACGACCCAGTCGGCGACCTTGATGGTGTCCTCGTCGTGCTCGACGACGATGAGCGTGTTGCCCATGTCGCGCAGCCGTACGAGGGTCTCGATCAGGCGGTGGTTGTCGCGCTGGTGCAGGCCGATCGAGGGCTCGTCCAGGACGTAGAGCACGCCGACCAGGCCGGAGCCGATCTGTGTCGCGAGGCGGATGCGCTGGGCCTCGCCGCCGGAGAGGGTGCCGGCCGCGCGGTTGAGCGAGAGGTAGTCGAGGCCTACGTCGACGAGGAACCGCAGCCGCTCGTTGACCTCCTTGAGGACCCGCTCGGCGATCTTCTTGTCGCGCGCGTTGAGCTTCAGCTCGCCCAGGAAGTCCGCGCAGTCGCTGATGGACATCGCGGAGACCTCGGCGATGGACTTCTCCATCACCGTGACGGCGAGAACGATCGGCTTCAGGCGCGTGCCCTCACAGGTGGGGCAGGGCACTTCGCGCATGTAGCCCTCGAAGCGCTCGCGGCTGGAGTCGCTCTCCGCCTCGCTGTGGCGCCGCTTGACGAACGGGACGGCGCCTTCGAAGGGGGTCGTGTAGACCCGCTCGCGGCCGTACCGGTTGCGGTAGCGGACCTCGATCTGCGTCTTGTGGCCGTACAGGAGGGCCTTCCTGGCGCGCTGCGGCAGGCCCGCGAAGGGGATGTCGGTCCGGAATCCCAACGCGTCCGCGAGGGCGCCGATGAGGCGTCCGAAGTAGTCCTTGGTGTGCCCGTGCGACCAGGGGTGGATGGCGCCCTCATCGAGGGACTTGTCCTCGTCCGGGACGATCAGCTCGGGGTCGACCTCCATGCGCGTGCCGATGCCGGTGCAGTCCGGGCAGGCGCCGAAGGGCGAGTTGAAGGAGAAGGAGCGCGGCTCCAGCTCCTCGAAGGACAGGTCGTCGTACGGGCAGTACAGGTGCTCCGAGTACATGCGCTCACGCTCGGGGTCGTCCTCGGGGAGGTCGACGAAGTCGAGCACGACCATGCCTCCGGAGAGGCCGAGCGCGGTCTCCACGGAGTCGGTCAGCCGGCGCTTGGCGGATTCCTTCACCGTGAGGCGGTCGACGACCACCTCGATGGTGTGCTTCTCCTGCTTCTTCAGGGTGGGCGGTTCCGACAGCTGGATCGTCTGTCCGTCGACCCGGGCGCGGCTGTACCCCTTGGTCTGGAGGTCGGCGAAGAGGTCGACGAACTCGCCCTTGCGCTCGCGCACGAGCGGCGACAGGACCTGGAAGCGGCTGCCCTCGGGCAGGTCGAGGACCTTGTCGACGATGGCCTGCGGCGACTGGCGCGAGATGGGGCGGCCGCACTCGGGACAGTGCGGCTTGCCGATGCGCGCGAAGAGCAGGCGCAGGTAGTCGTAGACCTCGGTGATGGTGCCGACCGTGGAGCGCGGGTTGCGCGAGGTCGACTTCTGGTCGATCGAGACGGCCGGAGAGAGGCCCTCGATGAAGTCGACGTCCGGCTTGTCCATCTGGCCGAGGAACTGACGGGCGTACGAGGAGAGCGACTCGACGTACCGCCGCTGCCCCTCGGCGAAGATCGTGTCGAAGGCGAGCGACGACTTGCCGGACCCCGACAGACCCGTGAAGACGATGAGCGAGTCGCGCGGGAGGTCGAGCGAGACGTTACGGAGATTGTGCTCGCGCGCGCCACGGACGATGAGACGGTCGGCCACGCCGGTCCGCACCTTTCTTGAGAGAAGCAACAGGGGCGGGGCCCCTGTCTTTCGAGACTAGGGGGGCCACCGTCAGCGATGGACTGTTTTCCATGGTTGGTAACAAACCCGGACCACCAAGAATGCCCGATGCCGCTCCCGAGCTTATAGCACGTACATTCGATTCTTGGTCTCGGTCGGCCGCCTTCACCCGATCGAGTGGCGGCGCTATCGTCTGCGCCATGAGCGATCATGTGCGCGACCTGGCCTCTGTACGTGAAGCGACCGACCGGCTCCTCACCGCTGTCGGCACGCTGGACAACGCGGCTGTGGCCGAGTCGTCACGGCTTCCCGGCTGGAGCCGGGGCCATGTCCTCGCCCACCTCGCCCGTAACGCGGACGCACTCGCGAACGTCCTCGCGGGCCGGCCCATGTATCCGAGCGCCGAGGCGCGCGACGCGGACATCGAGCGGGACGCGCCGCGCGACCTTCGCGAGCAGCTCGAGGACCTGCGGACCAGTGCCGCCGGATTCGAGGCCCGGGCCGAGGTCCCGGCCGACTGGGCGCGCACGGTGGAGCTGCGCAACGGCGTCAAGGACTCCGCGTCCCGGATCCCCTTCCGGCGCTGGGGCGAGGTCGACCTGCACCACGTCGACCTCGGGATCGGGTACGAGCTGGAGGATCTGCCGGCGGAGTTCGTCGAGCGGGAGATCGACTTCCTCGCCGAGCGCTTCGCGGGGCACCAGGACATGCCGTCGACCGGCCTGAAGTCGGACGGCGGCCGGGTCTGGACGACGGGCGGCGGCGCCGGTACGGGTCCGGTCGGCGTCGCGGGTCCCGCCCCGGAGCTGCTCGGCTGGCTCTCGGGACGGCGCGACGGCTCCGGGCTCACCGTCGAAGGCGGCCCGCTGCCTGTCGTACCCCCGCTATAGGCTGAGTCCATGACGTACAGCGGAGCGGTGAAGGTCGGCGGCCCGGCGGATGTGCACGAGCTGCAGAACCTGATGATCTCCAAGGTCGCGGTCGGCGCGATGAACAACAACGCGTATCTGCTGCGCTGCCGCGCCACCGGCGAGCAGCTCCTGATCGACGCGGCCGCCGACCCGGAGACGCTGCTGAGCCTGATCGGGGACGACGGCATCGCGTCCGTCGTCACGACGCATCAGCACGGGGACCACTGGCAGGCGCTCGCCCGGGTCGTGGAGGTCACCGGCCCGCGTACGTACGCGGGCCGTTACGACGCGGAGGGCATCCCGGTGCCCACGGACGTGCTCGTCGAGGACGGGGACACGATCAACGTCGGCCGGGTCTCGCTGACCGCCCGGCATCTGGTCGGCCACACGCCCGGCTCGATCGCCCTCGTCTACGACGACCCGCACGGCCACCCCCATGTCTTCACCGGGGACTGCCTGTTCCCGGGCGGCGTGGGGAACACGTGGAAGGACCCGAAGGCCTTCGCGAACCTGATCGACGACGTCGAGTCGAAGATCTTCGGCCGGCTCCCCGACGAGACGTGGGTCTACCCCGGGCACGGGAACGACACGACGCTCGGCGCCGAGCGTCCGCATCTGCCGGAGTGGCGCGAGCGCGGCTGGTGAGTCAACGCCCGGCCGCGCCGGGCGTGTTCACTCCACAGTGCATGAGAGTCCGGCGGTACTAGACCGTGGCCACGCCGGGCTCGGCCAGGGCCGCCACCCGCTCCACCGCGAACGCGTACCCCTGGACCCCGCAGCCGGCGATCACACCGTCCGCCCGGACGGACACGTAGGAGTGGTGCCTGAACTCCTCGCGCTGGTGGATGTTGGAGATGTGGACCTCAATGACGGGCAGGCCGTCGCACGCGTTGAGGGCGTCCAGGATCGCGACCGAGGTGTGCGAGTAGGCGGCCGGGTTGATCACGATGCCCACGTGGTTCTGGCGTGCCTCGTGGATCCAGTCCACCAGCTCGCCCTCGTGGTTGGACTGCCGGAAGTCGACGCTCCCGCCGTGCACGGCCGCGGCCTTGACGCACAGGGCCTCGACGTCCGCGAGGGTGTCGGACCCGTAGATCTCCGGCTGCCGGCGGCCGAGGAGATTCAGGTTCGGGCCGTTCAGAACCATGATCGGGGCGTTGGCGAGGGTGCGGGGCACAGGGGACCTCCGTGCGTCGGGCGGCTGCTCCCCTTGGGTCTATCACGAGGCGTCACGGTGCTGCCCGGCCGTATCAATGACCGATCGCCATGACCGTCACGGCGTGACGGCGAGCTCCACGTACGCGGCGAACACCACGAGGTGAACGCCGCCCTGGAGCGGGGTGGCGCGGCCTGGGACGACGGTCAGCGTGCTCACCAGCATCGTCAGGACCAGCAGCACCATCTGCGTGGCACCGAGTCCGAGGACGAGGGGCCCCGACAGCCAGAACGACGCGATGGCGACGGCCGGGATGGTCAGTCCGATGCTGGCCATCGCGGAGCCGAGTGCGAGGTTGAGGCTCGTCTGGACGCGGTCACGACGGGCCGCGCGCAGAGCCGCGATCGTCTCTGGCAGCAGGACGAGGAGCGCGATGATCACGCCGACGACGGAGTGCGGCATCCCGGCTGCTTCGACGCCCGACTCGATCGTCGGCGACACGCCTTTGGCGAGACCGACGACGGCGACGAGGGCCAGTCCGAGGAAGCCGAGGCTGATCAGGGCGGTGCGGGTGGTGGGCGCGTCCGCGTGGTCGTCGCCGTCGATGACATTGCCATGCTTGGTGATCGGCAGGAAGTAGTCGCGGTGCCGCACGGTCTGGGTCGCCACGAAGATCCCGTACAGGACGAGCGCGGCGGAGGCCGCGAAGATCAACTGCGAGGTGGAGAACTCCGGGCCCGGCTTGCTGGTGGTGAACGTCGGCAGGACCAGGCAGAGCGTGGCCAGGGTGGCGACCGTGGCGAGCGCGCCGCCGGTGCCCTCGGACTGGAAGACGGCGATGCGGTGCCGGAACGCGGCGGCGAGCAGGCTCAGTCCGACGATGCCGTTGCAGGTGATCATGACGGCGGCGAACACCGTGTCGCGGGCGAGCGTGGCGCCCTTCTCGCCGCCGTCGACCATGAGGGTGACGATCAGCGCCACTTCGATGACGGTGACGGCGACGGCGAGTACGAGGGAGCCGAAGGGTTCGCCGACGCGGTGGGCCACGACCTCGGCGTGGTGGACGGCCGCGAGCACGGACGCGGCGAGCACGACGGAGACGACGGCCACGACAGCGCCCGGCAGCGAGCGGCCCCAGGTGAACACCAGCAGGACGACCGCGAGGCCGGGGACGACGGCCGTCCATTGCGTGACCAGTCTCCGAAGCCCAGCGATCATGCCTTTGATGGTGCACCGACGGTGCGGGGGCCGCGACTTCGGGACGGGCGCGTGTGCGTGGGGCCCGAACGAGGGAAGGAGCGCGCGGCCGGCAGCCGCGCGCTCCTTCTCCGTACCGGTTCGGCGGTCAGGCCTTGATGCTGTCCTTGCGGGCGCCGTCGGTCGCGTCGCCGTCCTGGTCGCCGCCGTCGAGGACCTGCTTCTGCGCCTGCTTCTTGGAGGCGATGAGGCTGGCGATGGTGGTGACCGCCAGGACGCCGCAGATGACGGCCAGGGAGACCGGGATGGAGATCTCCGGCACGTGCACCCCGGACTCGTGCAGCGCGTGCAGGACGAGCTTCACGCCGATGAATCCGAGGATCACCGACAGGCCGTAGCTGAGGTAGACCAGCTTCCGGAGGAGTCCGCCGATGAGGAAGTACAGCTGGCGCAGACCCATCAGCGCGAACGCGTTGGCCGTGAAGACGATGTACGGGTCCTGGGTCAGGCCGAAGATCGCCGGGATCGAGTCCATCGCGAACAGCACGTCGGTCGTGCCGATCGCGAGCATGACGACCATGAGCGGCGTCAGGATCCGCTTGCCGTTGACCCGGATGAACAGCTTCGTGCCGTGGTACCGGTCGGCGACGCCGAACTTCTTCTCGATGGACTTGAGGAGGCGGTTCTCCTCGAACTCGTCTTCCTCGTCGTCCGACATCGCTTCCTGGATGAGCTTCCAGGCGGTGTAGATGAGGAACGCGCCGAAGATGTAGAAGACCCACGAGAAGTTGGCGATGACCGCGGCACCGGCCGCGATGAAGATGGCGCGCAGCACCAGGGCGATCAGCACACCGAACAGCAGGACGCGCTGCTGGAGCTGGGACGGCACCGAGAACTTCGCCATGATCAGGATGAAGACGAAGAGGTTGTCGACGCTCAGCGACTTCTCGGTGATGAAGCCGGCGAAGAACTCGCCCGAAGCCTGTGAGCTCCCCCAGATCAGCAGACCGATCCCGAAGAGGGCGGCCAGCACGATCCAGACGACCGTCCAGATTCCGGCTTCCTTGATCGATACGTCGTGGGGCTTGCGCCCGATGAAGAAGTCGACCGCGATCAGGGCGACCAGACCAAGAATGGTCAGCACCCAAAGGGTCATCGATACGTCCACTGCGCCTCCGGCGTCGTACGGCTACTGATCAGCGTCGTCGCTGCCGGAGGTCTCTTCCACCCGGGCGGCCTCAGCTCGCCTCGGGCCGACGCCCCGGGACCGGTGTCGGTCCGTATTGACGGGAACGCCGCGTTCGGGAGTACTCCCCTCCGCTCGTCGGAGCCTACGGGAAACACCCATGAAACGTAAAGGGTTCAGTAAAGATACGTTCAAAACCGGTGTTCAGAGGAGTCAGATGCCCTGCTCTCGTCGTGCTCTGGCGACCTCTTCGAGGACCTGCTCCAGGATCCGGCTGCCCGGCGGGACATTCGGCGGCTCGTACGTCCACGCGTGCCCCACCCAGGGGTCGGCGAGGTGGTCGTCGGGCACCGGCGTGAGGCGCAGCAGCGCGCGCCAGAGCGGGTCGAGGACCGGTCCGTACTCGGCGGCGTCCTCACGGTCGGCGACCATCAGGAGGTGGACGCCGACGGCGGGGCCCTCGTCGGCGAGGTAGCGCAGCCGGGTCACCGCGCGGTCGTCGAAGCCGTGCGGGAAGTCGTTGACGATCAGCAGCTGCTCGGCGGTGTCCAGGTCGGGCGGCAGCGCGTCGGCCGCTCCGCCGCGGACCGCCATCTGTACGAGGTCCACGCGCTGGATGAGCCGCCCGAGCACCTCGGAGACGCCCGCCACCCCGGCGGCCGGCGGCCCGGCGAGCACCCCGGCCCGCACGAGCGGGGCGAGCGCCCCCGCGGCCGATCCGGCCGGGTCGATGACGTGCACGGCGAACTCGCCCGCCGGGTAGACCGCAAGGAGCCGCGCGGCGTGCTCGACGGCGCTCCGCATGGCGCGGCGGCGCAGCTCGTCGGACTCGGTGAGCGCGTCCGCCCCGGAGCGGCCGCTGTCGATCCACATGCCGCGCTCCAGCGGGAGCCGCACGAGCATCGGGATGCGCAGGCCGAGGCCGCGGGACTCGGGCAGCTGGAGGTCGCCCAGGCGGAGGGCCATCGGGATCTCCATGGGGCTGCGGTACGCGTGCCAGACCGGGTTGTCCCAGCCCGCGTAGGCCGGGGGCAGGGCGGGCTCGACGACGGCGGACTCGGTGGCCAGCTGGGCGAGGTCGCGGTCGAGTGCCTCTCGCGCCTGATCGACAAGTCGGCCGTGCTTGGTGCGGGCGGCCTCGCGCGCGGCGTCACCCTGGCCGCCGATCCTGCTGCGCGGGTCGGACAGGGCCTTGTCGAGCTCCTGCTCCATACGGGAGTCCGCGAAGTCGACGGCGCTGCGATACGCGGCGACGCAGCGGGCGAGGTCCTCGAACATGCCCCACACCTGGTTGTAGAGCCGCTCGTCCATGGACCAGCCGGTCGCGTCTCCGGCGACGGGGACGGCGGGCTGCCCCGGCTCGCCGGGGGACGAGGTGGGCGCGGGGGCGGGTGGTGCGGGGGCCTGGCGGCCGGGGTGCGTGTAGTTGACCGGGCCCGTGCCGCCCGTCTGGCCGGAGGGGTGGGCCCGCGGCTGAGGCTCGTGCGTCGGCCGCGGGGCGGGGGGTGACTGGGGTTCGGGGGGCGACTGCGGCTGATGGGAGCGGGGCGGGGTGGTACTCGGCATCGCGGCGCCGGCGACGGCGGACGCCCCCGCTCCGGTGTCCGCCATGGCGCTCGCCCCGGAGGCCGCCGTCCGGGGCGGAGGCGGCGCCACCGTACGCGCGAGGCCCCGCGCCACCGCTTCGCCGATCTCGCCGGCGAGAGCTCCCGCGTCGGGGAGCCCCTGGTCCGTCAGGAGTGCTCCGAGGCCGCCCGCGTACCCCTGGCCCACCGCGCGCACCTTCCACGCGCCCTGGCGGCGGTACAGCTCCAGGGCTACGACGGCGGACTCGGCGTCGAGGTCGGTCATGGTGTAGCTGGCTACCTCGGAGCCGTCGAGTCCGGTGACGGCGACGAAGGGGGCCGCGACGGCGCCGAAACGGTCAGGGTCACCGGGTCCGGTGGGCAGCGCGAGCAGCACGCTGACGCGGTGGGCGGCCTCGGGCACGGCGTCCAGGTCGACGGCGAGGCGATGGTCGGCCGCCGCCTGCCGGGGGACCTCGAGCCCCGGCAGCGCGGGGGCGCCGGGGTGCGCGACCCAGTCGCGGCCGTGCACCTTGCCCTGGTCGTCGCTGAGCGTCGCGCCCGCCACGATCGGCGCTCCCGCCGACACGCGGATCTCCAGACGGTTCTGGGTGAGGGGGTGGTTCTGCCCCCGGACCAGCTCGGCCGTCATCGCCTTCTCCCCCTCGTCCCGTCCGTCTGCTCTCGCGTCCCCGCTACCTCACAGGCCCGGCAGGATCGCCGGCATGAGGTCCTGGAACGTGCGGCCGTTGGCCGGCGCGCCCAGGGCGGTCATCTGCCAGCCGGCGCCCGCGCGGTGCACCTTCGCCATGATCTGGGCGGTGTACTGGCCGCCGCCGTCGAGCGTGTAGCGGGCCAGCTCCTGGCCGTTGGTCTCGTCGACCAGGCGGCAGAACGCGTTCTGCACCTCCTGGAAGGTCTGGCCGGTGAACGAGTTCACCGTGAAGACGATCTGGTCGATGTGGACCGGGACGCGCTCGAGGTCGACGAGGATCGCCTCGTCGTCGCCGCCCTGGCCGGCGCCGCCGACGAGGTTGTCACCGGTGTGGCGCACGGAGCCGTCATCGCTGACGAGGTGGCGGAAGAAGACGACGTCCACCGGCTGCTTGTCCGCGAACAGAACCGCCGAGGCGTCGAGGTCGATCTCCCGCGTGCGGGTCCCGAACAGGCCGCGGCGCGGGGCGGCCTGCCAGCCGAGTCCCATCCGGACGGCCGTGAGGTTGCCCCCGTCCTGCTTCTGCAGGCTGATCGCCTGGCCCTTGCTCAGGTTGACACCAGGACCCTTGGAAAAGTTGGCCGTCACGCGTCCGTCCCCTCTCGAACTGTGCTCTTCACCGCCCGTCCGGCGGTTGAGGGAACCCTACGCAGGGCCACTGACAACGCCGCACACGGACAAGGACTTTGTGTCGGTCTTGCAACACACCGTGCGGCATGCCGGATCCGTCCGGCATGCCGTGGGGCGTGCGGGGTGCCGTGAGGCGTGCGGGGTGCGTCAGGCCAGCCCGGCCTCCTTCATCTGGCGCAGCTCCTTCTTCATCTCCGACACCTCGTCACGCAGGCGCGCGGCGATCTCGAACTGGAGGTCCGCGGCGGCCGCCCGCATCCGGTCGGTCATCTCCTCGATCTGCCCGGCGAGTTCGGCCGCGGGCCGGTCGGTGGGCACCGTCTGCGCCGTCTTGCCCTTGGCGGCCTTGCCACCGGTCTTCTTGGCGCCGGCCTTGGCGAGCGCGGGCACGGGCGCCTTGGCACCCTTGCCGTCCTTCGCGCCCTTGCGGTAGCCGGAGCCGAGGAGTTCCTCGGTGTCGACGTCCTCGCGCGCGATGGACGCGACGATGTCGTTGATCTTCTTACGGAGGGGCTGGGGGTCGATCCCCTTCTCCGTGTTGTACGCGATCTGCTTCTCCCGGCGGCGGTTGGTCTCGTCGATGGCCTTCTCCATCGCCGGGGTGATCTTGTCCGCGTACATATGGACCTGGCCGGACACGTTGCGCGCGGCGCGGCCGATGGTCTGGATCAGGGAGGTGCCGGAGCGCAGGAAGCCCTCCTTGTCGGCGTCGAGGATCGCCACCAGGGACACCTCGGGCAGGTCGAGGCCCTCACGGAGCAGGTTGATGCCGACGAGGACGTCGTACTCGCCCGCGCGCAGTTCACGCAGCAGCTCGACGCGGCGCAGTGTGTCGACGTCGCTGTGCAGGTAGCGCACCTGGATGCCCAGCTCCAGGAAGTACTCGGTGAGGTCCTCGGCCATCTTCTTGGTGAGCGTGGTGACGAGGACGCGCTCGTCCTTCTCGGTGCGCTTGCGGATCTCGTGCACCAGGTCGTCGATCTGGCCCTCGGTGGGCTTGACCACGACCTCGGGGTCGATGAGACCCGTGGGGCGGATGATCTGCTCCACGAAGCCGTCGCCGCGCGCGAGCTCGTACTTGCCCGGGGTGGCCGACAGATAGACGGTCTGGCCGATGCGCTCCTGGAACTCCTCCCACTTCAGGGGGCGGTTGTCCAGGGCGGACGGGAGCCGGAAGCCGTGGTCGACGAGGGTGCGCTTGCGGGAGGCGTCGCCCTCGTACATGGCGCCGATCTGCGGCACGGTGACATGCGACTCGTCGATGACGAGGAGGAAGTCGTCCGGGAAGTAGTCGAGCAGTGTGTTCGGCGGGGAGCCGGGCGAGCGGCCGTCGAAGTGCATCGAGTAGTTCTCCACGCCGGAGCAGGAGCCGATCTGACGGAGCATCTCGAGGTCGTACGTGGTGCGCATGCGCAGCCGCTGGGCCTCGAGCATCTTGCCCTGCTTCTCCAGCTCCGCGAGGCGCTCCCCGAGCTCCTTCTCGATGTCGTTGGCCGCGCGCTCCAGGCGCTCGGGGCCCGCCACGTAGTGCGTGGCCGGGAAGACGTACAGCGACTCGTCGTCGCTGATGACCTCGCCGGTGAGGGGGTGGAGGGTGGAGAGCGACTCGATCTCGTCGCCGAACATCTCGATGCGGACGGCGAGCTCCTCGTAGACCGGGAAGATCTCGATGGTGTCGCCGCGGACGCGGAACGTGCCGCGGCTGAAGGCCACGTCGTTGCGCGTGTACTGGATGTCGACGAAGCGGCGCAGCAGATCGTCCCGGTCGATCTCGTCGCCGACCTTGAGCGACACCATGCGGTCGACGTACTCCTGCGGCGTGCCCAGGCCGTAGATGCACGAGACGGAGGCGACCACGACGACGTCACGCCGGGTGAGCAGCGAGTTCGTCGCGGAGTGGCGCAGGCGCTCCACCTCCTCGTTGATCGAGGAGTCCTTCTCGATGTAGGTGTCCGACTGCGGGACGTACGCCTCGGGCTGGTAGTAGTCGTAGTACGAGACGAAGTACTCGACCGCATTGTTCGGCAGCAGCTCGCGGAACTCGTTGGCCAGCTGGGCGGCCAGCGTCTTGTTCGGCGCCATCACGAGGGTGGGGCGCTGGAGCTTCTCGATCATCCACGCGGTGGTGGCGGACTTACCTGTTCCGGTCGCACCGAGGAGGACGACATCCTTCTCACCTGCGGTGATGCGCCGCTCCAGGTCGGCGATGGCTGCCGGCTGGTCGCCGCTTGGCTGGTAGGGACTGACGACCTCGAAAGGCGCCACCGTGCGTTCGATCTTGGATACGGGCCGCATGGAATCCACCGTACGACCCCGCACTGACAACGGGGCCGGATCAGCCTGCCCGCCGCAGGGGGCGGACGGTCCGGCCCGCCCTGCTCGCGGCCTCGACGGCGTCCCTCCGGTCGGGCCTGCCCGTCATCATCATCGGGTCGAACACCACCACGACGCCGGCCAGCAGCAGGAAGCACAGAGGGCCGATCATGAGCGGCGCGAGGAGTTCGGCGGGGGCGTCACCGGGAGGGGTGCCGCCGCTCGCGTGCACGTGGACCCTGAGGGCGGCCATTCCGGTGTAGTGCATGCCGGTGACCGCGAGGCCCATGACGAGGCTCGCGCCGACGCTCCAGCTGAACCCCCTGACCTGGACCGCGGCCCAGAGCGCGGCGGTGGCGGCGGCCATGGCGATCACTACGGAGACGCCGACAGTGAAGGTGTTGTACTGAAGCGTCCCGTGTAGGCGCATGCCGGCCATGCCGAGGTAGTGCATCGACGCGACGCCCAGTCCGGTGACCGTGCCGCCGGTGAACAGGGCCGTCCCTGTAGCGCCCCGGTAGCCGACGATGAAGATCCCCATCCCGACCATGACGATGGCGACGCCCAGGCTCGCGAAGGTCGTCGGTTTGTCGTAGTGGATCGGGGTGCCCTGCACGCGGAAGCCCATCATCGCGATGAAGTGCATCGTCCAGATTCCGGACCCGATCGCCGCCGAGCCGAGCGCGAGCCAGCCGGGCCGCCAGGACTGGGTGACGAGCAGCGATCTGGTGGTGCAGCGCAGGCCCAGCGCCCCGCCGAGGCAGGCCATGAAGAACGCCACCAGCGGCGTGACCAGTCCATAGCTGAATCCGTCGACCGTGCCCTGCATCCGCTGCAGCCCTTCCGCCCTGATGTTCCTGATGTGTTCCGTTTGAGCCTCTGGCAACGACTGCCGGAGCGACCGCGATTGGAGCAGAGATTAAGGCTCCCGCGGGAACGTCTGAACGATTTTCCGGCAAAGCCTCACGACACCCACCCTCGGGGTGCACGTCCTCCCACCACTCCGTTCAGTGTGTGGCCATCCTTCACCTGTCTTCCGTTGGCAACCGACTGTCACCGTCGTTCAGTCCTTGATCCCTCGACGCGAGGAGTACACGTGTCCGCACGCGCAGCCACCGCGACCGCCGCCCTGGTGGGATTCGTCGGCGTCCTGGTCCTCCCCACCACCGCCGAGGCGGCACAGGAGCACGGCGGACCCGCCGTCGTCGCACACCGCGGCGCCTCCGGGTACGCGCCCGAGAACACCCTCAAGGCCATCGACAAGGCCGACAGGCTCGGCTTCGACTGGGTCGAGAACGACGTGCAGCGCACCAAGGACGGCCGGCTCGTCGTCATCCACGACACGAATCTGGCGCGCACCACGAACGTGGAGCAGGTCTTCCCCGGCCGCGCCCCGTACAACGTCGGCGACTTCACCGCCGCGGAGATCGCCGAGCTCGACGCCGGCGCCTGGAAGGGCGCCGAGTTCACCGGCGCCCGTGTCCCGACCCTCACCCAGTACCTGGACCGGATCGACCACAACCACCAGAAGCTCCTCATGGAGATCAAGGCACCGGAACTCTACCCGGGCATCGAGAAGGACATCCTGCGCGTGCTCGGCAAGGAGGGCTGGCTCAACCGCGATCACGTCAGGAACCGCCTGGTGATCCAGAGCTTCAGCGCCGACAGCGTACGGACCGTGCACAAACACCGCCCGGACATCACGACGGGTTTCCTCGGCACCCCCGCCGAGGGCGACCTGCCCCGGTACGCCCAGTTCGCCGACCGGATCAACCCCAGCAACGGGACGATCTCGGCCGGATACGTCGCCGCGGTGCACGCCTTCAGGGGACCGCACGGCAAGCGCCTGAAGCTCTTCACCTGGACCGTGAACGACGCGGCGACCGCGCGGCGCGTGGCCGGCCTCGGCGTGGACGGCATCATCTCGAACTTCCCCGACGTCGTGCGCAAGGCGGTGGGCGGCGGCCGGTAGAGCGGACGACGGGCAGGGGGAGGCCAGGCCGGCGGACGGCTCGGGCCGTTGTCAGTGGCTCCCCGTACGGTGGTCGCCATGAACGCCACTGGGCAGAAAGCCACTGGGGAAAGCGCCGCCGAGGACAGGCCCGGAGACGGGGCCGGGCGCACGGCCGTCTGGGCCGTCGTCGGCACGGACATCGGGCCGCTGCTCCTCGCCGCGACGGACGCCGGCCTGGTGAATGTCGTCTTCCACGCCTCCCCCGCTGTGCGTGACTCCGCGGTCGAGCGGCTCGGTTCCCGGCTCGGGACCGAGCCGGTCGAGGCCCCGGACTCGCCGCTCCTGACCGAGCCCATACGCCAGCTGAAGGCCTACTTCGCCGGTGAGCGGCGCGACTTCGAGCTGCCGCTCGACTGGTCGCTGATCTCCGGGTTCAACCGACAGGTCCTGCGCGAGCTGGCGTCCGGCGTCCCGTTCGGCTCGGTCGTCGGTTACGGGGATCTGGCGGGCCGCGTCGGACAGCCGGGGGCGGCGCAGGCGGTGGGCGTGGCCATGGGCGCCAATCCGCTGCCGGTCGTGGTGCCGTGCCACCGTGTCGTGGAGAGCGACGGCGGCATCGGCGGATTCGGTGGCGGCCTGGAGACGAAGCGGCAACTGCTCGCGCTGGAGGGTGTCCTTCCGCAGCCGCTGTTCTGAGGCGCGGGAGCGACTGTTCCAAGGCGCGGGAGCGACTGTTTCGAGCCCCAGGCACTGGTCGGCGCCAGGCCGCGCGGGGATGCCCGGTGTTCGAGGGTGGGTGCCGGCTGGCACACTGCGCCGGTGCTCATACCCGATTCCGCCGCGCGCCGCCGCCCTTCCGTCCCCCGGACGCCCCAGGACCTGGCCGGGCTGCGCCGCCGTGTCACCGCCGTACTCGTCGCGAGCCAGATACTCGGCGGGCTCGGCGTCGCCACCGGTATCGCGCTCGCCGCCGTGCTCGCCAAGCAGGTCAGTGGTGACGAGGCGCTCTCAGGGCTCGCGCCGACCGCGACGGTCGCCGGGACCGCCCTCCTGTCAGTTCCGCTCGCCGCCCTGATGACGGCACGGGGGCGCCGGCCCGGGCTCGTCCTCGCGTATCTGATCGGCGCGCTGGGGGCCGGGGTCGTCGTGCTGGCAGCCGCGGTGGGGAGCTTCCCGCTGCTGCTCATCGGCATGGCCGGGTTCGGCGCCGCCTCGTCGGCCAATCTCCAGGCGCGGTTCGCGGCCGCCGACCTGGCCGAGCCGCAGCATCGGGCGCGGGCGATCTCGAATGTCGTGTGGGCCACGACGATCGGCGCGGTGCTCGGGCCCAACATCGCGGCGCCCGCGGGCCGCAGCGTCGCCGGACTCGGCATCCCCGCGGCGGCGGGCCCCTTCCTGTGGGCGGCAGGGGTCTTCCTCGTCTCGGCCGTCATGGTGCAGCTCCTGCTGCGTCCCGACCCGCTCCTTACCGCCCGCGCCCTGGATCCCGAGGAGGAGAAGTCGTCCGGAGGGCGGTCGATCCGTGCCGGGTTCGCCGCCGTCGCCGCGTCGCCGCGCGCCCGGCTCGCCCTCGTGACCGTCGCCGTCTCGCACACCGCGATGGTGTCGATCATGTCGATGACGCCTGTCGACCTCGGCCATCACGGTGCGAGCATCGACCTCATCGGCCTGGTCATCAGCGGGCACATCGCGGGCATGTACGCGTTCTCGCCGGTGATGGGCCGGCTGTCGGACCGGCTCGGGCGGCTCTCCGTAATCGGCCTCGCCGTGGGCCTGCTCGCCTGCGCGGCGCTGCTCGCGGGCACGGCGGGCGGCAGCCACGGGCAGACCGCCGCGGGCCTGTTCGTCCTGGGGCTCGGCTGGTCCGCGGGCCTCGTCTCCGGTTCGGCCCTGCTGACCGACTCGGTGCCGCAGGCGGCTCGGGCCGCCGCGCAGGGCCTGTCCGACCTGACCATGAACACGGCGGCGGGCGTCGGTGGCGCGGCAGCGGGACTGGTCGTGGCGACGGCGAGTTACGCCTGGCTCAATCTGGCCGCGGCCTGCCTCCTGCTGCCACTCGCCGCCCTCGCCCTGTTCAGCCGGCGGCCCGCGGCGGCGTGATCAGGGCGGCGTGGCGGTGGTCGGACACCATGACGCCGGTCAGGGCAGCGTGATGTGGTACGCCTTCCGCAGGGTCTCGTGCACGGTCCACGTCGTACGGTCGCCCTCGCGCAGTACGGCCGCGTCACCGGGGCCCACCTCCAGCGTCTGCCCGCCCTCGACCTCGACAGTGGCGCGACCGGAGACGACCACGAACAGCTCGTTCGCCTCGGTGTCCGTCACCACGCCCGGCGTGATCTGCCAGATGCCCCGCAGCTGCTTGCCGTCGGCGGACTCCCAGAGCACCTTGCCCGTGACGACAGGGGCGCCCGAGACGATCTGCTCCGGATCGAGGGGCTCCGGTTCGAGTTCAACGTCCGGGATGTGTACGGCAAAAGAAGCAGTGGCCTGATCATTCGTGGTCATGAACGGTCACTCTAGGCAGCGCGGACCCCTCTGTTCACTGGACGACCCGTACCTCGGTCACGGCCCGGACTGGACGGCTCGTCAAGGGGAAGAGACCTTGAGACAACGTCCCGGGCGCCGCGTGCCCGGGTTCTAGGGAGTCGTGGGGACATGGAGATTTCCGGCGTCATCAGCGCGATCGTGATCGGCATCGTCATCGGCGTCCTGGGCCGGCTCGCCCTGCCGGGCCGTCAGCGCATCGGCATCCTGGCGACGGTCGTCGTCGGCATCGTGGCCGCGCTGCTCGGTTCGGCCATCGCCGCGGGCATCGGTGTCGCGGACACCAAGGGGGTCGACTGGGTGGAGTGGCTGATTCAGATCGGCCTGGCCGCCCTGGGCGTGGCACTGCTCGACCGCGGCCGGACAGGCGGCCGGTCGCGCGGCCGTGCGTGGGGCCGCGCGCGCCGCTGACCCACAACCCCGGTACGGCTGCCCCCCGTACAGCCAGCCCCTGTACGAGCAGGGCCGCGCCCCGTATCCGGCCTTTCAGGCCTCTTCGTAGTAACGCGCTTCGAAGACGTTCCCGTCGGGGTCGCGGAAGTAGAAGCTGCGGACGGCCGGGCCGCGGGCGCCGTACGAGTGGCGGCCGTGGTCCGAGACCGGCACCTCGCGCTCCTCCAGACGGGCGCGCAGGCTGTCGTAGCCGCCTTCGGTCAGGGCGATGCACACGTGGTTGACCGGGTGGCCGGCGCTCTTGTCGCCACCCGGCACCATGTTCATGCGGGCTGCCATGGGCAGCGGCGCGAGGTCCAGGATGGTCTCCTCGTTGAGCCGCACCGAGGGGAACGAGACCGTGCCCTCCTTGAACTCGGCGACCCTGAGAGGTTCGAGGCCGACGGCCTGCTCGTAGAAGTCCGCCGCGGCCACCGGGTCGCTGACCCAGAGCACGACATGGTCGAGGCGTGCCGTGTTGTCCGTCATGCGCTCAGAGTTGTCCGTCATGCGCTCAGGCTGCTCGGCCGGCCGCCGCGCCGCAAGTGTTTGCCGGTACACCGTGAGTGTTTACCGTCGTGCCGCTGGGGTTTGGGCGTGCGCGCCGCCCGCCATGGATGAGGGGAGACCCGACAGGCAGGAGGCAGGCGCGTGGTGCTGGTGTCCGATGAGGTGCGGGAAGCGGTGGCGGCGGGCCGGCCGGTCGTGGCCCTGGAGTCGACGATCATCGCGCACGGGCTGCCGCGCCCGCGCAATCTGCGGGTGGCGCTCGAACTCGAAGAGCTCGTACGCGCCGAGGGAGCGGTCCCCGCGACGATCGCCGTTCTCGACGGAAACCCCCAGGTCGGCCTGGACAAGGGCCAGTTGGAGCGGGTCGCGACCCAGGACGGCATCCGCAAGCTGAGTCACCGCGATCTGCCGCTCGCCGTGGCGACGGGTGCGAGCGGGGCGACGACCGTGTCGGCGACAGCGCTGCTCGCGGCGCGCGCGGGGGTGCGGGTGTTCGCTACGGGGGGGCTGGGCGGGGTGCACCGGCGGTGGACGGAGACGCAGGACGAGTCGGCCGACCTCGGGCTGCTCGCGCGGACGCGGATCACCGTGGTGTGCGCGGGCGTCAAGTCGATCCTGGACGTACCGGCGACCCTTCAGCGCCTGGAGACCCTGGGAGTGTCGGTGGCCGGGTACGGGACCGGCCGCTTCCCCGGCTTCTATCTGTCCGACTCGGGCCATCCGGTGGACTGGACACTGCGCGATCCGGCCGAGGTGGCCGGGGTGATGCGGGCTCAGGACGCGCTGGGCGGGCCCGAGACCGCGCTGATCGTGGCGAACCCGGTGCCCGAGGCGGAGCAGCTCGATCCCGCGCTCCACGCGCGTGTGCTGGACGATGCGCTGCACGCGTGCGACGCCGAGGGCGTCACGGGGCAGGCGGTCACGCCGTTCCTCCTGGACTACCTGGTACGGCACACGGACGGCGCCTCGCTGGAGGCCAACCTCGCGGCGGTACGCGGCAACGTACGGCTCGCGGCACGCATCGCGGCGGCATGGGCGCGGCCGTGAGCGGAACACTCCTGGTCGTCGGGGACGTCGTCACGGACATCGTGGCCCGGCACGACGCCCCGCTCGCGGCGGGCACGGACACGGCGGCGGAGATCCGTACGCTGCCGGGGGGCGCGGGGGCGAACGTGGCGTGCTGGGCGGCCCATTCGGGCTGCCCGGACGTGGCGTTGCTCGGGCGGGTCGGCGCGGACTCGGCGGCCTGGCACGAGGAGGCGCTCACGCGCGCGAGGGTGCGTCCCCGGCTCGTCGTCGACCCGGAGGCGGCGACCGGGACGGTGATCGCGCTGGTCGACACGGGAGCCGGCGCCGAGCGGACGTTCCTCACGGACAGCGGGGCCTCGCTGCGTCTCTCCCCCGCCGACTGGTCCGCGGACCTGCTCGGCGGGGTCGCGTGGCTGCATCTGTCCGGGTATCTGTTCTTCTCCGCCGAGGGGCGCGGCCTGGTCGCGGCGGCGCTGGCCTCGGCACGCGCGCGTGGGGTGCCGGTGAGTATCGATCCCGCTTCGGCGGGCTTCCTCAGGGAGCTGGGGCCCGACCGGTTCCTGGCGCTCGCCAAGGGCGTGGACATCCTGCTGCCCAGCAGGGACGAGGCGGAGCTGCTGAGCGGCGTCGGAGACGCGGAGGTCGCGGCGGCGAAGCTCAGTGGATGGTTTCCGCTGGTCGTCGTCACGTCGGGGGTCGCGGGAGCGGTGGTGGCGCAAGGCGGGGCGGTACGCGCGCGCGTGCCGTCGCTGCCGGCGGTGGCGCGGGACTCGACGGGGGCGGGCGACGCGTTCACGGGCGCGTTCCTCGCCGCGTGGGTGCGGGGCGCCGGGCCACGGGAGGCGGCGACCGACGGTTGCCACGCGGGGGCGCTGGCAGTGGCGCGGGTGGGGGGCCGACCGCCGCAGCGCTGAGAGCGCCCCGGCCGCCCACAAACGGGAGAACGGCGGACGTCCTAGGCCCGCTTCCGTCCCCAGGCCGAGATCAGCGGCGCCGTCGCCAAGTCCATCGAGCCGGTCGCGACATCGGCCAGGTGGCGGTCGATCTCCTCGTCCGTGGCGTGGCCCGCGCGGACCAGGGACTCGCGGATCTGCTGGAACGTGGCCGTCTCCAGGGCCCCGCACGCCTCGGACGTCAGCGGGAAGTACGCGTCGGCCTCCACCTGGTGCAGGCCCGCCTCCCGCAACAGCCTCGGCAGCCTGCGGCCGTACGACAGGTCGGCGCCGCGCTCCGCGAGCAGTTTGCGGAAGCCGCGGCGGAGCCGGTTCGCCAGCTCCTCGGCGGGGCCGTGCTCGTCGGGGCACGCGAGCGGCTGGAGCGCGGGGTCGGCGTCCTCGACGAGCAGCCGTCCGCCGGGCCGCAGCGCGCGCAGCATGGACTTCAACGCCAGCTCCCTGTCGGGCACATGGACCAGGACGAGCCGGGCGTGGACCAGGTCGAAGCCCTCGGCGGGCGGCTCGTCGGCGGCCACGTCGTGGCGGCGGACCTCGATGGGGGAACGGGCGGCGGACGTCTGCCACGAGGTGTCGATGTCGGTCGCGAGGACCCGGCCGGTCGGGCCGACCTTCTTGGCGAGCCAGGAGACCACGGAGGTGCCGCCCGCGCCGACCTCCCAGCAGCGCCAGCCGGGGCCGATGCCCAGCTGTTCGATGTGCCGGAACGTCGTGGGGTCGAAGAGGGTCGCGAAGGCGTCGAAGCGCCGGCCGGCCTCTTGCTGCTGGTTGTCCAGGAGATAGCCCTCGGGTCGCGTCATGGTCCGATTATCCCAGTTGTCCGGCCCGGTCCCGGGAGGCGGTTCCGCGCGTTCCGGAGGGGAACCTTCCGTTCCCCCAGGGGTCGTGGGCGTTGTCGCCGCGAGCTGGCAGACTGGCCCGCCGAGTCACCGAAACACGATGTCACCCCGCGCGAGGAGCCCCGCATGTCGATGGCAGGCAACCTGCGGAAGGTCGGAGATCTCCGAAAGGTGTCCGACCTGCGCAAGGTCGGGCGCCTGAGAAGAGTGGCGCGCCTGGCCCGGCGGCACCCCCGCGTCGACCTGAGCCACCCCGCCCGCTCGCCGCTGGGGTCCGCGGTCGTCAAGTGCGTGACGTACCGGGACGGGGTCCGTGAGCAGGCCGGGCGCGATCTCGTGGACGCGGTCGACCGGGTCCGCAAGTCCGACGACGGCTTCGTCTGGCTGGGGCTGCACGAGCCGACGGAGCTGGAGTTCGCGGACATCGCCGAGCTGTTCGACCTGCACCCGCTGGCCGTCGAGGACGCGGTGCACGCGCACCAGCGGCCGAAGGTCGAGCGGTACGGCCAGACGCTGTTCGCCGTGTTCAAGACCGTCTGTTACGTGGAACACGCGGAGCTGACCGCGACCAGCGAGGTCGTCGACACCGGCGAGATCATGGTGTTCATCGGCCGGGACTTCGTGATCACCGTGCGGCACGGGAGGCACGGCTCGCTGGGCCCGGTGCGCGAGGGCCTGGAGGCGGACCCGGAGCAGCTCGCCAAGGGCCCGGCCGCTGTGCTGCACGCGATCGCGGACCATGTGGTCGACGACTATCTCACCGTGATCGACGCCGTCCAGTCCGACATCGACCAGGTCGAGGCGGATGTGTTCGCCGAGGACGGGGCGCGTGCCGACCCGGGCCGGATCTACCAGCTCAAGCGCGAGCTGCTGGAGCTGAAGCGGGCCGTCGTGCCGCTCGCCCGGCCGATAGAGGAGCTCTCGGGCCGCCCCTTCCAGGTGGTGGCGCCGGAGATACAGGCGTACTTCCGGGACGTCTCCGACCATCTGCTGAGGGCCGCCGAGCAGATAGCGTCCTTCGACGAGCTGCTGAACTCGATCCTGCAGGCCCATCTCGCGCAGGTGACGGTGGCTCAGAACGAGGACATGCGCAAGATCACGGCCTGGGCCGCGGTCGTGGCCGTGCCGACCATGGGCTGCGGCGTGTACGGGATGAACTTCGACCATATGCCGGAGCTGCACTGGCAGTTCGGGTATCCACTGTTCCTGGGCGTGATCGCGAGCATCTGTTTCGTCCTGCACCGCGCCTTCCGGCGCAACGGGTGGCTGTGACCCGTACTGCCGGGCACCGGTGTGCACTGTCCATGTCAGCTCACGAGGAAGTGACCGAGGACGGACTGCTCGGTGGCGGCGGGCCGCTCCCGGGCCCGCCGGATCGTGATCTCTGATCTCAAAGGTCAGCTGCTGGCGTAGACGCTCTCGACCCAGGACGACATCTGGTCGTCGGACAGATGCGCCGCAAGGTCGGCCTCGCTGATCATGCCGACGAGGCGCTTGTTCTCGATAACGGGGAGCCGACGGATCTGGTGCCCCTGCATCTCCTGGAGGACCTCGTCGACGTCGGCGCCCGAGTCGATCCAGCGGGGCGTCCCCTGGGCGAGGTCACCGGCGACGATCTTGGAAGGGTCGTGGCCCATGGCAACACAGCCGACCACGATGTCGCGGTCCGTGAGGATCCCGCAGAGGCGTTCGTTCTCGTCGCTGATGGGCAGCGCGCCCACGTTCAGCTGGCGCATGAGCTGGGCGGCGCGGTCCAGGGTCTCGTGAGCGGGGATCCACTGCGCACCGCGGTGCATGATGTCTCCGGCGGTGGTCATGAGTACCTCCCGGTGCCGGTGGCCGGCGCGGCACGGAGGCGCCGCAGGTCCCGGCACCATCCATTCTCTCCGCGCTGCCCTGGGCCCGCACCTGGGTACGGGCCCGTACCGAAGCGGGAGCAGCCTGTTACGAGGGCAGCCCGCCCCAGGCCGGATGCCGGGGGTCGTCCGCCCGTACGACCACGTCCGCCGTGCCGGCCGGGTCGGTCTCGCTGTCGTAGCGCTCGAAGGCCGGCAGCGTCCACTGCTCGCCCTCGGGTGTACGGCGTCGCAGCGCGCCCGGCGACAGCTTGAGGTGCACGGTCAGGTCGAACGGGAACCAGTGCCCCATGAGCAGGGGCCCGTGCAGCAACAGGACGCCGCCGGGCGGCAGTTCGACGTAGGAGCTGCGCGTCGCGCGGTCGGCCGCCGGGTCCCACAGGTCCGGCAGGACGCGTCCCGTGCCGCCCGGTTCGAGCGGTCCGAAGACCTCGCGCCACAGGGCGGCCGTGTCGAACCAGCCGCTGTAGTAGGCCTCCACGTCCTCGCGCCCGTACTCGAAGCGCAGTGAGGCGGGCCGCAGGAAGCCGCCGGTGTCCACGGCGAGCGAGGGGCGTCCGCGCACCCGCAGCGCCTCCCCGACCAGTGCGGCGAGGTCACCGGGGCGGGCGGCCGGCGGGCCGTCGACGGCGATACGGGGCCACGGACTCCCGTCGCCCGGCTTCAGTTCGAGCAGCCTCTCGGCGAGGGCGTCGCCGAGCCGTTCCCAGGTGATCGCTTCGAGTCGCACGCGCCTCATGATGCCTCGCACGCCGGAGGGGAGCCGAGGGGGACCCGTACCCCGGCGACGCGTTCTCGCCCGCACGCGGGGAATGAACCGCGTATGACCGCCAAGGCCCGGCGCGACCGGACCCCCCGACGCCGGACTCCCCCGCCGCACACCGGCACCGGCGGGCCGGTCGTCGTGCAGCCGCTGAAGCGCCGGCAGTGCGCGGAGTGTCACCGGGCGCCGCTGGATCTGCTGACCCTGGAGGACGGGGCGCCGCGCTGTCTGGACTGCGCGGACCTCGGGCATCTCGTGTATCTGCCGCGCGGCGACTGGGCCCTCACCCGCCGTGCCAGGGAAGGGAGTTCGCTGTCGGCGGTGGTCGTGCGTTTCCATCGGCGGCGCGGCCGTTACGAGCGCCAGGGCGTTCTCGTGGAGGAGGCGGCGCTGGCCCGCGCCGAGGAGCGGTGTCTGGCGGACGCGGATGCGCGGGCGAGGCGCCGGGCGCGGGACGCGACGCGCAGGGCGGCACAGGACGTGTCGTTCACGGCCGCGTTCGCGCGGGAGATCCTGCGGCTCTTCCCCGGCTGCCCGCCGGACCGGGCGGAGGCCATCGCGGCCCACGCGTCCCTGCGCGGCAGTGGCCGGGTGGGGCGCAGCGCGGCGGGCCGCGCCCTGTCCCGGGCCGCGGTGACGGCGGCGGTGCGGGCGGCGGTGCGGCACACGGAGACCGTGTACGACGCGTTGCTGATGAGCGGGGTGCGGCGGGGCGAGGCCAGACGGAGTATCGGGGTGCAGGTGGAAGCCGTACTCGCTGCATGGCGCGTGGGGGAATCGTGAGAAGCGTGTATGCCGCATGGTGGCGGCCGTCTCGTCCGTGCGGCAGGATCTTGACCGGACCGCGAGGCCAACGGCATCGCCGGCAGGGGGAGTTGTGATGATCGAGGGACCGTACTTTGTGCTCACCGTCCTGGGCGCGCTCGCCTGCGGGGTGTCGGCGGGCGTCTTCATCGCGTTCTCGACCTTCGTGATGAAGGGGCTCGCGGCGCTCCCACCCGCACAGGGCATCGCGGCGATGCAGGCGATCAACGTGGCCGCGGTCAGCCCGGCGTTCATGGTGGTGTTCCTGGGGGCCGCGGCGCTGTGCGTGGTGCTTGCCGTCGTGACGTTCGTGCTCTGGCCGGAGCAGGGCACCGTGGAGCTGCTGCTCGGCAGCGCGTTCCAGCTCGCGGGCGCGTTCGGCGTGACCGTCGCCGCGAACATCCCGCGCAACGACGCGCTCGCGAAGCTCGCCCCCGAGGCGCCGGACAGCGAGGGACCGTGGCGCAGGTACGTGTCCGAGTGGCTGATGTGGAACCACATCAGGGGTGGTGCGTCGCTGGCCGCTTCGGCCTCGTTCATCCTCGCCCTGACCTGAGCCTTCGCGTCCTGCCGCACCCCTGCCGGCGCCCCTGCGCACCGAAGGAAACGGACGTATCGTGGCGAGAAGGACACGGCAAGGGAGACGGCCATGGCCGACCCCAAGGGCTTTCTCACCACCCCCCGGGAGGACTGGCCACGCCGCCCTGTCGGCGAGCGGGTCCAGGACTGGGACGAGGTGTACGTCCCCGGGGCACTCCTGCCGATCATCGAGGCGCAGGCCGACCGCTGCATGGACTGCGGTGTCCCGTTCTGTCACGAGGCGTGTCCGCTCGGCAACCTGATCCCGGACTGGAACGACCTCGTGTCGCGGGACGACTGGCGGGCGGCGAGCGACCGGCTGCACGCCACGAACAACTTTCCCGAGTTCACCGGGCGCCTGTGCCCCGCGCCGTGCGAGGCGGGCTGCGTCCTGGCGATCAACCAGCCGGCCGTGACCATCAAGAACGTCGAGGTCGCCATCGCCGACCGCGCCTGGCAGGACGGCCTCGCGCCGCCCAAGCCGCCCGAACGGCTGTCCGGCCGCACGGTCGCCGTGGTCGGCTCGGGCCCGGCGGGGCTCGCGGCCGCCCAGCAGCTCACGCGCGCGGGGCACACGGTCGCGGTCTTCGAGCGGGACGACCGGCCGGGCGGACTGATGCGGTACGGCATCCCCGCTTTCAAGATGGAGAAGCACCATCTTGACCGCAGGCTGGCGCAGCTGAGGGACGAGGGGGTGCGTTTCCGTACGTCGACGGAGGTGGGCCGTGACATCGGTGCCGCCGAGCTGCGGTCCCGCTACGACGCGGTGGTCCTCGCGGTCGGCGCCACGGCCTGGCGCGAACTGCACGTGCCGGGGCGGGAGTTGGACGGGATCGTGCAGGCGATGGAGTATCTGCCGCTGGCCAACCGCGTGTGCCAGGGCGACCTCGACGTCTCTCCCCTGTCGGCCGCGGGCAAGCACGTCGTGATCGTCGGCGGCGGCGACACCGGCGCCGACTGCCTGGGCACGGCGGTGCGCGAGGGCGCCGCCTCCGTCACGCAGCTGGACATCTACGGGCAGCCGGGCGACGAGCGCGACGAGCTCGCCGAGCCCTGGCCGACGTATCCGAAGATCTACCGGATGTCCGCCGCCCATGAGGAGGCCGGGGAGCTGCGGACCGCGCCCGCGGCGGACGCCGACGCGCGCCTCTTCGCGGCGTCCACGCTGCGTTTCGAGGGGGACGAGTGGGGCCGGGTGAGGGCGTTGCATCTCGTCGAGGTCGACGAGGCGCGGCGGCCCCGGGAGGGCACGTCCCGGGAGCTGCCCGCCGATCTGGTGCTGCTCGCCCTCGGCTTCTCGGGGCCCGAGCGCGGGGCGGGCGGCCCGGTCGGCCAGCTCGGACTGGCCGTGGAGGACCGCGGCACGCTCACCCGCGACGCACGCTTCACGACCTCGGTGCCCGGCGTGTTCGCGGCCGGGGACGCGGCCCGTGGCCAGTCACTCATCGTGTGGGCGATCGCCGAGGGCCGCTCGGCCGCCGCCGCGGTGGACCACTGGCTGACCGGCTCGACGCGGCTGCCCGCGCCGATCGGGCCGTACGACCGTCCGATGACGGCCTGAGCCCGCCTCCGGTCAACGCTCGTCGTTCATTTGCGCTCGTCGGTGCCCGCGACCTTGGCGGTCGACAGAGCGATCCGGTTCCAGGTGTTGATCGTGAGGATCAGGGACAGGACGTGGGCCAGCTCCTGCTCGTCGAACTGGGCGGCGGCCTCGGCGTAGACGTCGTCGGGGACGCCGCCGTCGGCGACGAGCGTGACGGCCTCGGTGAGCGCGAGCGCCGCGCGCTCCCGGGCGCTGAAGAAGTGCCGGGCCTCGCGCCACACGGCCACCATGTGCAGCCGGTCCTCGCTCTCGCCGGCCTTGCGCGCGTCGTTGGTGTGCATGTGGAGGCAGTACGCGCAGTGGTTGAGGTGCGAGGCCCGGATCTGGATCAGCTCGACCAGGGCCGGGTCGAGGCCCTCGCGGGCGGCGGCGTCGAAGCCGATGAGGGAGCGGAAGACCTTGGGCGCGGCCTTCGCGAAGTCGATGCGGCCGGCGGAGTGGGAGTGGGTGTTCGCTGCGGTGATCGTGTTCGTCGTCATGACCATGAATCTACGGGCCGGATAGACCTCTTGTAGGGTGCATTTCTATGGCAGATTCATGGGTCAATTCTGCGGAGCGCATCGGCGCCGACCTGCATCTGGACCTGTCCGGGGCGGGTAGCCGCAGGGCCGCTCTCATGGGTGCGTTGCGCGACGCCGTCCGCTCGGGGCGGCTCGCTCCGGGCACCCGGCTGCCGCCCTACCGTTCGCTCGCCGCCGACCTCGGCGTCGCCCGCAACACGGTCGCCGACGCGTACGCGGAACTCGTCGCCGAGGGCTGGCTGACCGCGCGGCAGGGCTCGGGGACGCGTGTCGCCGAGCGGGCCGGGCCGCCCGCGCCCGGCCGTGTCCCGAAGAAGGGTCCGGTCCGCGCGCACGGGCCACGCCACGACCTCCGCCAGGGCACGCCCGACGTGTCGTCGTTCCCGCGCGCGGAGTGGGCGGCCGCCTACCGGCGTGCGCTCCAGGCCGCGCCGAACGAGGCGTTCGGGCCGGGCGATCCGCAGGGCCGCTTCGAGCTGCGGGAGGCGCTCACGGAGTATCTGGCCCGCGCGCGCGGCGTGCGCACGGAGCCGGACCGCATCGTGATCTGCTCCGGCTTCGCGCACGCCCTGCGGCTTCTGTTCGGCGGCCGGGTGCTGCGCGGACCGCTCGCCGTGGAGTCGTACGGACTCGGCTTCCACCGCGAGATCCTGACGGCGGCGGGGGTGCGGACGCTTCCTCTGACGCTCGACGAACACGGCGCGCGCGTCGGAGAGTTGACGACCGGCGCGGGCCGGGCGCGGGCGGCGCTGCTCACGCCCGCGCACCAGTTCCCCACGGGCGGCCCACTGCACGCGGAGCGGCGTGCGGCGGCCGTCGACTGGGCACGCGCGCGTGGCGGGCTGATCGTGGAGGACGACTACGACGGCGAGTTCCGCTACGACCGCAGGCCCGTCGGCGCGGTGCAGGGCCTCGACCCCGAACGGGTGGTCTATGTCGGCTCGGTGAGCAAGAGCCTGTCACCGGCGCTGCGGCTCGGCTGGATGGTGCTGCCGCGGGAGCTGGTGGGGGATGTCGTCGCGGTGAAGGGCGAGCGGGAGGCGTGGGCGAGCGTGCCGGACCAGCTGGCGCTCGCGGACTTCCTGGTCTCGGGGGCGTACGACCGGCATGTGCGGCGGATGCGGCAGCGGTACCGGGGGCGGCGCGACCGGCTGGTGGAGGCGCTCGCCCAGCGGGCGCCCGGGGTGGCGGCCACCGGGATCGCGGCCGGGCTGCACGCGGTGCTGCGGCTGCCTCCGGGGACCGAGCGGTCCGTGGTCAAGGCCGCCACATGGGGCGGTGTCGCCCTCGAGGGCCTCGCGGAGTTCCGTCATCCGCAGGCGACGATGCCGCACACGGACGGGCTGGTGGTGGGCTACTCGACGCCGTCGGACCATGCCTACGGCGCCGCGCTGGACGCCCTGTGCGGGGTGCTGCCACCGGACTGAGACCCCACTGCGGGGTTCCGGCGCGCGCACCCGTCCGCTCCGCTCACGAAAGCAGGAAATCCGCCGCCCCGGCCTTCGCGCCCTCGATGAACGCGGTGATCTCGCCCGGGGTGTAGATCAGGGCGGGGCCGTCCGGGTCGGCCGACTGGCGCATAGCGACCCGGCCGTCGGCCAGCTTCATCGCTTCCACGCAGTTGCCCCCGTTGCCGCCGCTCCAGGGCTTGTGCCAGCCCTCGTTGCCGAGTTCGCGGGCGGGCATCCCGTTGTAGATGACCTTCCCGTCGACCCCTCGTATGCGGGCCTTGATCCGATCCATTCACAGCTCCTTGCGGAGATCCCGGAGGATGTCCTTTGTGCGATGTGCCGTCGCGGCATGTGCCGCCATGCGGTCCATGACCTCCAGGTGGGTGGCCACCTCGGGGCGCGCGTCGAGATAGACGGCGCCGGTCAGGTACTCGCTGTAGACCATGTCCGGCAGTTCTGACATGGCAAATCGGAACAACACGAAGGGGCCGTACGTGCCGGGGTGCGGGCCGGCGGCGAACTCGGCGATCTGCAGCGTCACGTTGGCCAGCTCCGTGACCTCGAGGAGCCGGTCGATCTGACCGCGCATCACGTCGGGGCCGCCGACCGGGCGCCGCAGCGCGGTCTCGTCCATGACCATCCACAGGCGCGGGGCCTCCTCGCGGGTGATCAGCTCCTGGCGCTGCATCCGGAGCGCGACATGCCGCTCGACGACGTCGGGGTCCTCGGCGAGGGCGCGGCCGACGGCTCCGGAGCGCAGCACTCCACGCGCGTAGTCCTCGGTCTGCAGGAGCCCTGGAACGAAGTGGGGCTCGTACGACCGAATGAGGCTGGCGGCGCCCTCCAGGCTCACGTACATCGAGAACCAGCCGGGCAGGATGTCGTGGAACCGCTGCCACCAGCCGGGTTTGTTGGCCTCTTCGGCGAGCGTGACGAAGGCATCCGCCTCTTCGTCGGTGACGCCGTAGGACTTCAGGAGGAGCTGGAGATACGGGATCTTCAGGCCGACCTCGGCCATCTCCATGCGGCGGACCGTGGCGGGGGCGACGCGCAGGACCTTCGCGGCCTCCTCGCGCTTGAGCCCGGCGCGTTCGCGCAGATCCTGGAGGCGCCGGCCGAGGACGACCTGGCCAACGGTCGGAGCGGACCGCGGTTCGCTCACGCCCCCTACCTCCCAGTCGTCCCTGTGGTCCTGTCGCGGTCGCGCGTGTGGTCGCACTCCCAGAGGGAAGCCGGGCTGCCCCAGCGCCCGGTCATTCCGGGCAACTTCCCTGAAATCAACGGCATTTGCGCCATGGCGGGCGCCGTACGGCACACCCCCGTCAGCAGTGTGCCACGGCTCGGCGCCCAAGCACACTGCACTCTGCACTTTTCAGAGTGGCTCTTGCCAAGTGTTCACGACGGGGAGATAGTGGCAAGCGTGACTCCGTCCGTGCCGTTAGGAACAGAAGTCGGCGAAGCTACACTCGGTGACGAAACCGATGTGTGCTCCGGCACCGCGTCCGTGCGCCGCCGCAGCAGCTTCGAACTGGCTCCCCACCCGGGTTCTGCCGCTCAGGCCCGGAAGCTGACGCGCGCCCACCTCAGCGGCTGGGCAGTGTGCGATGACACCTGCGACGCGGCCGCCCTGGTCATCTCCGAACTGGTCACGAACGCGATCATCCACACGGCGAGCAGCCGCATAGTGTGCGAGCTCCACGACAGTGACGACCGGGTGCGGATAGCCGTGCGTGACGAGGGCTGGGCCCCCGGCGAGCCGCATCCCGCCCGCCGTGTCGCGCCGGAGGAGGAGCACGGGCGTGGCCTGCTGCTCGTGGCCGCGGTGAGTACCGCGTGGGGCGCGCAGGAGACCGGCCCCGGACTCCTCGTGTGGGCCGAGCTCGCACGCGACGCGGTCAGCGCGCAGGACACGGGCGCCGTCGGCCCAGAAGGACAGCCGGCCGTCGCCGGACCCCGTGGCATTCCCGGGCCGCAACACAGCAGTGAACCGCACACCGGCGGAGCGCCTCACTCCCCCGACACGGGACCGGGCACCGAACAAGGCCCGGCCTTCGACACAGAGCAGTTCGAGTCAGAGTTCGAGACGGGGTGCGGCACCGGCTTCGGCCCGGCCGACGGCCCTGGTACGGGGACGGGGGCGGGAGCCGGATGGGTGTGGTGACGACGCGCACGATGGATCTCGACTCGCTGGTCCGGTTCTCCCGGCAGCGGCAGGTCCTGCGGACCGCCCCGCTCAGACTCGCCGTCCCCGACGGCATGACCGCGCCGCTCGGCTGCGACGCCGTCGCGGTCCCCGAGGCCTGCGGGCGCGCCATGGTCGCGCGGCTCCCGCGCATGGGCTGCGTGTACGCCGACGATGACCGCTGGTGGTGGATCGTTCCCTCGGACTCGGACGTCGCCCTGGAGTGGCCGGCCCCGGCCAGTTACACGACCGGCGCGCTGGTTCCGGACGCGCGGCGCGCGCCCGGACTCATCCACCGGCCCGACGGCAGCGTCCCGTACACCCCGCCGATCCCGCTCTATCTCGCGCTGTGCCGGGTCACCGGCACGACGCCCGCCTGGTCCCGTTCGATCGGCGCGGGCGCGGCCGACGCAGCCTGAACCGCACGCTCCACCCGGATCAGCCCGCGACCGCCTCCGCGCGCGGCACGATCACCAGGAAGGCGTCCGTCGCGAGGTCCATGACGACCTCGGCGGGCTGACCCTCCATTCGCCGGTCGCGCGCGAACTCCTCGGCCGGCCACGACCCGCGCGGTCCCCCCGCGGGAAAGCGTTCAAGTACCACTCGTCCGTCGATCATCGTGCACCCCTGCCCCCGTCGTCGTACGTGCGCTGTCGCGCGTCCTTACGGAGAAGAACGCCCGCGAGGCGCCCGGGGGCTCGCAACGTCACGACAATGAAACCGAGTTGAGACGCACAGCGCCGGCATGCAAGGAGCACATAGCCGCCGCGTCAGTCCAGATACTCGTCGTGGTAGCGGACCCGCGCGCCGCCCGCCGGGGCTCCGAGCGCCGACGCCCGCCCTCGCGGCTCCTCCCACTCCTCCTGCCGGCCGAGCGCGGTCAGATCGAGCAGGCTGTTGATGGAGCCGATGCCGTCGAGGCCACGGCCCGTCGTGGAGTACGTGTGGTAGACCCGGTCGCCGTCGCGCAGGAAGCAGCTGAGCCCGGGCAGGTCGCGGGGATCCTCGCCGGACGCGAAGCCGAAGTCCTGGTTGAAGTCACTCGTGGCCGACGAGTACCAGGGCATGGTCCAGCCCATGCGGGCCTTGAACGGCAGGAGTCTGGTGAACGGGGCGCGCGACACGGCCGCGAACTCCGTGTCCCTGGCGCGCAGATGGGAGAGGTGGCCGATCTGGTCGAGGAACGCGGAGCAGTTGGGGCAGCCCGCGTCCTGGTCCGGGCCGAACATGAAGTGGTAGACGATGAGCTGGGAGCGGCCCTCGAACAGGTCGAGGAGCTCCGCCTTGCCGTCGGGCCCCTCGAAGACGTACAGCTTCTCGATCTCCACCATGGGCAGTTCGCGGCGCCGGGCGTTGAGCGCGTCGCGGGCGCGGGTCGCCGCCTTCTCCCTGGCGAGCAGTTCTTGGCGCGCGCCGAGCCACTCCTCGCGGGTGACGACGTTCGGCAGCCCCATGGGTCCTCCTCGGGTCGGTACTCCTCGGGTGGTTGACCGGGGGTCATCGCGGAACTCATCGCTCTGCGACAGAAAACTTCTGCACTTATTTCGGGGGATCCGTTGTGTTCGCTGAGCATGCACTGTTGTCCGCTGACGCCGACACCACCACAATGCACATGTCAAAACCGGTAGTTGACGGTTTCAGCAAGCAACGGGAGAGGACCCCCACATGAACAAGCCTCTCGTCGGTGCGGTGTTCGGCCTGCTCCTCATAGGAGCAACAGCCGCGCCCGCCACGGCAGTCGGAGCCCAGCACGAGGCCAAGGCCAGGGCAAAGGCGGTCACCTTCGCCGGGACGGTGGCGCTCAGCAACTGCTCCGGGTCGGTCGTCCGCGTGCCGGACTCCCAGCCCACGGACCCGGCCCTGGTCATGTCCAACGGGCACTGCCTCGAGAGCGGTTTCCCCGGCCCGGGCGAGGTCGTCGTCGACCAGCCGTCGTCCCGCACCTTCAGCCTGCTCAACTCCGCGGGCAGCAAGGTCGCGACGCTGCGCGCGAACAAGATCGCGTACGGCACGATGACGGACACGGACGTCTCGCTCTACCAACTCACCAGCACTTACGAGCAGATCGAGAGCTCGTACGGCATCAAGGCCCTCGAACTGTCGGCCTCGCATCCCACGGCGGGCACGGCCATCACGGTCGTCTCCGGCTACTGGAAGAAGACCTACAGCTGCAACATCGACGGCTTCGCGTACCGCCTCAAGGAGGGCGAGTGGACCTGGAAGGACTCGGTCCGCTACACCTCCACGTGCAACACGATCGGCGGTACCTCGGGCTCCCCCGTCGTCGACCAGGCGTCCGGCAAGGTCGTCGCGGTCAACAACACGGGCAACGAGGACGGCGCCCGCTGCACGGACAACAACCCGTGCGAGGTCGACGAGAACGGCACCGTCACGGTCCGCAAGGGCATCAACTACGCGCAGGAGACGTACGGGATCGTGCCGTGCGTCGGGATCGGCAACAAGATCGACCTGAGCGCGGCGGGCTGTGAGCTGCCCAAGCCGTGACACCACTTCCTGACGGCGCCACCTTGAACTGCCCTTTCTAGGCGGCGAGTTCCGCGAGCAGCGCGTCGATCCGTTCGGCGTGCTGCTCCGGGACGCGGCCCGTGTCGTCGAGGTGCACGGCACAGGACGTGGTCGTGTCGACGAGGGCTTCGAGGGTGACGGCGACGTCTTCCGTTCCGGCCGTGTGGCGGGCGAGCGGGGGAAGTTCGGCGGCGGCGAGGTCGATCGCGGTGCGCGCCTCGGCGAGCGCACGGTACGCCTCGCGGCGCAGGGTCCAGCGTCCGGCGCGGTCGTCGGATCCGCTGAGCACATGAAGTACGTAGGCGTGCGCGGCCTCGCCGGCGGTGGTCAGGCGCGTACGGACGGCGCCGCCGCGGCCCGGCACGGGAAGCGGCAGGTGACCCACGCACAGCACGATCGCGCACGCGAGGAGCGTCTCCCCGATCCGGGCCAGGGCCATCTGCGGCTCCCCGCCCACCATCACGAGGGACAGCACGAAGACGGTCACGACGGCGGTCTGGGCGGCGAAGTGCCGGGTGGCCACGGGGATCAGCGCGCCGCCTAGGGCCACCAGTGCGACGGGCCCCGCCGGGCTCGGCAGCAGCGCGGCGAGCCCCGCGAAGAGGGCCGCGCCGACCACCGTCCCGAGCGCCCGGCACAGCACGCGCGAGGCGAGCGGCCCGAGGTCCGGCTTGACGAGGAAGACGGCGGTCGCGGGCAGCCAGTACCAGTGGGCGTTGTGGAGAAGCTGGGCAACGGCGGCACCGGCCCCGAAGCAGAGCGCCACGCGGATCCCGTACTCGCGCCCGGCGGGGCCGACGGCTCTGCGCAGGGCGGTGACGGGGGTGCGGGGTCGGGTGTGCAGCGGCGTCGCACCGGCGCCGCGCCAGGTCCTCACGCGTACGTTCGGTCGCGTGTGCGGCGACCGGTCGTGGTCCCGTACCGGACCGTCGAACGCCACGGCCGCGTGCAGCAGTGCCTCGTCCAGCGCGCGCAGGGCCGCGTCGGAGCGGGCGGGCGCTGGCAGCGGGCCGCACGGCTGCGCGGAGCGCACGGCGTCGGCGAGGAGCCACAGGCCCTCGGACGCGCGGGCCGGGAGAGGGCCGCCCGCCCAGGCGAGGGCCGTGGCCGCCTCGCCGAGCGGCAGGGCGGCGGCGTACTGCGCGTGGAGGCGGCGTTCTTCGCGGGAGCCTGCGAACCGGCGCAGGCGCGGTCCGGACAGGGCGTCCTGCGCATGGTCGAGCGCGGCGGTCAGGGCGGCGCGATGTGCGGTGGCCCGGGGTGTGCCCGCCGCGTCGACGAGCCCGGCGACGGCCGCGTACACCTGAGCGACGGCGGCGCGTTCACCGTCGAACCGGTACGCGCCCGCCCCGCCCGGCGACGGCAGCACGCTCCGCAGGACGAGGAGCCAGCCCGCGCCCGCGAGGAACAGCAGGGCCCGCTGCCAGCCGGCTTCAGGCAGCGGCATGCCCGCGCCGATCGCGACGGCGACGAGGAGTTGCGTTCCGCAGGCGGACGCGACGGGCCCGACGGCGCTGACGGCGCCGCCCGCGAACCCGAGCAGCGCGAACACGCCGATCAGCGCGGCGGGACCGGCCTGCGCGCCCACCCACGTGCCGACTACGAGTCCGCCCGCACCGACGAGGGCGGGTACCCCGATCCGGGACACCGCCGCGCGGCGGCTGCCGGGCCGGTCGTTGATCCCGGCGAGCATCGCGCCGAGCGCGGCGAGCACCCCGGCGGAGGGACGCCCGGCGAGCAGGGCCGCCACGAGGAGCGGCCCGGCGGCGAGGGCGCCGCGTACGACGGCGCTCCACGGGACGGGGCCTCGCTGGGCGCGCAGCGCGTGGCCGAGCCAGGGCGGAAGGGGACGGGGGGTGGTGCGCACGGTGCTCCTGTCGGCGACGGCGGTCCTGGGCGGGGGTGTGCCGCGGGACGACGTCGGCCTGGGCTGATGCCTCGACGCTAGGTGACGTATTTGGAGGGAAAGGTACGTGCGCGTTTCATCGATGTGACGATGTGCGGGACTTCTCGGATCTGGCCCGCCGCAGGTCACCGGGGCGGCAGCGTGACAGGATGGCGCGCCGTGAGCAGCGAGGACGGCTGGCCGGACGTGCCCGGCGACACGGCCCTGACGATCCGGATCCCGGAGGCGGACGCCTTCGTACGGGCGCCGTTCCCGGCCCACATCACGGTGCTGTACCCCTTCCTCCCCGCCGCGCGGATCACGCCGGAGGTCCACGCCGAGCTGGCGGCGCTGTTCGCCGACCGGCCCCCGTTCGTCCTGACGTTCGCCGAGTTCCGTCGGTACCCGGGTGTCCTCTATCTCCCGCCCGCTCCCGATCACCCCGTCCGCGCCCTGATCAGGGCGGTGCGGGAGCGCTGGCCGGAGGCGGTGCCCTACCGGGGCGTATTCGGGCCGGAGGGTCTGGACCCCCACCTCACGCTGGCGAACGACGAAGGGCCGGAGACGTACGAGAGGGCGTACGACGCGCTGGAGCGGGAACTGCGACCGATGCTTCCGGTGACGGCGCGCGTCGACTCGGTGCGCCTGATCGTGACGGACGGGCGGGCGTGGGAGGACAGCGCGGCGTACGACCTCGGGCGCTCGCCTGCACCACATGCACCACCTGCTCAACCTGCTCCGCCGGCTCAGGTCCTGCGCGCGGCGTCGACGGCGCTCTCCAGGAGGACCTGAGTCCGATCGACCACGTCCGTCAGGTCGCCCGATGCCCCCGCGAGCAGGCTGTGGACGCCCAGCAGGCCCGCGCGCTCCAGGAGCCGCTTCTCGTTGGTGACCCACTCACCGCGGGCGGCGAGGACGGCGTGCGCGGCCGACATCGCCGCCACGGCGACCGCGCCGTGGACCTCGGCCCTTCCGCCCGTGGGCGCGTTGTTGGCCCTCGCGTAAGCCAGCGTGCCGGAGGCCCGGCCCCACCACATCTCGGGGGCGGCCTTGCGCAGGGCCTCGGGATAGCGGTCCGGGCGGGGCGCCGTGCCGCGCAGCACTTGGTTGACGGCGAGTTCCGCGACGACGAGGTAGGTCGGGATCCCGGCCAGATGGAACATCAGCGGCTCCCAGCGGACCCGCCCCCGCTCGGCCTCGGCCAACTCCCGCTCCACCACGTCGAGATCCCGGTAGTGAACGTCGGCACGCCGCCCGTCGACGGTCAGCCACGCCCCGCCGTTGAAGACCCCGCCGCCCCACCCACCGATCTCGGACACCTCCCCTTCCCATCCGACGCCCCGCAGGTCGTCCGGCTGGAAATCACCCCGGTAGTAGATCGCGAAGTCCCAGTCGCTGTCGGGCCGTTGAGTTCCCTGGGCCCGGGAACCGCCGAGCGCGACGGCCCGCACACCAGGAAGCGCGGCGAGCCGCTCGGCGACATGATCGGGGAAGACGTCATCGGTCATGGCAGGAGCGACAGACATGAGGGCACGCTATCCAAGGCGCGGGCAGCCGGGCGACTGAGTAGAAGGACGTAGAGCCGCCTTACGCGGTGTGCCGGGCGGCAAACCCGACGAACTCGGTCCAGGCGGTCGCCGTGAGGCTCACTATGGGGCCCGCCTTGTCCTTCGAGTCACGGACATGCGTGAGGCCCAGCCGGGACGCGACCTCGACACACTCGCCGCCGTTCCCGGCGCTGAAACTGCTTTTGAACCAAGTCAGCTCATCACTGTTCGGCCCGGCCACTGCCCCGCTCATCTCTCTCCCAACAACTTCTCGATCAACGAAAGCGATTCGGCCGGTGTGAGCGCCTGCGCACGGAGACTCCCGTACGCAGCCTCGATCTCCCGGACCTTTCCCCGCTCCGTATGGACGCGGCTGTCACCCTGGACCTCCGTGTAGGCGATCCTCCGCCCATCTCTGGTCTCCATCAAGGTGAACGGGCCAGCCAGTCCTGCATGTTCCAAGCGCGAGAGCGGCATCACCTGAATCTCGACGTTCCGCTTCTCACTGGCCAGAAGGAACTGCTCCAGCTGACCGCGCCAAACGACCTCCCCGCCAAGAGGACGGTGCAGTACAGCCTCCTCGATCACGAAACTCATGTGAGGCGCCGGGCGCCGGGCGAAGATCTCCTGCCGCGCCAGTCGAGCCGCTACTCGCTGTTCGATGAGCACTTCATCAAGCAGAGGCCGCCACATCGCGAAGACCGCCCGCGCGTACTCCTCTGTCTGCAACAGCCCCGGCGCAGCCTGGGTCGCGTACACATGCGACTCGACCGCATGCGCCTCATGCTGTGCCGCATCCCTGAAGAACGCCGGATACTGCGCCCGAGCCACCTCCTCCTTCCCCGCCCTCAACACCCCACCCGCGTCCAGCACTTCATCAGCGAGGTCGATGAACTTGGGCGGCGGAATCCTCCTCCCCTGCTCGAACGACGCGATCGTCGACGCCGAGTACCCCGTCCGCACCCCCAGCTCCGCCCGGTCAAGCCCCGCCCGCTCCCGGCACAGCTTCAGCTGACGCCCGAACACATGCAGAATCCCCGCCCCGAACTCGTGCTCCCCCTCCGCCTGCTGGTCCTCCACGCCCGGCACCTCCCGTACGTCCCACCGCCGCCACCGAACACCACGCAACCGCCACTGCAACCGCTCCCGCGGCCAACGCGCCGCACGGAAGACCGGTCACGCCTCGCCTCGCGTACAACGGCACGCCGACCGCGTACAACGACCACCGGTCAGCGCGTCGCGCCTGTTCAAAGCTACGCATGGGCCAGGACCGTTGACGGCATGAAGGCCGTAACTCCCCCACAAGGGCATATGCCCCAACGCGTCGCGTCCGTACACGAGTTCGCCATGCGGTTCACTTCGACCCCACGCGGTGCACGACTCGCCCGCCGTCTCATCTCCCACCGCCTGAACGACTGGGGCCACCCCTACACCTCGCCCACCAACGAGACCGTCACCCTCATCACCGCGGAGCTGACCGCGAACGCGGTCCGGCACGGCCACGTCCCCGGCCGCGACTTCCACCTCCACCTCGCCGAGGCCGATGGCGCCTTACGGGTCGAAGTCACCGACACCCGCGCCGAGAGGCTCCCCGTCACGGGACCGCCGGATCCGGACGGCGAGTCGGGCCGCGGCCTGCTCCTCGTCGACGCGCTCGCGGACGACTGGGGCGTCATTCCTCGCCCGTCCGCCCCCGGCAAGACGGTCTGGGCCGAACTTCATCTGCGCAGCTCGGAGCGGCCTTCTGTGGGTTGCGGGCCTCACCCCTCAGCACCCTGACGGCCGTGACGGACTCACATGACGGAGAATCTCTTCCGTACCTGTACGCGGGAGTTCTGTGCCCGCCCGGACAAGGAGTTCTGTGCCCACCCGGACACCGATAGGCGCCGCCCGTACCCGCCCCTGCACCCTCGTGGTGTGCCGGGGCTGCTGCTGCGGCAATGCGGCGAAGTACCCCGGCTACGACCACGCCTGGCAGCTGGAGCGGCTGCGGGCCGCGGCCGACTCGTCCGGCGGGCGGGTCGCGGTGCGGGTGACGGAGTGTCTGGGCCCGTGCGACCAGGCGAACGTCCTGGTCGTGCAGCCTTCGGGCGAGGGCCGGCGGCGCGGCGGGCGCCCCGCATGGGTGGGCTGGTCGATGGGGGACGACGCGACGGACGAGATCCTGCGCTGGGCCGAGGCGGGCGGTCCCGGGATCGCCCCGGCCCCGGCCGCTCTGGAGCTCCAGTTCATCGAGACCCCGGGCGAACGGACCCGCCGCCGCACGCGCCGCTGACGGCGTACGGCCGACGGCCGACGCCGACCACTACGGCTGACCGCTGCCGGCGCGCCGCACACCCGTCACGTCCACGCCGCCCCCGCCGCCACGAACCCGCAGATCAGCACGAACAGGATGGCCAGCAGCGGCCAGATGAAGCGCAGGTACTTGTCGTAGCCGACCTTGGCGAGGGCCACGCCGCCGATCGTCACGGCCGTGGTCGGCACCCACAGGTTCATCCAGCCGCTGGCGGCCTGCCATGCGGTGACGACGACCGCGCGCGAGACGCCCGCGAAGTCGGCGAGCGGCGCGAGGATCGGCATGGCGAGGGTGGCGTGGCCCGAGGTCGAGGGGATCAGGAAGGCGAGCGGCAGGTTCACGACGAAGACGATGATCGCGAAGACCCCGGACGAGGTGCCCTTCACGACGCCCTCGATGGAGTGCAGGACCGTGTCGGTGATCTTCGAGTTGTTCATGATCACGGTGACGCCGCGGGCGAGCAGGATGACGAGCGCGGGTGAGATGAAGTCGGCCGCGCCCTGGATGATCGTCGAGCTGAGCTTCTGCTCGCCCATCCGCGCCACGATGCCGACGAGCACGGCCGCGACCAGGAAAAGGGCGGCCAACTGCGGGAAGGACCAGCCGAGTTCGAAGCCGTACGGGGTCGCGTCGGCCTTCCCGGTGAGGGCGCTCGACCATGGCACGACCGTGAAGATCATGAAGGCGAACACGAGGGCGGTGACGGTGAGGACCGCCTTGTGCAGGCCGGTCAGCTCCGGCACCTCGACCGCGTGGGCCTCGGCCTGCGCCTGGTCCCGGTCCCCCGGCAGGAACCCTGACAGGGAGCGCTCGGGGTCCTTCTCCACGCGCTTCGCGTAGCGGATGACGTAGGCGACGGTGACGGCGGTCAGCACGATCCACATGATGAAGCGCAGGATGATGCCGTCGCCGAGCGAGATGTCGGCGGCGGAGGAGGCGACGCCGGTGGCGAACGGGTTGACCGTCGAGCACATCACCCCGACCCCCGCGCCGAGGATGATCGCGCCGACGGCGGTCATCCGGTCGTAGCCGAGCGCGAGCATCAGGGGCACGATCAGGCCGTAGAACCCGAGGGTCTCCTCGGCGAAGCCCTCGACGGTGCCGAGGACCGAGAAGACCACCATGACGCCCGCGATGAGCAGCGCGCCCCGGTCGCGCAGCCGGTGGGCGAGCCGGCCGATGCCGCGGTCGAGGGCCCCGGTCGCGAAGACGACGGTGATGAAGGCGCCGATGGCGAGCACGAAGAGGAAGACGCCCGCGCTGCCGTACAGGTCACCGGTGTTGTCCGGGGCGACCACGGCGGTCTTGGGGTCCAGGATGCCGTAGAGGCCGTTGACCGGGGACAGGAACAGGTCGTCGAGGCGGTCGACGATGGACTGCCCGGAGTCGACGCGGTGGTACGTGCCCTGGATGGGGGCGCCCGAGTCGTTGCGGTCGTACTGGCCCGAGGGGACGAGGAAGGCGAGCGCCCAGACGGCGATCGTGACGATCGCGAGGACGGTCAGGGCGCTCGGGAAGGTGAACTTGCCTTTCGGCCGGGGCTGTTGGGGTGCTTCCGTGTCGGCGGGAGCGCTCATGAGGCGGTTCCGGCGCGGAAGTCGGCGGCGTACTCGCGGACGAACGCGCACATCGCGACGACGGTGCTGCGCAGCTCGGAGAACAGGACGCGCTCGTTGGGGGCGTGCAGATTGCACATGCTGTCCTGGGCGCCGAAGAGGAGGACCTCGGCTCCGGGGGCGGCCTTCGCCAGGCCGTTGACGAGCGGGATGGAGCCGCCGGTCGCGACATAGGAGGCGTCCGCGCCCCATGCCTCCTTGAGCGCGGTGAGCGCGGCGCGGTAGGCGGGGCCTCCGGTCGCGGCCTCGTAGCCGGGGCCGGTGTCGCCGGGAGTGATGGTGAGCGGGATACCGAACGGCTTGAGGGTGCTCAGGTGGTCGACGAGCCTGGCCTGCGCCTCCTTCGGGTCCTGGAGCGGGTGGAAGCGGAGGTTGAGCTTGGCGCGGGCGTAGGGCACGACGGCGGACGCGGCGTGTTCGACGGCGGGGGCGTCGAGACCGATGACGGTGATCGCGGGGCCGCTCCACAGGCGCTCACCGAGGGTGCCGCTGCCGATGAGCGGCAGGCCGTCCTCGACGCCCGCGAGGGAGCGGAACTCGTCCTCTGTGTAGCTCGCGCCGGTCCACTCGTCGCGGCGCAGCCCCTCGACGGCGACGTCCCCGTGCACGTCGTGCAGGGTGGCGAGGGCCTTGAGCAGGACGAGCAGGGCGTCGGGTGCCGCGCCGCCGAACTCGCCGCTGTGGCGCGGCTCTTCGAGGGTGCGGACCTCGACGACGACCTCGGACGCGCCGCGCAGGCCCGTGGTGAGGGTGGGGGTGCCGGGGCGGAGGTTGCCGAGGTCGGCGATGACCATGGCGTCGCAGGCGAACCGGTCGGAGTCGGTGGGCGGGTAGTCGTCGAAGGGGCTGCCGTACTCCTCCTGCCCCTCGAAGACGATCTTGACGCCGACGGGCGGGCGGCCCTTGAAGGCCCGCAGCATGCCCAGGTGGGCGATGACGTTCGACTTGTCGTCGGCGATGCCGCGCGCCCGCAGTCCGCCCTCGACGGGGGTCGGCTCGAAGGGCGGGGACTTCCAGAGCTTCTCGTCGCCGGGCGGCTGGACGTCGTAGTGCGAGTAGAGCAGGACGGTGGGCGCGTCGGGGGTCGGCGGTGGGATCTCGCCGAAGATGACGGGGGCGGTGTCGGGCAGGTCGATCCGCTCGACGCGCTCGACACCGGCGTCCCTGAGCAGCCCGACCAGCAGGTCGTGCGCCTCCCGCACGGGCTCGGCCGGGAAGCCGGGGAAGGCGATCGACGGGATGACGGCGAGCCGCTCCAGGTCGGCGCGGAGTCCGCCCATCAGGCCGTCGACTTCGGCTTGCAGGTCCCTGGCGTCCATGGCGTCCAAACCCCTCGCTGTCCGGTGGCTGCCCTTGAAAGGCGTGGCATTTTGTCCGGATTATCCGTCGGGGTGACGTGTGGCGTCCGGGTGACTCGCCGGATCGGGGCAATCCGGGACTAAGGTCGAGGCATGGCTTCGGATACTGCTTCGGATTCCGGTTCGGGTACTCGTTCCGGTACTGGTTCGGATACGGCTTCGAGCGCGGTGGACGCGGCGCGGGCGGCCGCACCCGGTGCCGGTGAGAGCGTGCGGATCGACAGCTGGATCTGGTCCGTGCGGCTGGCCAAGACGCGCTCGGCGGGCGCGACGGCGTGCCGGGGCGGGCATGTGAAGGTCAACGGCGATCGCGTGAAGGCCGCCTACAACGTGCGCGTGGGCGACGAGGTGCGGGTCCGGCAGGCCGGCGGGCACGAGCGGGTCGTGATCGTGAAGCGCCTGATCCGCAAGCGCGTGGGCGCCCCGGTCGCCGTCGAGTGTTACGTGGACAACAGCCCGCCGCCCCCGCCGCGCGCCGCCGTCGCCCCCGTGGCCATCCGTGACCGCGGCGCGGGGCGCCCGACGAAGCGGGACCGCAGGGACATGGACCGGCTGCGCGCGACGTTCGGCGCGGGCCCCGTACCCCCGGCGCAGGATCACGCGGACGGACGCGACAAAGGCTGACCCCGTACGTCGACGGGGTCAGCCTCCGGCCGCGGGGGTCACGCCCGGCGCTTGACCAGGCGGACCAGATCCGCGTTGCTCCGGCGCCGTGTCCACGCGAGGAGCGCCAGCGGGACGATCAGGATGAGCGGCGTCGCCGCGTTCTCCCCGTCGAAGTAGGACATCTGCACGACGAACGCGCCGGCCATCAGCGCGCTCAGCGCGATCGGGGCGACTCCGGAGAGCACCGGCACCAACAGGGCGATTCCTCCGGCCAGTTCGAGAGCGCCGATGATGTACATCGCCGCGCTCCCCCACCCGATCGTGTCGAACGACTCGACCGCCGACGGGTGCGCGATCAGCTTGGGCAGGGCGCTCGCGACGCCGTAGAACAGCGCGAGCAGCACCGTGAGCGTGCGCAGCGCGATGCGGGCGGCGCGAGCCCTGCCGGGGGCCGGGGCGGCGGTGACGGAGGCGGCGGAAGCGGCGGTCGTGACGGGGGCGGTGGTCTCGGACATGGGGTGCTCCTCGGTGAGTCGGCGCCGGGCCTTGCTGTCCGGCTGTCACAGAGATAGACGGCGGCACCCCATGCAACTCATCGGTCGCCCGGCGCCTTTATGCAGGCACCGCCCGCACCCACACCTGGTCGTCCGTGAGATACCGGTCGACCTTCAACCCGGCCTGGGCGAGCGCCTCTTCGAACTGCTCCTGCGTCAGGGGCCTCGCCAGGAACGTGTGCGTCCAGGCCGCGTCGGGGAACTCGTACTCCGCACGCACCGAGTTCACCCCGTCCCCGACGGGGTCCGCGGACACGATGCGGACCGTGAAACCGCTCGGGTCCACGCGCTCGCGCGGCAGGTTCGTGTGGTAGTCCGGGCCCTCGCGCTGGATCAACACGCATCCCCTGTCGGCGACATGACGCCGACAGGTGTCGAGCAGCCCCTGCCGCACCGCCACATCCCCGGCGTGCACGAGGAACGACGCGAGCAGCACCATGTCGAACGTCCCGCCCGCGTCCAGCGACTCGACCGGTGAACAGATCGTCCGCGCCCCGCGCACCCGCTCCAGCATCTCGGCGGACTCGTCCACGGCGGTGACCGTGAAGCCGCGCTCGATGAGGGGGTGCGTCATCCGGCCGACGCCGCTGCCCAGTTCGAGAATGCTCGCTCCCGCGGGCACGGCCGCGGCGATGATGTCGGGCTCGTCCCCTACGGGCAGGCGCGCGTACAGATCGACCGCGCAGCCGTCCGGCGTGATGGCGCCGGGTCCCGTCCCTCCGTATCCCTCACGCATCTCAAGGCTCATGCCCCTTCAACGAGCCGTCCTGGGGCGGCAGTTCCCGACCACGGCAACGGGAACCAGCCATGCCCTCCGTACCAGTGCCCGCCGCTCCGCAGATGGTCGCCGACGGCCCGCTCGACGCTCGTGCGGCGCGGCAGTTCACCGATGGGGAGACGGGGGTCGCCGAAGACGAAGCCGACCGGGCCCTCGTCGTCCGGTTCCGTGTCCTCCCAGGACGTACGGAATCGCTCCTGGAACCGCACCAGGTTGGAGTCCTTCGGCAGCTGGTCCTTCAGCTGGGCGTCGAGGAGCCAGGAGTGGCAGACGGCGGTCTCATAGCGCTCCTCGGGGTAGTGGCGCGCGAAGAACTCCCTGGCCAGAGCGAGGGACCGGTCGCACGCGCGCGGGGACAGCGGGCCCCGGAAGTCGGGGATATGGAGGTTCATGCACAGGTCGTCCGCCGTCACCGGCAGGCCCGCGGCGGCGGCCGCGCCTGCCGAGCGCCCGCCGAGCAGGGCCCGCTGGTACTGGAGCCGGCCCAGCTGGTAGAGCTCCCCATGGAAGTGCAGGCCGAGCCAGGCGACCGCGTGAATGCCGCAACTGCCGTACCGCCTGCGGTGGACGGCCATGTGGCGCCCCAGGTCGGCGAGGGTGCGCCGCGAGACGTCGTCCGGCACCCCGAGACCGCGGTGGTACGCGCGCGTGGCGGGCAGCGCCGCCACGTAGACGTACACGGAGAAGCAGCGTTCGAGGAGGTCACCTCCGTCGGGCGGGGACGGGAAGGGAGGGCTTCCGCCGACCGTGCCCATGTCCCGGGTGACGGCGTCCACGGCCCGCTCCAGGAGATCGCGCACTCCGGGATCGTCGGCCACGCGGGGGCGCAGCGCGACGAGTTCGTTGATGTCCTCGTGGGCGACCCCGAGATCGAGGAGGACCTCGGGCAGGTCCTCCGCGTCGGGGATCACCGCCTCCGCCCGTTCCTGTCCGTCGAGCGCCTCCATCCATCCCGCGAGCCGCTCGCCGCTCTTCCGCCCGTCCAGCACGCGTACTCCCCTCCGCCGGCCGAACCCCGGCGACCGAACTCCGCCGACCGGAAACCATCTCACCTTTTCAGGGAACGGTGCGCCGCGCGAGGGTGCGGACGTACCCGACGCCTGCGCCCGTGAAGAGGCACCCTGGAGGGGGTACCTCTTCACGGGCGGAGGTGGTGACGATGCGTACGGGCAGTGAACCCGTGACCGCGCGCAGTGCCCTGCGCGCCCGGCTGTGGCTCAGCATCTGGGGTCTGGTCTGGACGATCTTCGGCACGGTCGCGTTCATCCTCACGGACCGCCCGTGGTGGGCGTTCGCGTGCGGTGTGCTGTGGCTGATCGTGACCGTCGACCTGTTCGTGATCACCCGCCACATCCGGCAGGGCCCGCACTACCAGCCGGGCCCCGACGTACCGCCCTACGATCCCCCGGACGTACCGCCCGTACCGCCCTACAATCCCCCGGACGACAAGCCCTAGACCGCCCTGGAACTCCCTAGGGGCCTCGCCTTACGGAGCGTCGTCGAAAGCGGCCGCGGCCACGTAGTCCGGCTGCGGATCCAGTGCGGCCGCCAGCCGGAAATGGCGCCGTGCCTGGTCCGGCCGCGCGGCACGCTGATAGGTGCGGGCGAGCGCGAAGTGCGCGAACGCGTTGTCCGGCTCGCGCTCCAGGACGATGGTGAATTCCAGCTCGGCCGCGCGCAGTTGGGCCGAGGCGAAGAACGCGCGGGCCCGCAGCAGCCGCGCCGCCGTGTTCTCGGGGTGGGCCGCGATGACCGGGTCGAGCAGTTTCACCGCGCCTCGCGGGTCACGCGCCGCGAGCAGTTGCTCAGCGGCGCGGAAGTCGATGACGTGCGTCTCCGGGTTGGAGTGGGGCACAGCTGTCTCCCTCCTTCGTCATCCACGTCAACGGCGTGGACTGTCGGCCCTATTCCTCCCCCGTAACACCCTGACGTACGTACGTCCGACCGAGTCGAAGGCTCAGCGCCCGGTCACCGCGAGTACCGCGCCGAGCACGGCCAGCGCCACTCCCGCGGCCACGAACACCCAGTCGAGGGCAGGCCGCTCGCCGCCGATGAGCACGGTCTCGCGCGGGTCGTCGACGTCGTAGGCGATACGGACCAGGCCGCCCGGCGTCAGCGGCAGCCGCCGGGTGGGCGGCGCGGGGGACGGCACCTCGATGACGCGGCCGTCGTGCGTCTCGAACTGCAGCAGGGGCCGCTCGGAACCCGCCTGCGGGGGTTTCACGAGTGCCTGCGTGACGCGTCCGGCCTCGCTGATCCGCCGGGTCCGGCGCAGCCCGTACGCCCCGGCGAGGATCGCCACCAGGCCGCCGAGGAAGGTGAACGCCGCCAGTACGACCACGCCCGTCCCCCTTCTAGGCCGCGGCCGCCCGCTGCGCGAGGTCCGCCCAGACGGCGTCGACCCGCCGGTGCAGCTCGTCGAGCGGTACGTCGTTGTCGATCACGATGTCGGCGATCTCCAGACGCTTGTCGCGGGTGGCCTGGGCGGCCATGCGGGCGCGGGCGTCCTCCTCGCTCATGCCGCGCAGGCGCACGAGGCGGTCGAGCTGGGTCTCGGGGCTCGCGTCGACGACGACCACGAGGTCGTACAGCGGCGCCAGGCCGTTCTCGGCGAGCAGCGGTACGTCGTGCACGACGACGGAGTCACCGGTGGCGGCGGCTTCGAGTTCGGCGGAGCGGGCGCCGACGAGCGGGTGCACGATCGAGTTGAGGACGGCGAGGCGGCCCGCGTCGGCGAAGACGATCGTGCCGAGCGCCGGCCGGTCCAGCGAGCCGTCCGGGGCGAGCACCTCGCTCCCGAACGCCTCGACGACCGCGGCGAGTCCGGGAGTTCCGGGCTCCACGACCTCCCGCGCGATGCGGTCCGCGTCGATCAGTACGGCCCCGTGCTCCACGAGCAGCCGGGACACCTCGCTCTTGCCGGCGCCGATTCCGCCGGTCAGACCCACCTTCAGCATGCGGGCAGCTTAGGCGAGGGCCCCGGGGCTGACCACAGCCCCTATGCGTCGCCCTCGCGTTCGGCCAGGAACTTCTCGAACTCGAGGCCGATCTCGTCGGCGGACGGGATGTCGGTCGGTTCGGCCAGCATGTTCCCGCGGCTCTCGGCGCCCGCGGCCGCGTCGTACTGGTGCTCAAGTCCCTGGACGAGCGAGACGAGTTCCTCGTCGCCCTCCTGGATCTGCCGGTCGATCTCCGTCTGCGTGCGGTGCGCCTCCGTGCGCAGCCCGTGCGCCACCGAGGGCAGCACCAGGCCGGTCGCCGCCGTGATGGCTTCGAGGACGGTCAACGCGGCGTCGGGGTACGGCGAGCGCGCGATGTAGTGCGGCACGTGCGCGGCGACACCGAGTACGTCGTGTCCGGCCTCCATGAGGCGGTACTCCACGAGGGACTCCGCGCTGCCTGGGACCTGCGCCTCGTCGAAGGGGCTGCGGTGGCCGGGGACGAGCTCGGTCCGGTTCCCGTGCGGTGTGAGGCCGACGGGCCGTGTGTGCGGGACGCCCATCGGGATTCCGTGGAAGTTGACCGCGAGGCGCACGCCGAGCCGCTCGACGATCTCCTTCACGGCGGCCGCGAAACGCTCCCACTCGACGTCGGGCTCGGGGCCGGAGAGCAGCAGGAAGGGCGCGCCCGTGGCGTCCTGGACGAGCCGCACCTCAAGGGTGGGCACGTCGTAGTCCGTCCAGCGGTCGCGCCGGAAGGTGAGCAGCGGGCGGCGGGCCCGGTAGTCGACGAGCCGGTCGTGGTCGAACCGGGCCACGACCTGGTGGGGCAGCGAGTCGAGGACCCGGTCCACGATCTGTTCGCCGGTCTCACCCGCGTCGATGTATCCGTCGAAGTGGTAGAGCATGACCAGTCCGGCCGACTCCTGGGCGAGCGCCATGTCCACCACGGCCAGGCCCTTCGGCTCCCATGCGTACAAACCCTGCGGATCAAGCACTGTGACCGCTCCTCGCCTCTCCCCGTGTCTCTCCTGCAGAAGAACGTGCGGTGGGGCGCGGGCATTCCCTCCCGCGCCCCTTCACAGCGGGCTCGTACGTGCTGTTCGCCTCAGGCGGACAGCACGCGCGCGTGGAGCTTGGTGACGGCCCGGCGCGCGGAGGTGAACGCTCCGTGCTGCCAGGCGTCGGTGTAGCTGAGCCAGTCCCCCGCGAAGTAGACGCGGCCCGTGGGCTCGTTGAGGGGCTTGTAGCGGGGGTCGTCGGGGCCGCCGGGCGTGTCGTGCCAGGCGGCTTCCAGGTGCGGGGTCTGGCGCCAGTGGTGCGAGAAGGAGGTGGCAAGTTCGGTGCGGTACTTCTCGCCGTAGATCTTCACCCCGGCGGCCACGGCCCGCTTCTCCCGCTCACCCGGCGTGAGCTTCGCGTACGCGTCGGCGTCCGTGTCGTAGTTGTAGTAGCCGACGAGTACACCGCGCTCCCCGTGGAAGCCGTAGGACGGGTGCCAGATGTGCGTGACGTCGAGGTCGGTCTCGGTGATGCCGCCGTAGATCTTGTGGTCGAGCTCCCACCAGCGGGACCGGTACTCAAGGCCGATCTTGCCCGCGGACTGCGGGGTGATGGCCTCCAGGGCGGACTGCACGCCGGAGCCGAGGTTGTGCGGGATCCTGGCGAGGATGTTGGGCGGCAGTGCGCCGACGCAGTAGTCGGCCTCGATGGCCCGGGTCCTGCCGCCCTGGGTGTACGTGACGGTGACCCCACCGGCCGTCTGCGTGATCCTGCTGACGACAGCGCCCGTACGCACCTTGTGCGCGCCGATCGCCCGCGTCAGGGCCTTGGGTATCTGGTCCATGCCGCCCACGGGCTGGAACATCAGCATGGCCTGGTCGAATCCGAACTCGAAGGAGAAGTACCGCCCGACGCCGCTGGCGAACACGTCCGACGCGGACGGCACGTCGCCGAGCAGCACGCCGGGAGTCCCGGTGGCTGCCGGGACCGTGGTGTAGCCGCGGCGCTCCCCGCCCCCGTAGGTGAGCTTGTCGCCGAGGTCCCCGAAGTCCTTGAGGAACTCCATGAGACGGTCCTGGTCGGACGCGGTGAGGTCCTTGTCGAGGGCGCCCTTGTTTGTGGCCTTGGCCAGCAACTCCGCTACGTAGCCGTACACATCGGCCTTGGCGGTGCGGTAGCGCACGGGTGCGGTCATGCCGGCGGACTGGTTGTAGAGGTACGCGTCGGCGTTCGTGTTCGTGAACACCTCGACGGGTACGCCGAGTTCGCGGCAGTAGTCGAGGGTGACCATCCACTGCGGCAGGCGCGCGGGCCCGGCGTTGAGGTACTGCCCCTGGGAGAAGCGCGCGGTCTGCCGGTTGCCGTACAGGTCGACGGTGCTGTCGCCGCCGCGCACGGTGAAGTTGCGGCCGCCGGTGCGGTCCCTGGCCTCCAGGACCGTACAGTCGTAGCCCGCCTTGCCGAGCTCGTACGCCGTCGCGAGCCCGGCGATGCCGCCGCCCACGACGACGACCTTGGCGGCGCCGCGTCCGGTGAGCGTGAAGTCGCCCGACTTCGGTGCGCTGTAGGCCTGTTCGCGGGAAGCGGCCTGTGCGGTGGGGGCGAGACCGAGGGCGCCCATGGTGGCGAACATCGCGCCCGCACCGCCGGTCACCCCTACGTTACGCAGGAAGGCCCGGCGGCTCGTGCCCGTCTCCGGTCGCTGCTGTACTGCCATGCTGACGGCTCCCCTCACGATCTTGAGTGATCCGGGGATCCTGGCAACGGCCTGTTACGGCACGGGAGTTACTCGTGTATCCGCCACGTTTCCCTCCGCGCACACACCCCTGGTCCAGACCTTGACGCAGTCGCGTCACGCCCTTACGTTCATATGTGCACCCAGAGTTCACGTACAAGAACACCTTTTGCACGAACCGACGGGAAGGCACCCCCACATGCGCATCCGTTCCGCGCTCCTGCCCGCACTGACCACCGCCGCGCTCGTCGCAGGCGGCGCCACGGCCCTCGCGACGCCCGCCGCCGGAGCTGCCGCCCAGGTCATCGAGGTCTCCACCGCGGCGCAGCTCAAGTCGGCGCTCACCGCGGCCGCCCCCGGCGACACGATCCATCTCGCCGACGGCACGTACACGGGCAACTTCAAGACGTCGATCGCCGGGAGCTCCGGCTCGCGCATCACCCTGACCGGCTCCGCGAAGGCGGTCCTCACGGCGGGCGGCGGCTACGGCCTGCATCTGAACGGCGCCTCGTACTGGACGGTCCAGGGCATCACCGTCACCGGCGGTCAGAAGGGCATCATGATCGACTCGGCGCAGGGCGTCGTCGTCGACACGGTCACCGTCCACGGGCTCGACATGGAGGGCGTCCACTTCCGCAACTCCAGCACGGACGGGACGATCAAGAACTCGCGGATCTACGACACCGGCAACGACGGCCGCGGCATGGGCGAGGGCGTCTACGTCGGCACGGCCGGCGGAACCTCGGACAAGAGTGACCGCATCCAGATCACCGGCAACACGATCGGTCCGGACGTCGGCGGCGAGAACGTCGACATCAAGGAGGGCACGACGGGCGCGCGGATCGTGGGCAACACGTTCGACGGCAGCGGCCTGACCGGGGCCAACTTCGACGACTCCTGGGTCGACGTGAAGGGCAACGACGTCCTGGTCGAGAACAACAAGGGCAGCGCCACGACGAACACCGGCTACGAGACACACACCCAGCAGTCCGGCTGGGGCTGCGGCACGGTCTTCCGCTCCAACACGTCGGACCTGCGCGGCGCGACGGGCGACAAGCAGCTGGCGATCAACGTGACGAACGCCGGCGGAAGCTGCGTGACGACGGTCTACAGCAGCAACACGGTCACCGGCGGCAAGGGCCTGACGAACGTACCGGTCACTCCGTAGGAAACGTCGGCGGACACAGAGAAGCGGGCCCACACCCAAGGGGTGCGGGCCCGCTCAACTACTTACCGGAACCCGGAGGGTTCAGGTCAGCTCTGACCACCGGCCAGCTTCTCACGGAGCGCGGCGAGCGCCTCGTCCGAAGCAAGCGCGCCGGAGTTGTCGTCCGACTCCGAGGAGTACGAACCGCCGCCGCCACCGGACGCAGCCGGGGCGCCGGCCGGAGCGGCAGCACCCTCGGCCTCGGCCTGGGCGTCGGCCTCGCGGGACTTGATGACCTGAGCCTGGTGCTGCTCGAAGCGCTGCTGCGCCTCGGCGTACTGGCCCTCCCAGACCTCGCGCTGGGTCTCGAAGCCCTCGAGCCAGTCGTTGGTCTCGGGGTCGAAGCCCTCGGGGTAGATGTAGTTGCCCTGGTCGTCGTACGACGCGGCCATGCCGTACAGGGTCGGGTCGAACTCGACCGTCGACGGGTCGGCACCGAAGGCCTCGTTGGCCTGCTTCAGCGAGAGGCTGATGCGGCGACGCTCGAGGTCGATGTCGATGACCTTGACGAAGATCTCGTCGTTGACCTGGACGACCTGCTCCGGGATCTCCACGTGGCGCTCGGCCAGCTCGGAGATGTGGACCAGACCCTCGATGCCCTCGTCCACGCGGACGAACGCACCGAACGGAACCAGCTTCGTGACCTTGCCGGGGACGACCTGGCCGATCTGGTGCGTACGGGCGAACTGCTGCCACGGGTCTTCCTGCGTCGCCTTCAGCGACAGGGAGACACGCTCGCGGTCCATGTCGACGTCGAGGACCTCGACGGTGACTTCCTGGCCGACCTCGACAACCTCGGACGGGTGGTCGATGTGCTTCCAGGACAGCTCGGAGACGTGCACGAGACCGTCGACGCCACCCAGGTCCACGAAGGCACCGAAGTTGACGATCGAGGAAACGACGCCGGAGCGGACCTGACCCTTCTGGAGGGTCGTGAGGAACGTCTGGCGGACCTCGGACTGGGTCTGCTCGAGCCAGGCACGGCGGGACAGGACCACGTTGTTGCGGTTCTTGTCCAGCTCGATGATCTTGGCCTCGAGCTCCTTGCCCACGTAGGGCTGGAGGTCGCGGACACGGCGCATCTCGACGAGGGAAGCCGGCAGGAAGCCACGGAGGCCGATGTCGAGGATGAGACCACCCTTGACGACCTCGATGACGGTACCGGTGACGATGCCGTCTTCTTCCTTGATCTTCTCGATCGTGCCCCAGGCACGCTCGTACTGAGCGCGCTTCTTGGACAGGATCAGACGGCCTTCCTTGTCCTCCTTCTGGAGAACCAGGGCCTCGATCTCGTCGCCGACCTTGACGACCTCGTTCGGGTCGACATCGTGCTTGATCGAGAGCTCACGGCTCGGGATCACGCCTTCGGTCTTGTAACCGATGTCGAGCAGGACCTCGTCCCGGTCGACCTTCACGATGACGCCGTCGACGATGTCGCCGTCGTTGAAGTACTTGATCGTCTCGTCGATCGCGGCGAGGAAGGCTTCCTCGTTACCGATGTCGTTGACCGCTACCTGCGGGGTGGTGGCGGTGGTCTCGGTGCTGCTCGTCATGTGGGTAAGGGCTCCGGTACGGACATTGAAGTCGTAGGTACTGCTACGCCGGGAGCCCGTGATCGCACTGCAGAAGGCCGGACAGCTCAGGAAGCGCCACTCCCGGAGGGGGCGCCTCGATTACCGAGGGGACATACATACAGATGCGAGCGCAGCCTGCTATGTCTGAGGAGCGCAGGCTCGCAGCGCAACTTGTAGCATACGGGGGCAGCCGGACAGGGTCAATGCGCGAAGGCGCACACCCGGGGCGAAATTCGCATACCCGGCACAAAACCTGTCGCACGAGGCCACATGGGCCGCTCGGCACTCTGCCGCGACGGGTTGAACGGAAGAGTACGACTAGGGAGCCCATCATCCAAGAGCCCGAACCGTTCGAGCCCGAAGCCACCCGGCGCGATGCCGACGTCACGGAGAGTTCCCGCGCCAATCGTGGCTGGTGGGACAAGAACGCGGACGACTATCAGGTCGAGCACGGCACGTTCCTCGGGGACGACCGCTTCGTGTGGGGGCCCGAGGGTCTCGACGAGGTGGAGGCCGAGCTGCTCGGCCCGCCGGAGGACCTGAAGGACAAGGTCGTCCTGGAGATCGGCGCGGGCGCGGCGCAGTGCTCGCGCTGGCTCGCCGCGCAGGGCGCGCACCCCGTCGCGCTCGACCTCTCGCACCGGCAGCTCCAGCACGCGCTGCGCATCGACGGCGGCGCGGTGCCGCTGGTGGAGGCGGACGCGGGCGCGCTGCCGTTCGCGGACGGCTCGTTCGACCTGGCCTGCTCGGCGTACGGCGCGCTCCCCTTTGTCGCCGATCCGGTGCGGGTGCTCCGGGATGTGCACCGGGTGCTGCGGCCCGGCGGCCGGTTCGTGTTCTCGGTGACGCATCCGATCCGCTGGGCGTTCCCGGACGAGCCGGGTCCGGAGGGCCTCTCCGTAGCGGCCTCCTACTTCGACCGCACCCCTTATGTGGAGCAGGACGACGAGGGGCGCGCCGTATATGTGGAGCACCACAGGACGGTCGGTGACCGGGTGCGGGACATCGTGGCCGGCGGGTTCCGTCTCGTGGACCTCGTCGAGCCGCAGTGGCCGGCATGGAACACACAAGAGTGGGGCGGCTGGTCCCCGCTGCGCGGAAATCTGATCCCGGGGACGGCGATCTTCGTCTGCGAGCGGGGCTAGACGGGGGGCACCCCCGGCCGAAGTCCCCCAGCCTTCGGCCGGGGATGCCCCCGGGGAGAGACTGAGCATGTGATCCGTGACGACGCTCTGGACCTGCCTGTACGCAGTGCGCTGCCCGGCCTGCGCGATGCCCTCGACGGGCCCGCGGCGCCGGGCAGCGCCGTTCTCGTGGCGCCGCCGGGGACCGGCAAGACGACCCTGGTGCCGCTGGTGCTCGCCGGGCTCGTCGGTGACGGGCCCGCGCGGCGTGTCGTCGTCGCGGAGCCGCGGCGGATCGCGGCGCGGGCCGCGGCGCGGCGGATGGCTTGGCTGCTCGGCGAGAAGGCCGGCGAGAGCGTCGGCTACACGGTGCGCGGTGAGCGGGTGATGGGGCGCCACGCGCGCGTGGAGGTCGTCACGACGGGTGTGCTCCTGCAACGGCTCCAGCGCGACCAGGAGCTGGCCGGCGTGGATGTCGTCATGCTCGACGAGGTCCACGAGCGGCATCTGGACGCGGACACGGTCGCGGCGTTCCTGTGCGACGTGCGCGAGGCACTGCGGCCCGAGCTTCGGCTGGTGGCGGCGTCGGCGACGACGGACGCGCAGGGTTGGGCGCGGCTGCTCGGCGGGGCGCCCGTCGTCGAAGCCGAGGGAATCTCGTATCCCGTGGAGACGGTGTGGGCGCCGCCCGCGCGTCCGGTGCGGCCGCCGCACGGGATGCGGGTGGATCCGGCGTTGCTCACGCACGTGGCGGCGGTGGTGCGGCGCGCACTGCGGGAGCAGAGCGGGGATGTGCTGTGTTTCCTGCCGGGGGTCGGTGAGATCGCGCGCGTGGCCGGGCAATTGGGCGGGCCGGGTGATGTGGATGTGCTTCAGGTGCACGGGCGGGCGCCGGCCGCGGTGCAGGACGCGGTGCTCTCGCCTGGTGCGCGGCGGCGGGTGGTGCTCGCGACGTCCGTGGCCGAGTCGTCGCTGACGGTTCCGGGTGTCCGGGTCGTCGTGGACTCGGGGCTCGCGCGGGAGCCGCGGGTGGACCACGCGCGCGGGCTGAGCGCCCTGACGACCGTACGGGCCTCGCAGGCGGCGGGGCGGCAGCGGGCGGGGCGTGCCGGGCGTGAGGCTCCCGGCGTGGTGTACCGGTGCTGGACGGAGGCGGAGGACGTGCGGCTGCCTCGGTTCCCCGCGCCGGAGATCAAGGTGGCGGACCTGACGGCGTTCGCGTTGCAGGCGGCGTGCTGGGGCGATCCGGACGCCTCGGGGCTCGCGCTCCTGGACGCTCCGCCGGCCGGGGCGATGGCGGCGGCCCGGTCCGTCCTGACGGCGATCGGGGCGGTCGGGGCGGACTCGGGCCGGGCCACGGAGCGAGGCGCGCGCCTCGCGCGCCTCGGCCTGCATCCGCGCCTGGCCCGCGCCCTCCTCGACGCGACCCCGCTGGTGGGCGCTCGCCGCGCGGCCGAGGTGGTCGCCCTCCTGAGCGAGGAACCGCCCCGCGACTACGGCGACGATCTGGCCGCCGCGTGGCGCACCGCGCGCCGGGGCGCCGACGCGTACGCCGCGCGCTGGAAGACGGAGGTACGGCGGCTTACGGGGGCGGCAGGGGCCGGACCGGAGCGAACCGCCGGGCAGACCCCGGTGCACGAGGCCGGGACCGGGGACCTGTCCGAGGACCGGGTCGCCGGCATCGTCTCCGCGCTCGCCTTCCCCGAGCGCGTGGGGCGTGGGCGCGACGGCGCGTATCTGATGGTGTCCGGTACCCGGGCCGCGCTCGCGGAGGGGTCACGGCTGCGGGGCGCGCCGTGGATCGCCGTCGCGGTCGCCGACCGGCCCGTCGGCGCCGGGCACGCGCGCGTGCGGCTCGCCGCGGTCGTCGACGAGGAGGTCGCGCTGCGTGCCGCGGCGCCGCTGCGTACCGAGGGGGACGAAGTGGCGTGGGCCGACGGGGAGTTGGTGGCGCGGCATGTCGAGCGGCTCGGCGCGGTGGAACTCGCCGTGCGCCCGCTGAAGGAGGCCGCCCCCGCTCTCGTGCGGGAGGCGTTGAAGGAAGGGCTGCGGCGGGAGGGGTTCTCTCTGCTGCGGTGGTCCCGGGAGGCCGGGGAGCTGCGGGAGCGGCTCGTGTTCCTGCACCGGACGCTGGGCACGCCCTGGCCCGACGTGTCGGACGACGCGCTGCACGCGCGCGTGGACGAGTGGCTGGAGCCGGAGCTCGGCAAGGCGCGGCGCCGGTCCGATCTGGGCCGGATCGACGCGGGCCAGGCGCTGCGGCGGCTGCTCCCCTGGGCGAGCGGTGACGCGGCCCGCCTCGACGAGCTGGCGCCGGAGCGTCTTGAGGTGCCGAGCGGGTCCAGGATCCGGATCGACTACGCGAACCCCGAACAGCCCGTACTGGCCGTGAAGGTGCAGGAGATGTTCGGGCTGCACGAGTCGCCGCGCGTGGCCGGTGTGCCGGTCCTGGTGCATCTGCTGTCCCCGGCGGGGCGGCCCGCGGCCGTGACCGCGGATCTCGCCTCCTTCTGGCGCGAGGGGTACCGGGCGGTGCGCGCCGAACTGCGCGGCCGGTACCCGAAGCATCCGTGGCCGGAGGATCCGGCGGGCGCGGTCGCGACGCGGCACACGAGCGCGCGGCTCAGGCGCTGACGGGTTCCGGCTCGTGCTCCGGGGCGGCCTCGGGCTCGCCCGGGCGGCGGCTGCGGGCCTCCAGCCACAGGGAGAGCGCGAGCAGGAGCAGGCCGAGGACGAGGAAGCCCCACGGCAGGTACGAGGTGAGCAGGACGACCAGGACGCGGTTGGACTTGACGAGGTCGACCGTCGACTTGATGTAGTCCTCGCGCATCTTCACGTGCCCGGCGAAGACCGTCACCTTGTCGCGGCCTCCCAGGAGCGTGCCGCCGCGGAGTTCGTTGTTCTGGATCTCCTCGCCGTAGACGGGGGCGCCGGTGACCGGCTCGACCCAGAACTTGCGGACCGTGCTGTACCAGCGGGTGGTGCCGGTCTTGGCGACGGACTCCGGTGTGATGCCCTTGACCGGCATCGTCTTGGGGAGGGGAACCTTCGTCCAGGGGATGGTCTGTTCGAAGTAGTAGACCTTCACGCCGCGGAACGTCTGGGTCCCCTTGTAGTGGATGGGCCGGGTGATGCGGGCCTGGGCGTCGTAGTACTCGTAGTCCCGCTTCTCCGTGAGGAAGGGCCACTTGAACTCGATGCCGTCGCGCCTGACCTTGTCGCCGTCGACGGTCTCGGCGTACTTGCCCGTGGGGTGGACGGGTGCCTGGCTGTGGGCGTCGAAGACGTAACGCTCGGGGACCTGGGAGACCATCTTGCCGTCGGGTCCGACGACGTAGGAGAGGGAGTCCCAGACGACGACGTCGCGGCCCGCGCTCTTCTCGACCTCTTCGGAGGCCTCCACGTTGCCCTTGAGCGTCTGGACGATCGTGACCTTGGGGACCTTCTTCGCCTGCATCGAGCCGTAGTCGAGGAGGGTCGGGTTCTTCGCCTCCAGGACGGCGTTCTGGTACTGGCCGGCCGGGATCTTCGCGAGGCGCGGGAACGCGTACCAGCGCATCAGCGGGGACATCGCCGTGCAGAACACGGCGAGGGCGAGCAGGATCAGGCTGGCCTTGCGGCGCATCGCGGCGGCCTCCTCGGCGGGTCAGGGGTGCTTGGGGACGGTGGTCAGCAGCGGTTTGGGCGAGGTCTCGCCGGGCGGGGAGCCGATCGCCGAGATCGTGATGACGAGGGCGAGCGCCACGGCAAGACCGGTCGCGGCGGCGATCAGGGCACGCATGCAGCCTCCCGGCGGATCACCGGATCTGAGATCTGATAGGTCGTCAGGGCTGGGGCACCGTAGCAACGCGCGGCCGAGATGAGAACACGTTGCACAACAGCGCCGCCCCCTCGGCCGGAGAACGGCGAGGGGGCGGCGCGGGTGCTGCTGGATACGGCGTGTGCCGTAGGGGAGTTACGCCGCCGACGGGGAGGCCGAGGGACTGGCCGTGGCGGCGGCCGCGGTGACCTTCAGTTCGATGGTGAGGGTCGCGCCGCCGGTGGTGTCGATGCGGAGCAGGAACGTGCCGGTGGCGTCGTCCGCGTAGATCCTCGGCAGCTGGAGGCGGCCGTCGCCGTCGGTCTTGAGGCCCTTGAGGGTGCGGATCGCCTTGCCGTCCGCGTCCTTGAAGTAGGGGCCCTTGTCGTTCTCGGTCGCGTCGTCCTTGGACTTGATCAGCGTGGCCGTGGTGGCGACCCCGTCGGCGGCGGCGTCCTTGTACGTGGCCCTGACCTGGACCGGGTCGGCGAACTGGCCGCCGGCCTCACAGGTCAGTTCCTTGTCGTCGGTCCTGGTGAGGGTGTCCGCCTGGCGCGCCGAGACGGTCGCCGTGTAGTCGAGGCCGGGCAGCTTGCGGTCGACGACGGTGGCGCGGACGGTGAACTCGCCGGTGTCCTCGCCCGCCCTCAGCGGCGGCGCGGTGGCCTTGCCGGTGCTGTCGGTGACGACGGTGACGGTCTTGAAGCCGCCGCTGAAGGCCAGATCCGTGTCGCCGACGACGGTGAGCTTCACCTTGATCGTGCCGACGCCCTTGCCCGCGGCGTTCTCCGTGCGGACGGCGACGCGTTCGGCGAAGGCGTCACCGGCGGTCGCGGCGAGTTTGCCCGTACCGGCGTCCTCGATGTGCGCGACCGTCTCGACGGGCGTGGGCGGTGTGGGGCTCGTGGAGCCTCCGCCGCCCGGCTTCGACGGGTCGGTGCTCGGACTGCCGCCGGGCTTGGACGGCTTGGGCGGCTTGGAGGTGCCGGGGGACGGGCTGGTCGTGCCGGGGCTGCTCGGCGAGGGCGAGGGGCTGGGTCCGCCATCACTGCGGTCGCCGGGCTGGACTCCGGTGCCGTCCGGGACCTCGTGGGTGCCCTTGCGGTAGAACTCCAGCCACGACAGGACCGTGTTGAGGTATTCCTGCGAGTGGTTGTAGCTGAGGATCGCCGCGTTCAGGCCGCCGCTCTGGGAGAGATCGCGGTCGCCGCGGCACAGGTAGTGCCCGGCGGCGAGGGCGGCGTCGTAGATGTTGTTGGGGTCCTTCTTGCCGTCGCCGTTGCCGTCGCGGCCGGACCACTCCCAGGTCGACGGGATGAACTGCATGGGGCCGACGGCCCGGTCGTGCGTCGTGTCGTTGTCGTAGGCGCCGTTGTCCGTGTCGGTGATCCTCGCGAAGCCGTTGCCGTCGAGGGGCGGGCCGAGGATCGCCTTGAGCGTGGTGCCGTTCGCGTCGACGTTGCCGCCACGGGCCTGGCCCGACTCGACCTTGCCGATCGCGGCGAGGAGCTGCCAGGGGAGGTTGCAGCCCGGCTTGGTCGCGGCGAGCTCCGCCTCGGCCTTCTTGTACGCGTCGAGGACGGTGGCGGGAATGCCGGCCTCGCTCGCACCCGTGCCGCCGGGGGCACCAGGGCCCGTACTGGGCGGCGCGGTGGGGCTGTTGAGGTGCGGCAGTTCGGTGTAGTACGGGGAGTTACCCGTCGCCGTGTCACCGGGCGGGGGCGTCGCGTCGGCGGTGGACTGCCCGCCGTTCTGCGTGTTGGTGAAGCCGGGAGCCTGTGACGCGGAGAGCGCCGCCACGGCGGCAGCCGCCACAGCGGTCGTCATCGCCGACCTGCGCAACCGCTTTCCGAATAGCGCCGCCATGCCGTGAGCCCCTCCGATTGCCGACCGATACCGGGTCCGTCCACGCTCCCCAGCGTGGAGTGACCCAGGCGACACTACGACAACTTCCAGCGCGCAGACACCTGTTCGTGCCCGATTTTTGCCGGTTGGCCATGTACGCGTTACCGCGATCGCCACGGCCATACTGAGCGGCACCGCGTACGCACCGCATCAAGAACCGTCCGAGGGGGACCTCTTGCCGTTCACGATCAGCCATGCCGCGGCCGTGCTGCCGGCCGTCCGCCGCGACGGCACGGGGCGCGGCGCGCTCGTGCCGTCGCTGCTGGTGGCGGGCTCGTTCGCGCCCGACATGACGTACTTCGCGGCGAGTGCGGTGCCGGGGGCGATGGAGTTCGGGGACTTCACCCACTCCTTCCCGGGCGTCTTCACGATCGACGTGGCCGTCGCTGCGGTACTGGTCGGCGTGTGGCGCCTGCTACGGGAGCCGGTGATCGCGCTGCTGCCGGGGCGGGTGCGGGGGCGGGTTCTTGTCGTGGCGCGAGGTGCGGGCACCGGACGTCCGTCCGACGCCTTCCCGTGGGAGCGGCGGCCGGTGGCGGCGGTGTGGTGGTGGTACGTGTCCGCCGTCCTCGGCGCGGCGACGCACGTGGTGTGGGACGCGTTCACGCATCTCGACCGGTGGGGCATGCGCGTGTTCCCGGTCCTCGGCGAGAAGATCGCCGGCTCCCCTCTCTACTGGTACGCGCAGTACGGGGGTTCGGCGGTCGCGCTCGTCGTGATCGCGCTCTTCGTGGTGTCGGCGGTGCGCCGTGTCCCCTCGTCGGCCGCCGCCGACGCCCGCGCCGCGCTGCCTCAGCTCTCGATGAGCGAGCGGTGGGTGGCGGCGCTGGTGATCGGCGGGTGCATGGCGGTGGCCGCGGGGGTACGGACGGTGCGCTGGTGGACGTACTGGGGCGCCGCCGCCAAGCCGTGGGAGATCATCCCGACCCTGTGCTTCGGCGGGGGCGCGGGCCTCGTACTCGGCCTGGTCGTGTACGCGCTTCTCGTGCGGGGGCGTCGAGGAGCGGCCGATCGCGGGGAGGCGCCGGCTCCGGTGACACACGAACGGTGAGCAGGGTCGTGAACGAGTCAAGGGGCGGAGCCCATCGGCCCCGCCCCTTGACCGAACTCCCGTCCGGACTCCCGTCCGCCGGAGGCTAGTGCGCCGCGGACTCCCAGTCCGGGCCCACGCCCACCGACACGTCCAGCGGCGCCCGCAGCTGCACGGCCCCGGCCATCTCGCGGCGGACCAGCTCCTCCGCCGCCGCGGCCTCGCCCGGGGCGATCTCCAGGACGATTTCGTCATGGACCTGGAGCAGCAGCCTGGACTTGAGCTTCGCGCTCTTGAGCGCCTTGTCCACGTTCAGCATGGCGATCTTGACGATGTCGGCGGCCGTGCCCTGAATGGGCGCGTTGAGCGCCATGCGTTCGGCCATCTCACGGCGCTGGCGGTTGTCGCTGTTGAGGTCCGGCAGATACCGGCGGCGGCCTAGCATCGTCTCGGTGTAGCCCGTGGCGCGCGCCTCGTCGACGACGCGGCGCAGATAGTCGCGCACGCCGCCGAACCGCTCGAAGTACGTGTCCATGAGGACCCGCGCCTCGCCCGGCTCGATGTTCAGCTGCCCGGACAGGCCGAACGCGGACAGGCCGTAGGCGAGCCCGTACGACATGGCCTTGATCTTGCGGCGCATCTCCGCGTCGACGGCGGACCGCTCGACGCCGAAGACCTGCGCGCCGACCGTGGTGTGCAGGTCCTCGCCGGAGGTGAACGCCTCGAGGAGGCCCTCGTCCTCGGAGAGGTGCGCCATGACACGCAGCTCGATCTGGCTGTAGTCCGCGGTCATGAGCGACTCGAAGCCCTCGCCGACGACGAAGCCGCGGCGGATGGCGCGGCCCTCGTCGGTGCGGACCGGGATGTTCTGCAGGTTCGGGTCGGTCGAGGAGAGCCTGCCGGTCGCGGCCACGGTCTGGTTGAACGTCGTGTGGATGCGGCCGTCCGCGGCGATCGTCTTGATGAGGCCCTCGACGGTGACGCGCAGCTTCGCCTGCTCGCGGTGGCGCAGCATGATCACGGGGAGTTCGTGGTCGGTCTGCGTGGCCAGCCAGGCGAGCGCGTCCGCGTCCGTCGTGTACCCGGTCTTCGTCTTCTTCGTCTTGGGCAGGTCGAGCTCGCCGAAGAAGACTTCCTGGAGCTGCTTGGGCGAGCCGAGGTTGAACTCGTGGCCCACGGAGGCGTGCGCCTCCTTCACCGCCTGCTGGACGGCGCCCGCGAACATCTGCTCCATGGCCTCCAGGTGGGCGCGGTCGGCGGCGATGCCGTGCCGCTCCATGCGGGCGAGGAGCGTGGATGTGGGCAGCTCGACGTCCTTGAGGAGGTCGGCCGCGCCGACTTCCTGGAGCTTCCCGCCGAAGGCCTCGCCGAGGTCGAGGATCGCGCGGGCGTGCACCATGAGCGCGTCGGCCTCGGCCTGGTCGTCGTCCTCCGTACCGAAGGCGAGCTGTCCGTCGGCCGCCGCCGGGGCGAGCTCACGGCCGAGGTACTCCAGGGTCAGGGCGTCGAGCGCGAAGGAGCGGCGGCCGGGCTTGACCAGGTACGCGGCGAGCGCCGTGTCCATGGTGACGCCGTCCACGGTCCAGCCGTGCTCGGCGAAGACCCGCATGACGCTCTTCGCGTTGTGCAGGACCTTGGGCTTCGCGGCGTCGGCGAGCCAGGCCGCGAACGCGTTCTCGTCGGCCTCGTCGAGCTGGGTGGGGTCGAACCAGGCGGCGGCTCCCCCGGCGCCGGCGAGCGCCACCTCGGTGACGGAACCCGTGCCGAGCGTCCAGGTGTCGACCGTGGCGAGGCCGAGGACCGCGTCACCGTGCTCGGCGAGCCACGGGGTCACCTCGCCCGCGCCGAGCACCGAGCCGTCGACGTCGACGCCCGGCTCGGCGGGCGCCTGTTCGGCCTGCTCGGCGCCCGGGTCGACGGCGAGGAGCCGCTCGCGCAGCGACGGGTTACGGATCTCCAGGGTGTCGAGGACCATCGCGAGGGCCGTGCGGTCGTACGCGGCGCGCTCCAGGTCGTCGACCGTCATGGGGAGCTCGACGTCGCGCACCATCTCGGTGAGCCGGCGGTTCAGCTTGACGGCTTCGATGTGGTCGCGGAAATTCTGCCCGGCCTTGCCCTTGACCTCTTCGGCCCGCTCCACGAGCTCGGCGAACGAACCGAACTGGTTGATCCACTTCGCGGCGGTCTTCTCGCCGACGCCGGGGATGCCCGGCAGGTTGTCCGACGGGTCGCCGCGCAGGGCCGCGAAGTCCGGGTACTGGGCCGGCGTCAGCCCGTACTTCTCCTCGACCTTCTCCGGCGTGAACCGGGTCAGCTCGGAGACGCCCTTCGTCGGGTAGAGCACCGTGACGTGGTCGCTGACGAGCTGGAAGGAGTCCCGGTCGCCGGTGACGACCAGGACGTCGAACCCGGCAGCCTCGGCCTGGGTGGCGAGCGTGGCGATGATGTCGTCCGCCTCGAACCCGTCGACGGCGAAGCGCGGCGTGTGCATCGCGTCGAGGACCTCGCCGATCAGCTCGACCTGACCCTTGAACTCGTCCGGGGTCTTCGAACGGTTCGCCTTGTACTCCGTGAACTCCTCGGAGCGCCAGGTCTTGCGCGAGACGTCGAACGCCACCGCGAAGTGCGTGGGGGCCTCGTCGCGCAGCGTGTTCGCCAGCATCGACGCGAAGCCGTAGATCGCGTTGGTCGGCTGTCCGGTCGCGGTCGTGAAGTTCTCCGCGGGCAGCGCGAAGAACGCGCGGTACGCCAGCGAATGCCCGTCCATGAGCATCAGCCGCGGCCGGCTGCCTGAGGTCGTCTTCTCGGTCTTCTTCGCTGCTGTCTCTGCCACGCCCCCGATCCTGCCACGCCCCACTGACAGTCCGGTCCGCCACGGGCCTCCGGTGAGGGCTGTCAGTCGTGCGTGCGAGGATCGGAGACATACCTCACACGTGTGCTCGAAGGGGAACAGACGATGGCAACGAAGCCGCCCACGGGAGATCCGGCGCAGGACGCGCCGCAGGTCGGCGCGCCGCGGCGCGCCGCCGCCGGACTGCCCGCCGTCGCCCATTCCCTCAAGATCGCCCAGCAGCAGATGGGCGTGCGCCGCACCGCGCTCACCCTTCTCCGCGTCAATCAGAAGGACGGCTTCGACTGCCCGGGCTGCGCCTGGCCGGAGCCCGACCACCGGCACAAGGCGGAGTTCTGCGAGAACGGCGCGAAGGCGGTCGCCGAGGAGGCCACCCTGCGCCGGGTCACCCCCGACTTCTTCGCCGCGCACCCCGTCGCCGACCTCGCGACCCGCTCCGGGTACTGGCTGGGCCAGCAGGGCCGCCTCACGCACCCCATGTATCTGGCGGACGGCGCCGAGCGCTACGAGCCGGTGTCCTGGGAGCGCGCCTTCGACATCATCGCCGAGGAGCTGGCCGCCCTGGCCTCCCCCGACGAGGCCGTGTTCTACACCTCGGGGCGCACGAGCAACGAGGCGGCGTTCCTCTACCAGCTGTTCGCCCGCGAGTTCGGCACGAACAACCTGCCCGACTGCTCGAACATGTGCCACGAGTCGTCCGGTTCCGCGCTCACGGAGACCATCGGCATCGGCAAGGGCAGCGTCCTGCTGGAGGACCTCTACAAGTCCGACCTGATCATCGTGGCCGGGCAGAACCCGGGCACGAACCACCCGCGCATGCTCTCCGCCCTGGAGAAGGCCAAGGCGAACGGCGCGAAGATCATCACGATCAACCCGCTGCCCGAGGCCGGACTCGAGCGCTTCAAGAACCCGCAGACCCCGCAGGGCATGTTCAAGGGCGCCGCCCTGACCGACCTGTTCCTCCAGATCCGCCTCGGCGGCGACCAGGCCCTCTTCCGCCTCCTGAACAAGCTGATCCTGGCTGAATCCGATGGCGCCTCCGGCGCGGGGTCCGGCGCCGTCGACCACGCCTTCATAGAGGAACACACCCACGGCTTCGAGGAGTTCGCCGCCGCCGCCCGTGCCGCCGACTGGGACGCGACACTGACGGCGACGGGCCTGGAGCGCGCCGAGATCGAGGAAGCCCTCTCCCTGGTGCTCGCCTCGGAGCGCACCGTCGTGTGCTGGGCGATGGGCCTCACCCAGCACAAGCACTCCGTGCCCACGATCCGCGAAGTGGTCAACTTCCTGCTCCTGCGGGGGAACATCGGCCGACCCGGCGCGGGCGTCTGCCCGGTGCGCGGCCACTCCAACGTGCAGGGCGACCGCACCATGGGCGTCTTCGAACGCCCCGCGCCCGCCTTCCTGGACGCCCTGGAGAAGGAGTTCGGCTTCGCACCGCCCCGCAAGCACGGCTTCGACGTCGTACGGGCCATCGAGGCGCTCCGCGACGGCGAGGCGAAGGTGTTCTTCGCGATGGGCGGCAACTTCGTGGCGGCCTCCCCCGACACCGACGTCACCGAAGCCGCGATGCGCCGCGCCGCGCTGACGGTCCACGTGTCGACGAAGCTCAACCGCTCCCACGCGGTCACCGGCGCGCGTGCCCTGATCCTGCCGACGCTGGGCCGCACCGAGCGCGACGTCCAGGGCAGCGGCGAACAGTTTGTGACCGTTGAGGACTCCATGAGCATGGTCCACGCCTCCCGTGGCCGCCTCGCGCCCGCGAGCAAGCACCTCCTGTCGGAGCCGGCGATCGTGGCCCGCCTCGCGCGCCGCGTCCTGGGCGAGGCGTCACGCACACCCTGGGAGGAGTTCGAGAAGGACTACGCCACGGTCCGCGACCGCATCGCGAACGTCATCCCGGGCTTCGAGGACTTCAACGCGCGCGTGACTGGTTCTGCTGGTCGCCCCGGCGGCTTCACCCTGCCGCACGGCCCGCGCGACGAGCGGCGCTTCCCCACCACCACGGGCAAGGCGAACTTCACGGCCGCGCCCGTCGAGTACCCGAAGCTCCCCGAGGGCCGGCTGCTGCTGCAGACCCTGCGCTCGCACGACCAGTACAACACCACGATCTACGGCCTCGACGACCGCTATCGCGGCATCAAGAACGGTCGCCGGGTCGTCCTCGTCAGCCCCCACGACGCCCAGGACCTGGGCCTCGCCGACGGCTCCTACGTCGACCTGGTCAGCGAGTGGACGGACCGCGTGGAGCGCCGCGCCCCCGGCTTCCGCGTCGTCCACTACCCGACGGCCCGGGGCTGCGCGGCCGCGTACTACCCGGAGACCAACGTCCTGATCCCGCTGGACGCCACCGCCGACACCAGCAACACCCCCACCAGCAAGTCCGTCGTCGTCCGCCTGGAACAATCGGCGACCGACTGAGCGTTCGCTCAGGCAGCCGACCAGGCCGAACAGCACCCACAGCACGAACACCGACAGACGACGAACGGAGCCGGGCACCATGGGCGAGCACAGCAGCGTGAAGTTCCCGCAAGAGGTCATCGACGAGTACGCGGCGCTCGGAGTCGACCTGCCCGCCATGTTCTCCGCGGGGGATCTCGGCACCCGCATGGGCGTCGAAATCAAGGAAGCGTCCGCTGACCGCGTCGTCGGCACCATGCCCGTCGAGGGCAACACGCAGCCCTACGGCCTGCTGCACGGAGGCGCCTCCGCGGTGCTCGCCGAGACACTCGGCTCCGTCGGCTCCATGCTCCACGGCGGCAGCTCCAAGATCGCCGTCGGCGTCGACCTGAACTGCACGCATCACCGCGGCGCCCGCTCCGGCCTCGTCACCGGCGTCGCCACGCCCGTACACCGCGGCCGCTCCACCGCCACGTACGAGATCGTGATCACCGACGAGCAGGACCGGCGGGTCTGCTCGGCCCGCCTGACCTGCCTCCTCAAGGACATGCCCACCAGCTGAGGCCCCTCGTCCGCGACAGGGCCCGCCCGCCCCTGGACTCATCCGCCGCAGGGCCCGTCCGTCACAGGGCGCCACAACGATCACGACGCTTCACGCCGCCGCTCCCGGCGCGGACGGCCCCCGCCGCCGCGCCGGGCAGTGCAGACGCTGATCGGGGGACGGGAGCCGGGCAGCGCGGCACACGGCCGCCGACGCGAGTCCGGCCCACGCGAAGCCCTCCCCACCGGTCACCACAGCGCAGGCATCCGCCGACACCGGCCCATGACCCAACTGGCCGTACACACAACCCAGTTGCGCCACACATTGGCGGACCCGCCCCCTCCGCACTAGCGTGGAGCATGGCCGGTATCGGACCCGTCGAGCCGGAACCCCCCTCCGGTGACGGCACCCCGCACGCCCCCGCCCACACCGACACCCTGTGGGCCGGCTCCCCCAACTCCCTCCACCTTCACGAGCGTTGGGCAGCCCTTCCGCCACACCTGCGCCGCACCCTGCAAGCCCTGCTCGCCGCCGCAGCCATCACGGGCGCTTACGCGTACACCGCCCCCACCACCACCCCGGCCACACCCGCCCCCACCCCCTGGCCCTCCCCGGTCACCTTCCTGCACTACGAGGGAACGGGCCCGCCGGACCCGCACCACCCGCGCACCGCCACCTTCCGCTTCACCGTCTCCGTACGCGACACCCACCCCGTGACCATCCGTCAAGTGCGAGCCGGACTGCCGGGATTGAGTGCGCACGCCATCCCCGCTCTGCCACTGACAGTGAAGGGCGGCGCCCCGAAGGCACTCACTGTGCGCATCTCCGTATACAAGTGCGCCGCCCTGCCCCCCGGCTTCACCCTGCCGCACCTCGACCTCGGTCTGCGCAATCGTCAGGCACAGCAGCAGCACAGCTACCTCTTCGGCGGCGCCTTCCCACGCGACCTCGCCACCTACCTGCACGACGCCTGCGGACCACACACAGGGCGCTCCGGAGCGCCCCGCGGACCGCGAACCGACCTCACACGGAAGTAACACTCAGTTACCTCTGCCGCAACAGAGCAATGCGGAACGCGAGCCACCGCCACCCGAAGCACCCGGCGCCCGCCCCACCGGCGGCACACTCCCGCCCGTAAGGACCAAGATCACCTCAAGTTCCTTAGCGGAACAGCATGTTCTCTACACGCGAGCGCCGGCCACCCATATCCAGAAGGCCTGATCGCCCCCACCGCACCCGCCCACGAGCACCGCGTCATAACAAGAGCGTCACATCCTTCCCTCCTCAGCTCCGCACCCCACCCACCTGCGCTTATAGTCACGGCCAGTCACCGCGCCGCCGGGCGCGTCTGCTGCACGGCCCTGTACCACCCCAGTACGGCCCGGCGAGACACACGGCCCCCAACCGCGGGAGCCGCGCCAGGGAGAGGATTGATCGTGCGACACCGTTCCTTGCTCATCATGACCAGCGTGCTCACCACCGGAGCACTCACGCTCACCGCCTGCGGATCGCGCGACGACAACAAGGGCAGCGACAGCAGCAAGAAGACCACCGTCGTCATCGGCGTCGACGCCCCGCTCACCGGCGCGAACTCCGCCACCGGCCTCGGCATCCAGTACGGCGTCCAGATCGCCGTCGACGACGCCAACAAGAAGAACACCGTTCCCGGCGTCACGTTCAAGGTCAAGGCGCTCGACGACAAGGCCGTCCCCGCCACCGGCCAGCAGAACGCCACCGCCCTCGTCGGCAACAAGGACGTCCTCGGAGTCGTCGGCCCCCTCAACTCCGGTGTGGCCACCTCCATGCAGCAGGTCTTCGCCACGGCCAACCTCGTCGAGATCTCGCCCTCCAACACGGCGCCCGAACTCACCCAGGGCAAGGACTGGCAGACCTCGAAGAAGCGCCCGTACAAGTCGTACTTCCGCACCGCCACCACCGACGCCCTCCAGGGCGGCTTCGCGGCCGACTACGCGTACAACACGCTCAAGAAGAAGAAGGTCTACGTCGTAGACGACAAGCAGACCTACGGCGCCGGCCTCGCCAAGCTCTTTACCGCGGGCTTCAAGAAGACCGGCGGCAAGGTCGTCGGCACCGACCACGTCAACACCGGCGACAAGGACTTCTCCACCCTCGTCACCAAGATCAAGAACTCCGGCGCCGACCTGCTCTACTACGGCGGCCAGTACGACGAGTCGCAGATCCTCACCAAGCAGCTCAAGGACGCCGGCGCCAAGATCCCGCTCTTCGGCGGTGACGGCATGTTCTCCGACACGTACATCAAGACCGCCGGAAAGTCCGCCGAGGGCGACCTCTCCACCTCCGTCGGCGTCCCCGTCACCACGCTGCCCGCCGCCAAGGACTTCATCTCCACCTACAAGGCGAAGAAGTACCCCGGCGACTACGGCACCTACGGCGGCTACTCCTACGACGCCGCGACCGCCATCATCAAGGCCATCGGCAACGTCGTGAAGGACGGCAAGGTCCCGTCCGACGCGCGCGGCAAGATCGTCGAAGAGGTCCAGAAGGGCAAGTTCGACGGCATCGCCGGCCCCGTCGCCTTCGACGAGTACGGCGACACCACCAACAAGCAGCTCACCGTCTACCAGGTCACCAAGGGCGAGTGGAAGGCCGTCAAGAGCGGCACCTACGACGCCGGCTGACCCACCCCGCACCGCACGCACCACACAGGGCCGCGCGGCCACGACGACCCGTCACCGCGCGGCCCCACCCATATCCCTGCCCCACTCTCCCCACCCATGGAGGCCACGCGGTGAACACTCTGCCGCAGCAGCTGGCCAACGGGCTGTTCCTCGGCTCGATGTACGGGCTGATCGCCATCGGCTACACGATGGTGTACGGCATCGTCCAGCTCATCAACTTCGCCCACGGCGAGATCTTCATGACCGGCGGCTTCGGCGCACTCACGGTCTACCTCGCGCTCCCCGACGGCATATCCATGTGGATAGCCCTACCGGCGATGCTCATCGGAGGCGCACTCGTCGCCACCCTCATCGCCGTCGGAGCCGAACGCTTCGCGTACCGGCCACTGCGCGGCGCGCCCCGCCTGGCCCCCCTCATCACCGCGATCGGCCTCTCCCTCGCACTCCAGCAGGCCGTCTTCAACTGGTACCCCGACGCCAAGAGCGCCCGCGTCTTCCCGCAACTCCCCTTCGGGCCCTACCACTTGGGTGACATCCGCATCCAGAGCGGCGACGTCTTCCTGATCATCGCCGCCCCCCTGTGCATGGCCGCCCTTGCCTTCTTCGTCCGCCTCTCCCGCACCGGCCGCGCCATGCAGGCCACCGCCCAGGACCCGGACACCTCCCAGCTCATGGGCATCGACACCAACCGCATCATCGTGATCGCCTTCGCCATCGGCGGCATCTTCGCCGCCGTCGCCGGCGTCGCCTACGGCCTCAAGTACGGCTCCGTCCAGTACGACATGGGCTTCCAGGCCGGACTCAAGGCCTTCACCGCAGCTGTGCTCGGCGGCATCGGCAACATCTACGGCGCCATGCTCGGCGGCGTCGTCCTCGGCCTCGCCGAAGCAATGGCCACCGCCTACATCGCCGACATCCCCGGCATGGAACAGTTCGGCGGCCAGGGCTGGGCCTCCGTCTGGGCCTTCGTCCTCCTCATCCTCGTACTGCTGCTACGGCCACAAGGCCTGCTCGGCGAACGCGTCGCGGACAGGGCGTGATCACCATGACCACACAGAAGACCGACACCGCCCGCGGCCTGATCACCCTCCCCGCAGGCGCCCCCCGCGTCCTCATCGCCGCCGGCGCCGTCGCCACCATCGCCAGCACCTTCATGTCCTGGACCTGGACCTCCGACTTCCCCGGCGACCTCACCGTCTACGGCTACCCCGCGGGCCTCCAGACCATCGCCCTCGTCGCAGGACTCATCACCCTCCTCTTCACCCTCCCCCTGTGGAACGTGCGAGGACTGCACCGGCTCAACCCCGCCGGCGCCACCTCCCCGATCCTCCTCACCACCCTCGCCGGCTTCACCGTCTGCTGGTACGCGGCCATCGCCATCGCAGTCGAACTCGGCGGACTCGCCAACCTCGACCCCGGCGCCTACGTCGCCGCCGTCGCCTCCGCACTCCCCGTCCTCGGCGCCCTCGCCCTGCCCCGCCCCGGCGACACGGCCAAGGCCTACCTCACCAAGCCCGACCAGCCCGCACCCACCGGCCAACTCCCCGGCTGGACACAGCGGCTGATCGTCACCCTCGGCATCACCCTCGGCCTCATCGCCTTCACCTACGGCATCGGCATCAACGACGAAGAGAGCGAAACCTTCATCGGCTTCGTCCTCCTCCTCGTCTTCGTCGCCTGGGCCCTCGTCCACGCCGGACAGCTCGACCGCTTCTCCACCCTCTGCGCCCAGAACAAAGGCTTCGCCACCGGCATCGCCTTCCTCGCCGCAGCGATCTTCCCCTTCACCCAGAGCGAAGACCACAACGCCAACCTCGGCGTCAACATCCTGATCTTCGCCACCGTCGCCCTCGGCCTCAACATCGTCGTCGGCCTCACCGGACTCCTCGACCTCGGATACGTCGCCTTCCTCGGCGTCGGCGCCTACGCCGCCGCCCTCGTCTCCGGCTCCGAGTTCTCCCGCTTCTCCGGAGTCCAGTTCCCGTTCTGGGCCGCCGCCCTCACCGGCATGGCAGCCTCACTCGTCTTCGGCGTCCTCATCGGCGCCCCCACCCTGCGACTGCGCGGCGACTACCTCGCCATCGTCACCCTCGGCTTCGGAGAGATCTTCCGCATCGCCGTCAACAACATGGACGGCTCCTCCGGACCCGACATCACCAACGGCCCCGACGGAATCCCCTCCATCCCCGACCTCGAAATCTTCGGATTCAACCTCGGGGCCAGCCACGACGTCGCCGGATTCACCCTCGGCCGGTTCGCCAACTACTTCTTCCTGATGCTCCTCATCACGGCGCTCGTCGTACTCGTCTTCACCCGCGCCGCCGACTCCCGCATCGGCCGCTCCTGGATCGCCATCCGCGAAGACGAGACCGCCGCCACCGCCATGGGCATCAACGGCTTCCGCGTCAAGCTCATCGCCTTCGCACTCGGCGCCACCCTCGCCGGCCTCGCCGGCACCGTCAGCGCCCACGTCACCTACAGCGTCGTGCCCAGCCCCTACCAGTTCGCCGGCGCCGCACCCCCCAACAGCGCCTTCCTCCTCGCCGCCGTCGTCCTCGGCGGCATGGGCACCGTCAGCGGACCCCTCCTCGGCGCCTCACTCCTCTACCTCATCCCCGAAAAGCTCACCTTCCTCAAGGAATACGAGCTCCTCGCCTTCGGCATCGCACTCGTCATCCTCATGCGCTTCCGCCCCGAAGGCATCATCGCCAACCGCCGCCGCCAACTCGAATTCCACGAGACCGGCCAACTCGACATCCCAGAACAACAAAGCCTGCCCGACAGCACCGTCGGCGCCACCAAGGCAGGGGCGTGACCCGCATGACCACCACCACGACCACTGCCGTCCTCGAAGCCAAGGGCGTCACCATGCGCTTCGGCGGACTCACCGCCGTACGCTCCGTCGACCTCACCGTCAACAGCGGCGAAATCGTCGGCCTCATCGGCCCCAACGGCGCAGGCAAAACCACCTTCTTCAACTGCCTCACCGGCCTCTACATCCCCACCGAAGGCCAGGTCTCCTACAAGGGCACCGCACTCCCGCCCAAGCCCCACCTGGTCACCAAAGCCGGCATGGCCCGCACCTTCCAGAACATCCGGCTCTTCGCCAACATGACCGTCCTCGAAAACGTCCTCGTCGGACGCCACACCAGGACAAAGGAAGGCCTCTGGTCCGCGCTCCTGCGCGGCCCCGGCTTCAAGAAAGCCGAAGCCGCCTCCGAAGAACGCGCCATGGAACTCCTAGAGTTCATCGGTCTCGCCCACAAGCGGGACCACCTCGCCCGCAGCCTCCCCTACGGCGAACAGCGCAAGCTCGAAATCGCGCGCGCACTCGCCAGCGAGCCCGGCCTGCTCCTCCTCGACGAGCCCACGGCCGGCATGAACCCCCAAGAAACCCGCGCCACCGAAGAACTCGTCTTCGCCATCCGCGACAAGGGCATCGCCGTACTCGTCATCGAGCACGACATGCGCTTCATCTTCAACCTCTGCGACCGCGTCGCCGTCCTCGTCCAAGGCGAAAAACTCGTCGAAGGCACCAGCGACGTCGTCCAGGGCGACGAACGCGTCATCGCCGCCTACCTCGGCGAACCCTTCGAAGGCGCCCCCGAAGACACCGCCGCAGCAGCCGTCGAAGCCGCGGAAGCACACGCCACGGAAGGAGACGACCAGTGAGCGCACTCCTCGAAGTAGAAGACCTCAAGGTCGCCTACGGCAAGATCGAAGCCGTCAAGGGAATCTCCTTCAGCGTCCAGCAAGGCGAAGTCGTCACCCTCATCGGCACCAACGGCGCCGGCAAGACGACGACACTGCGGACCCTGTCCGGACTCCTGAAGCCGCTCAGCGGCAAAATCACCTTCGACGGAAAGCCACTCACCGGCGTCCCCGCACACAAGATCGTCGCCATGGGCCTCGCCCACTCCCCCGAAGGCCGACGCATCTTCCCCCGCCTCTCCATCGCCGAAAACCTCCAGCTCGGAGCATTCCTCCGCTCCGACAAGGCCGGCATCGAGAAGGACATCCAGCGCGCCTACGACCTCTTCCCCATCCTCGGCGAACGCCGAAAGCAAGCCGCGGGAACCCTCTCGGGCGGCGAACAGCAAATGCTCGCCATGGGCCGCGCCCTCATGTCCCAGCCCAAACTGCTCATGCTCGACGAACCCTCCATGGGCCTCTCCCCGATCATGATGCAGAAGATCATGGCGACCATCGCCGAACTCAAGTCCCAGGGCACCACCATCCTCCTCGTCGAGCAGAACGCCCAGGCCGCGCTCTCCCTCGCCGACCACGGCCACGTCATGGAAGTCGGCAGCGTCGTCCTCTCCGGAACCGGACAGGACCTCCTCCACGACGAATCCGTCCGCAAGGCGTACCTCGGCGAGGACTGAGCCCGAACGCACACACGGCTGAGGCCCGTACCCCTCCGGGGGCACGGGCCTCAGCCATCAGCGGTGCGGGGCAGAACTCAGCCCTTCCCCGCCTTCTTCTCCTCGGCGTCCTGAATAACCGCCTCAGCAACCTGCTGCATCGAAAGCCGACGATCCATCGACGTCTTCTGAATCCAACGGAACGCCGCCGGCTCCGAAAGGCCGTACTCCGTCTGCAACACCGACTTCGCCCGGTCCACCAGCTTCCGCGTCTCCAGCCGCTGCGTAAGATCCGCGACCTCGTTCTCCAGCGTCCGCAGCTCCTGGAACCGCGACACCGCCATCTCGATGGCCGGAACGACATCACTCTTGCTGAACGGCTTCACCAGATACGCCATCGCACCCGCGTCCCGCGCCCGCTCCACCAGATCGCGCTGCGAGAACGCCGTCAGCATCAGCACCGGAGCGATCGACTCCTCCGCGATCTTCTCCGCCGCGGTGATGCCGTCCATCTTCGGCATCTTCACATCGAGGATCACCAGATCGGGCTTGTGCTCACGAGCCAGCTCGACCGCCTGCTCACCGTCACCGGCCTCACCGACGACGGTGTAGCCCTCTTCCTCGAGCATCTCTTTGAGGTCGAGGCGGATCAGAGCCTCGTCCTCGGCGATGACGACACGGGTCGTCAGCGGCGGGACGTGCGACTTGTCGTCGTCGGGCGCGTCTACGGGCTGGGGCGACTCGGGGGCGGTCACGGGGGCGCTCCTTGTTCCAGACAGGGGGTGCTGCTGCCCTAGAGCCTACCTAGCTGCGACGGCGATCGGTCACCCGGTACACTCCTGTCGGGTTGCCCAGCCGGGTTGGCGGAATGGCAGACGCTGATGTCTCAAACACATCTGTCCGAAAGGACGTGCGGGTTCGACTCCCGCACCCGGCACCCATAAAGCGGATGTTCACATTCTCGTGAACATCCGCTTTTTGCTACGCGCTGGAGCTTGAGGCTACGCAGAGTAGCCGTATGAACTTTCACGGCACTGAAGTGCGACAGAAGGCGCTGACTCTGCTGCGAGGCGGTGCCAGGAACGCAGACGTGGCGCGCTCTTTGGGAGTGCCGCTCGGCACGGTCTCGTATTGGCTTCACATGGACCGTTCCAAACGGGGAGAGTGTCCCGGCTCTCACAATCCAGCGTGCCCGCGCTGCGATGGCCGGCCCCTCGACGAAGCCGCCTACTCATATCTGCTCGGCCAGTACTTAGGTGATGGCCACGTGAGCCGCTACTCCGGCCATCGAGTGCCGAACCTGATGATCACCTGCGCGGATGCATGGCCAGGTGTCGCAGACGAGACCGAAGCAGCTGTGCGCGCGGTGTTCCCCGACAACCGAATCTGCCGGGTACAACGCATCGGATGCCAGAACGTGAAGGTCTACTCGAAGCATCTCGGTTGCCTGTTCCCACAGCACGGCCCCGGCAGGAAGCACGAACGTAAGATCGCTCTCGAGCCCTGGCAGCAGGAGATCGTCGATGCACACCCTTGGGAGTTCGTCCGGGGTCTGGTCCACTCCGACGGTTGTCGGATCACGAACTGGACTACGCGCATCGTCGGCGGTGAGCGCAAGCGCTACGACTACCCCCGCTACTTCTTCACCAACGTCTCCGACGACATCAGGCAGCTCTTCACAGACACGCTAGACAAACTCGGCATCCAGTGGACGCACTGCACCCGCCATGGGAACCCGTACAACATCTCCATCGCCCGCAAAGCCTCCGTCGCCCTCATGGACACCCACGTAGGCCCCAAGTACTGACCTCGCGCCTACTTGGGTGAGTCGTCCTCGCCGATGTGGTGGACGCGGACCAGGTTGGTGGAGCCGGAGACTCCGGGCGGGGAGCCGGCTGTGATGACGACGATGTCGCCCTTCCGGCAGCGGCCGTACTGGAGGAGGAGTTCGTCGACCTGGTCGACCATCGCGTCGGTGGAGTCGACGTGGGGGCCGAGGAAGGTCTCCACTCCCCAGGTGAGGTTGAGCTGGGAGCGGGTGGACGGGGTCGGGGTGAAGGCCAGGAGCGGGATGGGTGAGCGGTAGCGGGAGAGGCGGCGGACCGTGTCTCCGGACTGGGTGAAGGCCACCAGGAATTTCGCGCCGAGGAAGTCGCCCATTTCGGCTGCGGCGCGGGCGACGGCTCCGCCTTGGGTGCGGGGTTTGTTGCGTTCGGTGAGGGGCGGGAGCCCCTTGGCGAGGATGTCTTCCTCTGCGGCTTCGATGATGCGGCCCATGGTGCGGACCGTTTCGACGGGGTATTTTCCGACGCTGGTCTCGCCGGAGAGCATGACGGCGTCGGTGCCGTCGATGACGGCGTTGGCGACGTCGGATGCCTCGGCGCGGGTGGGGCGGGAGTTGTCGATCATCGAGTCGAGCATTTGGGTCGCGACGATGACCGGCTTGGCGTTGCGCTTGGCGAGTTTGATGGCGCGCTTTTGGACGATGGGGACTTGTTCGAGGGGCATTTCGACGCCAAGGTCTCCGCGGGCGACCATGATTCCGTCGAAGGCGGCGACGATGTCGTCGATGTTGTCGACGGCCTGGGGCTTTTCGACTTTGGCGATGACGGGGAGGCGGCGGTCTTCCTCGTCCATGATGCGGTGGACGTCTTCGATGTCGCGGCCGCTGCGCACGAAGGAGAGGGCGATGACGTCGGCGCCTGTGCGCAGGGCCCAGCGGAGGTCTTCCTGGTCCTTGTCGCTGAGTGCGGGGACGGAGACGGCTACGCCGGGGAGGTTGAGGCCTTTGTGGTCGGAGACCATGCCGCCTTCGATGACGGTGGTGTGGACGCGGGGGCCGTCGATGCCGGTGACTTCGAGGGTGACTTTGCCGTCGTCGACGAGGATGCGTTCGCCGGTGGTGACGTCGGTGGCGAGGCCGTCGTAGGTGGTTCCGCAGGTCTGGCGGTCGCCTTGGACGTCGGGTTCGACGGTGATGGTGAATTCGTCGCCGCGTTCAAGGAGTACGGGGCCTTCGCGGAAGCGTCCGAGTCTGATCTTCGGGCCTTGAAGGTCGGCGAGGATTCCGACGCTGCGGCCGGTTTCGTCGGAGGCCTTTCGGACGTGGTGGTAGCGCTCCTCGTGTTCGGCGTAGGTGCCGTGGCTGAGGTTGAAGCGGGCTACGTCCATTCCGGCTTCGACGAGTGCCTTGATCTGCTCGTACGAGTCGGTGGCTGGGCCCAGGGTGCAGACGATCTTTGCTCGGCGCATGCTTCGAGCCTAGGGCTTACCGGCGGGTAGGGAATTGGTTGCGCATGACTACCCAACCACCTTTGGATGAAGGGCTATTGACAAGTGTTGAATTGTGCATGGGGGTGCTCCGATGAGCATGGTGAGCATGCATTTCGGTGCGGGCGTTCGGGGGCGTGGTCTTTACAGCTCGGGCGGGTGCATGGTGAATCGGGCGTTGACGTTCGCGTAGACGGTCTGTCGCTCGGGTTCGAGGTCGAGGGGTGCGGGGGTGTCGTCGGGGGCGCCGCCATAGGCTGCCATGCGCATGTGGGGTGCGCCGGGGACGGGTCCGTAGCGGTCGGGGTCTTCGGCTCCGGTGTCGGCGAGTTCGGTGAGGGCGGCGAGGCGGGTGCCGAGGGCTTCGGCGTATTCGCGGGCGCGCTGGACGGCTTCGTGGACTGCTTGTCGGCGGGCGGTGCGGTGGACGGGTGAGTCGGGGCGCAGGGACCACCAGGGGCCGTCGATGCGGGTGAGGTCCTGGTCGGCGAGGCGGGTGGTGAGTTCGCCGAGTGCGGTGAAGTCGGTGAGTTCGGCGGTGATGTGGACGCGGCCGTGGTAGGCGCGGATGCGTTCGGAGCGGCCGTGACGGGTGAGTTCGGGGGTGATGGAGAAGGCGCCGGTCTCGACTTTTTCGATGGCTTCTCCGTAGCTCTTGATGAGGTCGAGGGTGGCGGTGTTGCGGCGGGTGAGGTCGGTGAGGGCTTCGCGGCGGTCGGTGCCGCGGGCGTTGACGGTGATGCCGATGCGGGCGAGGTCGGGGTCGGTCTCGATGCGGGCTTCGCCGCGGACGGCGATGCGGGGGGCTTGGGGGGTGCCGTAGGGGGTGGCGGTGGGCTGTGCGCCGGGTGTCGTCTCGTCGGGGGTCATGGGGTCACTGTGGCAGCAGCGCATCGGACAGTCATCGGATTGAAACCTCGTAGGTCTGTTGCGTGTTGGGTTGAGGGGACAGAATCTACGCGCGTTGCAACTGTCGATGAGTGGTGCCGGAGGGGATCTGAGATGCCGTTGAATCGCCGGAAGTTTCTGGGCAAGTCCGCTGCTACGGGTGCGGCCGTGGCGTTGACCGGGGCGGTGTCGGCGCCGGCCGCGCAGGCGCACGGGGGACGGCCGAAGGGGCACAAGCGGTATTCGTTCACCGTCATGGGGACGACGGACCTGCATGGTCATGTCTTCAACTGGGACTACTACAAGGACGCCGCGTACACGGACACGGCGGGCAACGCGCAGGGGCTGTCTCGGATCTCGACGCTGGTGAAGCAGGTCCGCGAGGAGAAGGGCCGTGGCAACACGCTCCTGATCGACGCGGGTGACACGATCCAGGGCACGCCGCTGACGTACTACTACGCGCGCGTGGAGCCGATCACCGCGGCGGACGGTCCGGTGCATCCGATGGCTCAGGCGATGAACGCGATCGGTTATGACGCGGCGGCGCTCGGTAATCACGAGTTCAACTACGGCATCGACACGCTGCGCAAGTTCGAGTCGCAGTTGAAGTTCCCGCTGCTCGGTGCGAACGCCGTGGACGCGAAGACGGAGAAGCCGGCGTTCAGGCCGTACGTGATCAAGAAGTTGCGTACGCCGCACGGCAAGGACGTGAAGGTGGCGATCCTGGGGCTGACGAATCCGGGGATCGCGATCTGGGACAAGGCGTATGTGCAGGGCGTGTTGAAGTTCCCCGGTATCGAGGAGCAGGCCGCGCTGTGGGTGCCGAAGTTGCGCTCGATGGGTGCGGACGTGGTGATCGTGTCGGCGCACACGGGCGCTTCGGGCACGTCGTCGTGGGGGGATCAGCTGCCGTACGTGGAGAACGCGGCGGCTAATGTGGCGAGGACCGTGCCGGGGATCGACGCGATTCTCGTCGGGCACGCGCATGTGGAGATCGAGCAGCAGTTGGTGACGAACGAGAAGACCGGGAAGCCGGTCGTTCTGTCGGAGCCGCTGTGCTACGCGGAGCGGTTGGCGCTCTTCGACTTCGAGTTGGAGTGGGAGAAGGGCTGCTGGACGGTGGCGTCGGTGTCGTCGAAGCTGCTGAACTCGAATGCGGTGGCGGACGACCCGAAGATCACGAAGTTGCTCGAGGACGAGCACGCGCTGGTCGTGAAGTATGTGAACCAGGTCGTGGGTCGGGCGACGACGACGCTGACGACGGTGGACGCCCGGTACAAGGACGCGCCGATCATCGATCTGATCAACAAGGTGCAGGCCGATGTGGTGACGGAGGCCTTGAAGTCGACGGAGTACGCGTCGCTGCCGGTCCTTTCGCAGGCTTCGCCGTTCTCGCGGACGTCGTCGATTCCGGCGGGTGAGGTGACGATCCGGGATCTGTCGGGTCTGTATGTGTACGACAACACGCTGGTCGCGAAGTTGATGACGGGTGCGCAGGTGCGGGCGTACCTGGAGTTCTCGGCGGAGTATTTCGTGCAGACGGCGGCGGGTGCGGTCGTGGACGTGGACAAGCTGACGAATGCGAACAACCGGCCGGACTACAACTTCGACTACGTGTCGGGGCTTTCGTACGACATCGACGTCGCGCAGGCGGCGGGGTCGCGGATCAAGAACGTGACGTATCAGGGTGCGGCGCTGGACGACGCGCAGAAGTTCGTGTTCGCGGTGAACAACTACCGGGCGAACGGTGGCGGGGCGTTCCCGCATGTGGCGTCGGCGCAACAGCTGTGGTCGGAGTCGACGGAGATCCGTACGCGGATCGCCGAGTGGGTGACTGCGAAGGGCACCTTGGACCCGGCGGAGTTCGCTTCGGTGGACTGGCGGCTGACGCGGGACGGTACGCCTGTGTTCTAGTTCTTGAGTTCGATCAGATGGGTGTTGCCGCGTTCTCCGGACTGGGTCCGGGGGGCGCGGTTTTCGTTGGGGGTGAGGCCGAAGGTGGTGAAGGCGGTGCGTTGCGGGAGGGGGTAGGGGTCTTTGCCGGTGAGGGTGTTGAGGATGGTGGCGCTGCGCCAGGCGGCGAGGCCGAGGTCGGGGGCGCCGACTCCGTGGGTGTGGCGTTCGGCGTTCTGTACGTAGATGTTGCTGCCGGTGTCGGTGACGGTGTGGTCGAGGACGAGGCGGAACCGTTCGTCGATGCGGGGGCGTTCGCTGTTGTCGCGGCGGAGGTGGGGGTCCATGCCGGTGAGGATGTGGTCGAGGGGGCGTTCGCGGTAGCCGGTGGCGAGGACGACGGCGTCGGTGGTGAGGCGGGAGCGGGTGTTCTGCCGGCGGTGTTCGAGGTGGAGTTCGACTTTGGTGGTGGCGACGCGGCCGGCGGTGCGGACGCAGACGCCGGGGGTGAGGGTGGCGTCGGGCCAGCCGCCGTGGAGGGTGCGCTGGTAGAGCTCGTCGTGGATGGCGGCGATGGTTTCGGCGTCGATGCCTTTGTGGAGCTGCCATTGGGCGGGGACGAGTCCGTCGCGTACGTCTTCGGGGAGGTGGTGGAAGTAGCGGGTGTAGTCGGGGGTGAAGTGTTCGAGGCCGAGCTTGGAGTACTCCATGGGGGCGAAGGCTTCGCTGCGGGCGAGCCAGTGGAGTTTTTCGCGGCCTTGGGGGCGGTTCTTGAGGAGGTCGAGGAAGATTTCGGCGCCGGACTGGCCTGATCCGATGACGGTGATGTGGTCGGCGGCGAGGAGTTCGGTGCGGTGGGTGAGGTAGTCGGCGGAGTGGATGACGGGGACGGTGGGGGCTTCGGCGAGGGGGCGCAGCGGTTCGGGGATGTAGGGGGCGGTGCCGACGCCGAGTACGACGTTCCTGGTGTAGGTGCGGCCTAGCGCTTCGGCTTCGCCTTCGGTGTCGAGTTGGGTGAAGTCGACTTCGAAGAGGCGGCGTTCGGGGTTCCAGCGGACGGCGTCGATCTGGTGGCCGAAGTGGAGTCCGGGGAGGTTTTCGCTGACCCAGCGGCAGTAGGCGTCGTATTCGGAGCGCTGGATGTGGAAGCGCTCGGCGAAGTAGAAGGGGAAGAGGCGGTCGCGGGTTTTGAGGTAGTTGAGGAAGGACCAGGGGCTTGCGGGGTCGGCGAGGGTGACGAGGTCGGCGAGGAAGGGGACTTGGAGGGTGGCACCGTCGATGAGGAGGCCGGGGTGCCAGTGGAAGGCGGGGCGTTGTTCGTAGAAGGCGGTGTCGAGTTCGGTGAGGGGGTGGGCGAGGGCGGCGAGGGAGAGGTTGAAGGGGCCGATGCCGATGCCGACGAGGTCGCGGGGTGCTTCGGGGTGCGGAGGCTTGGGGGTGGGCGCGGTGGTCATCGGGCGGTGTTTCCTTCCACCAGTTTCAGCAGCTGGGCCAGGTCGCCCGGCTGGGTGTGCGGGTTGAGCAGGGTGGCTTTGAGCCACAGCCGGCCGTCGATGCGGGCGCGGCCGAGTACGGCGCGGCCTTGGGTGAGGAGGGTGCGGCGGATGTGGGCGATGTGTTCGTCGGGTGCGCCGTGGGGGCGGAAGAGGACGGTGCTGAGGGTGGGGGTGTCGTAGAGGTCGAAGCCGGGGTGGGCGTGGAGGGTGGCGGCGAACTCCTGTGCCTGGTAGCAGACTTGGTCGACGAGAGCGCCGAGTCCGGTGCGGCCGAGGGCTTTGAGGGTGACGGCGATCTTGAGGATGTCGGGGCGCCGGGTGGTGCGCAGGGAGCGGCCGAGGAGGTCGGGCAGGCCGGCTTCGGTGTCGTCGTCCGCGTTGAGGTAGTCGGCGTGGTGGGTGAGGGGCCTGAGGTCGGCGTGGTCGCGTACGGCGAGGAGGCCGGCGGCGACGGGCTGCCAGCCGAGTTTGTGCAGGTCTAGGGCGACGGTGGCGGCGCGGTCGAGGCCGGTGAGCTGGGTGCGGCGGGTGGGGCTGAAGAGGAGTCCGGCGCCGTATGCGGCGTCGACGTGGAGGCGGGCGCCGTGGGCTTCGCAGACGTCGGCGATCTCCGGGAGGGGGTCGATGAGTCCTGCGTCGGTGGTGCCGGCGGTGGCGGCGACCAGTTTGGGTCCTGGCAGGTCGGTGAGGGCTTCGTCGAGGGCGGCCGGGTCGAGGGTGCCGGTGGGGGCGGGCACGGTGACGGGGTCGGGGAGCCCGAGGAGCCAGGCTGCGCGCGGCAGGGAGTGGTGCGCGTTGGCGCCGGTGATGAGCTGGAGGGGGCCCTCTGAGGCGTGGGCTTCGCGGGCGAGGAGGACGGCGAGCTGGTTGGCCTCGGTGCCGCCGGTGGTGACCAGGGCCTGGGGGTGGCCGGGCCGACCAGGGTGCGCGGGCCGGCCAGGGTGCGCGGGCCGGCCGGCGTGGCCCGTGTCGCCGTAGACCTCATGGGCGAGTGCGTCGGTGACGAGGGTTTCGAGGGCGGAGGCCGCGGGGGCCTGGTCCCAGGAGTCCATGGAGGGGTTGAGGGCCGAGGCGGCGAGGTCGGCGGCCGTGGCGAGGGCGAGGGGCGGGCAGTGGAGGTGGGCCGCGCACAGGGGGTCGGCGGGGTCGGCGGCGCCTTCGGCGAGGGCCTGTACGAGGGTGCGCAGCGCGGTGTCGGGGCCGGTGCCGTGGTGGGGCAGGGGGTCGCCGGCGAGTTCGCGCAGGCGGGCGGTGACGGTGTGGGGGCCGCCGGCGGGGAGGGGCCCGCCTCGGGCGACGGCTCCGTCGTGGAGGGCGTCGAGGACGGTGTTGAGCAACGGCCGCAGGGCTTGGGGGCCTTGGGGCCCTCCGGCGAGGGGCGGCGGGTTGCTCATGGCGGTGTCCTTCGGGGGTGCGGGTGGGGCCTCCAGCCTGTCTGCGGTGGCGGTGGCGTGCCCGTTGATCACAACGATCGGAACCCGAAAGTGGTACTGCCGTGCGGGGATTGGGCGGCGACGGGGTGGTTGGTGGTACGGGGTCCGGGCCCGCCGGACCCCGTACATTCCGGGCCCTAGTAGGCGGCGGTGGCCGTCCTGATCTTCAAGGCGCGGGCGAGGTCGTCGAGTTGGTCGACGAGTTTGCGGCGCAGGGCGGGGATGGGGTCGTCGTCCTCCAGGCAGGATTCGCCGAGGGTGAGGGTGTGGGTGTCGACGGCGTGGGCGGGGAAGGCCCAGCGTCCCGCGGCGTCGGCGACGGCGGGGCCACGGCGGTGGGCGACGGCTACGGCGTCAGGGAAGTAGCGGGCGACATAGGGGTGCAGGAGGTCGCTCTGTTCGGGCTGCCAGAAGCCCTGGGCGGTGGCGGTGAAGAGGTAGTTGGAGAGTTCGTCGGTGGTGAACATGGCGTCCCAGGCGGCGCGTTTGGCGCCGGGGTCGGGCAGGGCCGCGCGGCAGCGGGCGGCGCCTTCCTGGCCGGTGGCGCTGGGGTCCTGGGTGAGTTCGGCCTCGATGACGGCGTCGTCGACGGCGCCGAGTACGCAGAGGCGGCCGAGGATGCGCCAGCGCAGTTCGGGGTCGAGTTCGGGGCCGCCGGGGACGCTGCCGCTGTCGTACCAGTCGCGGATGGTGTCGGCGTGTGCGGCGCTGTCGATGAGGGTGCGCACGGCGGTGAGGCGCAGGCCGGGGTTGCTGCCGTCCTCGGTGCGGCGGATGAGGTCGGCGCACAGGTCGGTGAGGAGGGCGAGTGCGTCGGGGCGTTCGGCGGGGGTGGTGTAGCGGTCGGCCACCTGGGTGCGGGCGAAGGCCAGGACGCCCTGGACGTTGGCGAGTTCGCGTTCGCCGGGGAGGTGGGCGCGGGCGGCTTCGAGGTAGGTGAGGGGTTCGAGTTCGCCGTCGCGGACCATGTCGCGCAGGCAGTTCCACAGGACGGCGCGGGTGAGGGGGTCGGGCACGCGGGACAGGCCGCGCAGGGCGGTTTCCTCGGAGTGGGGGTCGAGGCGGATCTTGGCGTAGGTGAGGTCCTGGTCGTTGGGGACGACGAGGGCGGGTCGGGGGCCGGGGAGGCGGTGTTCGCCGTCGACGGGGATGTCGATGTCGGTCAGTTCGCGGCGGACGAGGGTGGCGCCGTCGATGAGGTCGCGGTCGTAGACGCCGACGGTGATGCGGTGGGGGCGGCTGCCGTCGCGGGTGAGGGTGAGGTCTGCCTGCCCCGGGTGTTCGGTGACGGTGGCGGTGAGGGTGTCGACGCCGGTGGTGCGCAGCCAGGTGTCGGCCCAGGCGTGGACATCGCGGTCCGTGTGGTGGGCGAGGGAGGCGATGAAGTCGGCGAGGGTGGCGTTGGCGAACTTGTGGCGCTGGAAGTGGGTGTTGATGCCGGCGAGGAAGTCCTTCTCGCCCAGCCAGGCGACCAACTGCCGAAGTGCGGAAGCCCCCTTGGCGTAGGAGATGCCGTCGAAGTTGAGCAGGGCGGACGCGGTGTCGGGGACCGCGTCGGCGTCGGGGGCGACGGGGTGGGTGGAGGGGCGCTGGTCGGCGTCGTATCCCCAGGCCTTGCGGGACACTCCGAAGTCGACCCAGGTGTCCTTGAAGCGGGTGGCTTCGGTGAGGGTCTGGTAGCCCATGTATTCGGCGAAGGACTCGTTGAGCCAGATGTCGTCCCACCATTGGAGGGTGACGAGGTCGCCGAACCACATGTGGGCCATTTCGTGGGCGATGACCATGGCGCGGGTCTGGCGTTCGGTGTCGGTGACGGCGGAGCGGTGGACGAACTCGTCGCGGAAGGTGACGAGTCCGGGGTTCTCCATGGCGCCGGCGTTGAACTCGGGGACGAACGCCTGGTCGTAGGAGTCGAAGGGGTAGGGCTCCTCGAACTTCTCGTGGTAGCGGTCGTAGCAGGCGCGGGTGATGTCGAGGATTTCGTCGGCGTCGGCGTCGAGGTAGGGGGCGAGGGAACGGCGGCAGTGCAGGCCGAAGGGCAGGCCGCGGTGCTCGGTGCGTACGGAGTGCCAGGGGCCGACGGCGACGGCGACGAGGTAGGTGGAGAGCAACGGGGTGGTGGCGGCCTGCCACTTCCCCTCGCCCAGGTGCTCGGTGACGCTGTTGGCGAGGACGGTCCAGCCGTCGGGGGCGGTGACGGTGAGGTCGAACACGGCCTTCAGGTCGGGCTGGTCGAAGGCGGCGAAGACGCGCTGGACGTCTTCCATGAACAGCTGCGTGTAGACGTACGTCTCGCCGTCGGCGGGGTCGGTGAAGCGGTGCATGCCTTCGCCGGTGTGCGAGTAGGCCATGGCGGCTTCGACGCGCAGTTCGTGCGGGCCGGGGGCGAGTCCGGTGAGGGGGAGCCGGTTGTCGTCGAGTGCGGCGGGGTCCAGGGGCTGTCCGTCGAGAGTGACGGATCGCAGGGCTGCGGGCCTGACCTCGACGAAGGTGTCTCCGGCCGTGCGGGTGGTGAAGCCGATCACGGTGGTGGAGTCGAAGGTGTCGGCTCCCCGGGCGAGATCGAGGTCGATCTCGTACCGCTGGACGTCGATGAGCTGGGCTCGGGTCTGCGCTTCGTCGCGCGTCAGTACGGACATGGGGACATGCTGCCGTACGCCTCCGGCGGGGGACAGGCTGGCCGGGGGCGTCCTATGACGAGACCTCACCCGACGCCGGATTCACCGCCCCGGGGCTGCGCCCCGGACCCCGCTCCTCAATCGCCGCAGGGGCTTGAATTCGCCGCGATCTGCTCGTGGTGGCGGATGACCTCGCTGATGATGAAGTTCAGGAGTTTCTCGGCGAAGGCGGGGTCCAGTTTGGCGCTCTCCGCGAGTTGGCGCAGGCGCTCGATCTGGCTGGCCTCGCGGGAGGGGTCGGCCGGGGGCAGGGCGTGTTCGGCCTTGAGGTGGCCGACCTGCTGGGTGCATTTGAAGCGTTCGGCGAGCATGTGGACGACAGCGGCGTCGATGTTGTCGATGCTGTCGCGCAGGCGGGCGAGTTCGGCGCGGACGGCGGGGTCCACGGTGTCGGCGGCGTTGCTGTTGGTCATGGGAGGAAACCCTACGTGGCGCGGGGGCGGTCGATCGTGGGGCCCGGGGAGCGCAGCATCGGCGGGTCGTCGGGGTCGGGGACCGTGTGCGACCAGCCGCCGGGGACGGTGCGGCCCTGCTGTTCGCGGAAGCGGACGGGCGCGGTGCCGACGCGGCGGGTGAACAGGCGGGAGAAGTAGGCGGGGTCGTCGTAGCCGACGCGGCGGGCGACGGCGGCGACGGGGAGTTCGGTGGCGGCGAGGAGTTCCTTGGCGCGGCCGAGGCGGATGCCGAGGAGGTAGTCCTTGGGGCTGCAGCCCGCTCCGCGGCGTACGGCGGTGCGCAGTTCGGCGGGGGTCATGCCGTGGCGGGCGGCGTGTTCGGCGACGGACAGGGGCTGGAAGGCGTCGCGGGCGAGGGACTGGAGTACGGGGTCGCCGTCGGGGGCCATGTCGGCACGGGCGCGGCGCAGGGCGACGAGGAGTTCGTGGACTGCGGCGGCGGTCTCGACCTCGAGCAGGGGGTTGCCGCGGCGGGCGGCGCGGGCGATGCGGCCGACGGCGGTGCGGGCGTGGGCGGCGTCGGAGAGGGGGACGACGGGGCGTTCGGGCTCTATGTAGCCGAGTTCGGTGTACGTGGTGGTGGCGGGGCCGGTGAAGTCGACGAAGCACTCGTCCCAGCCGGTGTCGGGGTCGGGCCCGTAGTGGTGGGGGATGCCGGGGGTGACCCAGATGAGGGCGGGTGCGGTGACGGTGGTGCGGCGGCCGTCGGGGGCCTGGTACCAGCCGCGTCCGGCGGTGATGACGACGGCGACGTGGTGGTCGAGGGTGCGGGGGCCGACGGTGGGCAGGGCGCCGTACTGGAGGCCGACGCCGAGGCAGACGAGGCCGAGGCGGTGGTGGGCCGGGCTGGGGGTGAAATACCGCATCCAGGTGTGGTACATCCGCTTGTGTCCCTTCCTGGGCGGGTGTGGTGCCGGTGGTGCGCGGTTGCGTCCAAACAGGGCTGATCTTTGTCCATGGACCGTGCCGACCGCCAGAGGTGATCGTGGTGGGCAGTACGTGAGCGAGAGGGACATGATGGCCGGGTTCAGGGTGGGCGAGGACGACTTCGAGGTCGACGGGCGGCCGGTGCGGCTCCTGTCGGGGGCGCTGCACTACTTCCGGGTGCACGAGGAGCAGTGGGGGCACCGTCTCGCGATGCTGCGGGCGATGGGCCTGAACTGTGTGGAGACGTACGTCCCGTGGAATCTGCACGAGCCGCGCCCCGGCGAGCTGCGTGACGTGGGGGCTCTGGGCCGGTTCCTGGACGCGGTGCGCGAGGCGGGGCTGTGGGCGATCGTGCGTCCGGGGCCCTATATCTGTGCCGAGTGGGAGAACGGCGGGCTGCCGCACTGGCTGACGGGTCCGCTGGGCTCGCGGGTGCGGACCAGGGACGGGGAGTTCCTGGCGGCGGTGGACCGCTGGTTCGCGGCGCTGCTCCCCCAGGTCGTGGAGCGGCAGTTCGGCCGGGGCGGCCCGGTGATCATGGTGCAGGTGGAGAACGAGTACGGCTCGTACGGCTCGGACCAGGTGTATCTGGCGCATCTCGCGGACGGTCTGCGCGGGCTCGGCGTGACGGTGCCGCTCTTCACGTCGGACGGTCCGGACGACCACATGCTGACGGGCGGGTCCGTACCGGGTGTCCTCGCGACGGCGAACTTCGGGTCGAACGCGCGGGGCGGTTTCGAGACGCTGCGCCGGCACCGGCCCAAGGGTCCGCTGATGTGCATGGAGTTCTGGTGCGGCTGGTTCGACCACTGGGGCGCGGATCACGTCGTGCGGGACGCCCAGGACGCGGCGGCAGCCTTGCGGGAGATCCTGGAGTGCGGGGCGTCGGTCAATCTGTACATGGCGCACGGCGGGACGAGTTTCGGCGGCTGGGCGGGGGCGAACCGTGCGGGGCAGTTGCACGAGGGCCTGCTCCAGCCCGATGTGACGTCGTACGACTACGACGCGCCGGTCGACGAGCACGGGCGGCCGACGGAGAAGTTCTGGCGCTTCCGTGAGGTGCTCGCCGAGTACGCGGACGAGCCGCTTCCGGACGTGCCCGAGCAGCCGGCGGCGCTGGCCTCCACGGTGACGGCGGAGCTGACCTCGTACGCGCCGCTGGACGCGGTCCTGGACGAGCTCGGTTCGGCGGAGGGTGAGTACGCGGTGCCGCCGACCTTCGAGGAGCTCGACGTGGACCGGGGGCTGGTCCGCTACGGCGTCGACGTGCCGGGGCCGCGCCGGGCGTATCCGCTGCGGGTGGCGGGGCTGCGGGACCGTGCCGTGGTGTATGTGGACGGAGTGCGGGCCGGGGTGCTCACGGAGGACGAGCCGGTCCTCGCGGAGCCCGTCGCGGGACCCGCGCGCATCGAGCTGTGGGTGGAGTCGCTGGGCCGGGTCAACTACGGGCCGCGCACGGGTGAGTCGAAGGGCATCACGGGCGGGGTGCTGCACGAGCGGCAGTATCTGCACGGGGTGCGGGCGCGGGCGCTGCGTCTGGACGCGTTCGACGACGCGGACGCGGTGCGGGGCCTGGCCCCGGTGGACGGGCCTCCGGGGGCGGCGGGCCTGTACCGCGGCACGTTCGAGGTGAGCGGCGCCGGGGACGCGGAGCTCGAACTGCCGGGCTGGACACGGGGGTTCGTGTGGGTGAACGGCTTCAACCTGGGACGCTATTGGTCGGTCGGCCCGCAGCACTCGCTGTACGTTCCCGGTCCCGTGCTGCGGGAGGGCCGCAACGAGGTGTGGGTACTTGAGACGGAGGCGGCGGGCGAGCCGCGCGTGACGTTGTCGTAGGCGCCGCCGGGCAGACGTACGGGGCCGGTTCCGGATCACGGAACCGGCCCCTCTCTACGCGCGACGGGGTGCGGGCCGCTCTCCGTGGGAGCCGGCGGGCACGGTCCTCGCTGCGCTCATGGTGGGGCGCGTTGATCACAATGGTGCGTGCGGAGCGTGCGGGCCCATGGACAAAGGAGGGGAAGGTCTTGGACTAATCGCGCACGGTGGGCCTGCCGGATCCCGCCGTACAGTGGAGTTCCGGTGTCCGGGCGGTGGTGCCCGGCGGCCCCAGGGGGTGCGGGCGTGGCGAACGGCGGACCGGTGGAGCACGGCTTTCCGCATCTGGAGACGGTGCGGGCGGCGGTGACCGCGCTGTACAAGCGGCTCTCGTACGACACCGTGCACGCCTTCGAGACGAGCGTCGCCCCGGTCGACGTGGCGTTCTGCGACCAGGACGACCTGTATCTGGGGGCGCAGCGGGTGGCGCGTGAGCTGGTGCGGCACTACCGGCTGCCGGACGCGCGGATGGTCGTCAGTTTCCGCGAGATGACGCACGCGGCGAGTGTCGAGCTGGCGGCGGGTCCGGAGTACTTCATCGAGCTGAACGACCGGTTCCGTACGCATCGGCGTGACATCGGGGCCGCGCTCGCCCATGAGGTCATGCACGTCTATCTGCACCGGCTCGGGCTCTCGTTCCCGGGGACGCGGGACAACGAGATCCTCACGGACACGGCGACCACCTATCTGGGGGCCGGCTGGCTGCTGCTCGACGCGTACCGGGAGGACGCGGCGTCGTCGCAGAAGCTCGGCTATCTCACGCCGGAGGAGTTCGGTTACGTCCTGGCCAAACGGTCGCTGGCGTTCGGTGAGGCGCCGGAGACGTGGTTCACCAGTGCGCAGGCCTACACCGCGTACACGAAGGGGCTGGCGCGGGCGCGGGCCGACGAGCAGCAGCCGCCGCTGACGGCGGCCGGGTGGGCGGGGCGGCGGCGGTACGCGAAGGAACGGCGTGAGGCGCGGGAGAGCCGGGCGGGCGGGGAGGCGCCGGGCGGTGCGTACGCGTTCTCGACGGAGGGGTCCGTGCTGCGGGTGACGTTTCCGTGTCCGACGTGTCATCAGCGGATCAGGGTGCCGGTGCGGGGCCGGGTGCGGGCGCGGTGCGCACTGTGCCACACCGTGATGGAGTGCGACACATAGCCTCAAAACGCTTTGCGTTCACCTCGGGTGAGGGGCGATGGTCGACATATGGACGAAGAGCAGAAGGCAGGCGCGAGTGGCCTGTTCGACGCGGTGTACGGCGGTGACGAGGACGCGGTGGTGCGGGCCCTGCGCGCGGGCGCCGCGGCGGACGAGCCGGACGACGAGGGCCGTACGGCGCTCTATCTGGCGTCGGTGAGCGACGAGCCGGGCATCGTACGGCTGCTGTTGTCGGCCGGGGCGGACCCGGACCGGCTGAGCAGTGGCACGGATCTGCCGCTGTGCGGGGCGGCGTGCGGCGGGCACACGGAGGTCGTGCGGGCTCTGCTGGCGGCGGGCGCGCGGGTCGATCTGCGCGAGGAGTTCGGGTTCACGGCAATGGCGTGGGCGCTCCAGCGCGGGCACGAAGGGGTGGTGCGTGCGCTGCTCGACGGCGGCGCGGATCCGCAGCTGCCGGGTCCCGGCGGCGGGCTTCCGCTGGTCGCGGCGGCGAGGCGCGGGTCGACGGGGTGTGTGCGGGCGCTGCTCGAACACGGCGCGCAGGGGCGGACCGAGGCGCTCGCGGAGGCTCTGGCCTGGTGCGGTGTGGACGTGGCGGCGGTGCTGCGTGCGGGCCTTGAGCAGCCGGAGAGCGAGGCGGTGACGCAGCAGTTCACGGAAGACGGCGGGGTGACCGTGGTCGTGGAGCTGCTGGACGAGGAGGGGCGGCCGCGTTCGGGTAACGACATGCAGACGGGCCACGCGGCGATCGCCACGCTCCTGGAGGCGGACCTGGGTGTCGTGACGTCGGCCGCCGAGCTTGCGGAGCGTGCGCTGCGTCGTGATGACCCGGACGACGGCGACTGGACCGAGGCCGCCTCGGTGCTCCAGGCGCGCGGAGACGAGGAGACGTATCGGTCGGCGGCCGCGTGGTGCGCGAGCGATGAGGCGCTGCGGCGGGCCTTCGGGGCGGACGTGCTCGGGCAGTTGGGGCCGCGGGGCCAGTACACGCCCAGGTCGCTGCCTGTGCTGCGCGCCCTCGCCCGTACGGCCTTCGACACTGCGGGTCTGCGCTCGGCGGTCGTCGCGCTCGGCCATCTCGGGGACCCGGCCGCTCTGCCGGAAATCCTGCTCCACGCCGGGCATCCGGAGCCGCGGGTGCGGCGCGCGGTGGCGCTCGCCCTGACGGGCCTGGTGCCCGCCGGTCACCACGAGGCCGTCTCGGCGCTGGTCGCGCTGACCCACGACGCGGACGGCGATGTGCGCAACTGGGCCGCGGCGGCGCTCGCCGCAGCGCCTGCCGACACGGCCGAGGTGCGCGACGCGCTGGCCGCGCTCCTCGAAGACCCGGTCGCGGACGCCGCGGCGGAGGCGGCCCGCGGTCTGGCGCTGCGCCACGATCCGCGGGCCGTCGAGACGCTCGCGCGGATCCTCGCCTGCCAGGCGCCGGGCGGGTACGCGCACGACACGGCTCGGGACGCGATCCGCCACGTCCCGGACGCGCGGGTCAGAGCCCGTCTGGAGTGGACGGTCCCGCGATGTCGTTGACGGCGGCCCAGCTGAACGCCATGGCGGGCCCGATCGTCGCGCCGGGCCCCGGGTACGTCTCCCCCATGACGGCCGCCGAGCAGTTCCCGGAGGCGTAGAGCCCGGCGACGGGTGTGCCGTCCTCGCGCAGGACGCGGGCGTCGCCGTCGGTGACGAGGCCGCCTTTGGTGCCGATGTCGCCGGGGTGGACGGGGACGGCGTAGAAGGGGCCCTTGTCGAGGGGGGCGAGGTTGGGGTTCGGGAGGGTCGGGTCGCCGTAGTAGCGGTCGTAGATGCTGTCGCCGCGCGCGAAGTCCCCGTCCTTCCCGGTGGCGGCGAAGCCGTTGAACCTCCTTATCGCAGACGGCAGTTGGGGCGCTTCGATGATCCGGGCCAGTTCCTCCACGGTGGCGGCCTGCCTCAGGAAGCCGCTCTCGCGCCACCGCTTCGGGAAGGCCTGGCCGGGGAAGAGGCCCGCGAAGATGTAGCGGGCCTTGGAACGGGCGTCGAGGATCAGCCAGGACGGGACAGTCGTCGCGTCGGGGCGGTCGGCGGCGTACATGCGGTCCACGAACTGGTGGTACGGCGCCGCCTCGTTGGCGTACCGCTCCCCCGCCGCGTTCACGATCACCATGCCGGGGATGCCCCGATCGGCGACGAGGAAGAACGGCCTCTCGCCCGGCGGGCACAGGGAGGGAGCGCCCCACACCCTGTCGAGGAGGTCGGTGGCGGCGCCGAGTTCCTCGCCCAGGCGCAGGGCGTCGCCGACCTGGCCCTCGGAGGCATGGGTCCACGCCGTGGACGTGGGCTGCGGCAAGTACTTCTCGCGCAGCGCCTGGTCGCGGGAGAAGCCGCCGGAGGCGAGGACGACACCGCCGCGCGCCCGTACGACGTGTTCGGTCCCGTCACGCAGGACGCGGACGCCGGTGACGCGGTCGCCCTCCACGACGAGGCCGGTCAGCGGCGCGGACAGCCACAGGTCGCCGCCGAGCCGCTCCAGGGAGAGCCGCATCCTGGCGATGAGCGCCTCGCCGAGCGAGAGCAGCTTGCGCCCGCGCAGCGCCGCGCCCACGGCCCGCGCCCCCACCCGCAGCGACCTGCGCCTGCCGGCCCAGGTGCGGGCGACCATGTTGAGGAAGCGGAAGTCGTACGACGTCATGGTCAGCCCGTACGTGGGCAGCCCGGCCCGGCGCAGGTCCCGGGCGAGCGGGCCGAGTTCCTTGAGGTCGACGACACACGGCTCGGCCGAGCGGCCCTGCGCCATGCCGCCGAGCGCCTCCGGGAAGTAGTCGGAGTAGCCGGGTGTGTACATGAAGCGGACGGCGGTGCGGTCGTGGAACTCGCGCACCATGCGCGGCCCGTGCCGCAGATAGGCGTCCTTGCGGCCCCCGGGCACGCGGTCGCCGACGGTCGCGTCGAGGTAGGCGCGGGCCTTCTCGTACGTGTCGCCGAGGCCGGCCGCGTCGAGGTGGAAGTTGCCCGGTACCCAGATCGCGCCGCCGGACAGGGCGGTGGATCCGCCGTACCGGTCGGTCTTCTCGACGATCAGGGCTGTCAGGCCGCGCAGACGGGCGGTGATCGCGGCGGCGAACCCGGCGGCGCCGGACCCGACGACCACCACGTCGTAACCGATCTCGGCGTCACTCATGCGAACTCCCCGGTGGCGTAGGCGCTGCGGAAGTAGAGGAGGGGGTTGCCGCCGTCGCGTGCGGTCACGGCGAGGACCCGGGCGGTGACGATCCAGTGGTCGCCGGCCTCGTGGACGGCGTACAGCTCGCAGTCGACGGTGGCGAGGGCACCCTCGACACGGACCGCGCCGCCTCCGGTCGGCTCCCACTGCACGTCGCGGAACTTGTCGGGGCCGCTGCGGCCGACGGCGGCGCACACGGCGCGCTGGTCGTCGGCGAGGATCGAGACGCCGAACCGGCCCGCGCGCCGCACCTTGGGCCAGCTGGTCGACGACTTGGCGACGCACAGCAGCACGAGCGGCGGTTCGAGGGAGAGCGAGGCGAAGGACTGGCAGGCGAGGCCCACCGGTTCGCCGGTGTCCTCGTCGAGGGCGGCGACGACCGTGACGCCGGACGCGAAGTGGCCCAGGACGTCACGGAACGCGTCCGGGGTCAGCCGTTCCACTGGTGGCCCCAGAAGCTGTCGGAGGTGATCTCCTTCGTCACCCAGGTCGCTTTGTCGACGATGAGACCGTCCCAGCCGTACTCGACCTGGAAGCCGCCGGGGGCCTGCGCGTAGAACGACACCATGTGGTCGTTGGAGTGCCGGCCGAGGGTGGAGGCGATCGGGATGCCCGCCGCGTTCATGCGGTCGAGGCAGAAGCCCACGTCGTCGAGGCGCTCCAGCTCGACCATGAAGTGCACGATGCCGGGCGGGAGTTCGCCCGGATACAGGCCGAGGCTGTGGTGGCGGGCGCCCGGGCTGAGGAAGTTCATCCAGTAGAAGTCCTGGCCCGGCTTCCCCGTGGGCACGGCGACGGGCGGCAGCTTCATCCGGTCGCGGAGCTGGAAGCCGAGGAGGTTCTCGTAGAAGTCGAGGGTGGCTTCCATGTCGGGGGCGGGCATGACGACGTGGCCGAGGCCGAGGTGGTCGCCGGTGACGAAGCGGTTGCCGTACGGCGCGGCGAGCGGGGTGTGGTCCTGGGCCTGGCCCCAGTAGATCTCCAGGGGGTTGCCGGCCGGGTCCTCGCAGTGGATGAGGCCCTGGACGCGGCGGTCGGCGAGGGTGGCGTCGTCGGCGTGCTTGACGGCGACGCCGGCCGCTTCGAGTTCGGCGGCGGCCTCGGCGAGCGCTCGCGCGTTCGCGACCTCGAAGCCGGCGGACAGGAGCCGGTCGTGGTCGCCCGCCACGAAGGACAGGCGGCGGATGCGGTCGTCGATCCGGGCGTGCAGGACGGTGTCCGTCGAATCCGCGCCCTCGGTCATCCCGAGGATGTCGATGACGTAGGTGCGCCACTCGGCGAGCTTCGCGGTCTCGATGCGGAGAAAGCCCAGAGAGCGGATGTCCATGGCTGCGGGCCTTTCGGGGGCTGGTGACTGGTGGCTTGACCGGTGACTGGTGACCAGCGGCTGGTGACTTGTGGCCGGTGACCAGTGGCCGGTGGCTAGTTGCGGAAGAAGTCGACGGCGAGGCGGTTGAACTCGTCGAACTGCTCGGTCTGCGCCCAGTGGCCGCAGTGCGGGAAGACGTGCAGGCGCGCGTCCGGGATGGTCTTGAGGGCGACCAGGGCGCCGTCGAGCGGGTTGACGCGGTCCTCGCGGCCCCAGGTGAGGAGCGTGGGCGCGGTGATGCGGTGGGCCTCGCGCCACAGCATCGTGTCGGCCGGCCACTTGGCGAAGGACGCGGCCATGCGGTCGTTGCCGAGCTTGGCCTCGGGGTCGGTGGCCTGCGCGTAGCGCTCCTCGACGAACGCGTCGGTGACGATCGAGGCGTCGTACGCGAGAGTGGTGAGGAAGTCCCGCATCATGGCGCGGGTCGGCTCGCCCGAGCCGTTGAACGCGAAGAGCTTCTTGATGCCCTCGGTCGGGTCGGGCGCGAACAGGTTGACGGAGATGCCGCCCGGGCCCATCAAAAGGAGCTTGCCGACCTTGTCCGGGTGGTCGAGGGCCATTCGGGTCGCGGTGCCGCCACCGAGTGAGTTCCCGACGAAGTGCGCCTGAGGTATGTCCAGTTCATCCATGAGGGCGGCCACGGCGTCGGCCGCGTAGGAGAAGAAGTCCTTGGTGAGCTCGGGCTTGTCGGAGGCGCCGTAGCAGGGCTGGTCGATCAGGAGGGTACGGAAGTGCTCGGCGAACACGGGCAGGTTGCGGCCGAAGTTGGACCAGCCGGAGGCGCCGGGGCCGCCGCCGTGCAGCATGATCACGACGGGGGTGTCCGTGGAGCCCGGGCCCGCCTCGTGGTAGTGGAGAGTGAGGTCCGCGGCCTTGCTGGTCCGCGAAGTCCCCTCGTAAGTAAGGGAGTTCACCGTATCTGTAGAGGTGCTCACAGCATCGTGTCCTGGATGTCGAGGCCGAGGGCGCTCTGGCCGGAGAGGACGAGGGCGCGCTCGGGGTCGTTGGCGGCGTGGCCGCGGCCGGTGTGGACGTCGCGCCAGGCGCGCTGGACCGGGTGGGGGCCGCTGCGCATGGCGCCGCCGCCCGCGTTCTCCATGAGCAGGTCGACGGCGGCTACGGCGCGTTCGGTGGCGAGGACCTGGTCGCGGCGGGCGCGGGCGCGCAGCGGCATGGGGAGTTCGTCACCGCGTTCGGCGCAGGCGTACAACTCGTTGATGTTGCGCTGGAGTTGAAGTCCCGCGGCGTCGATGTCGGAGGCGGCGCGGGCGATGCGGACCTGCGCGAAGGGGTCCTCGGCGACCTGCTGGCCGTAGGAGACGCGGAAGCGCTTGCGGGTGGCCTCCACGTACGCGTCGAGGGCGCCCTCGGCGATGCCGACGATGGGGGTGGAGATGGTGGTGGTGAAGACGGCGGCGTACGGGAGGCGGTAGAGCGGCTCCGGGTTGACCTCGTGACCCGGCACGTTCAGGGCGGTGACCGGGCCGAAGCTGAGGGCGCGGTGCTCGGGCACGAACACGTCCTCGCACACGACGTTGTTGGAGCCGGTGCCGCGCAGACCGACGGTGTCCCACACGTCGTCGATGCGGTACTCGGCGCGCGGCACGAGGAACGTCCGCATGTCGACGGGCCGGCCGTCCGCGTCCAGGACGAGGCCGCCGAGCAGCGCCCAGTCCGCATGGTCGCAGCCGGAGGAGAAGCTCCAGGAGCCGCTGATGCGGAAGCCGCCCCCAACGGGGGTGACCTTGCCGGTCGGCGCGTACGAGGAGCAGATCCGGGTCGACGGGTCGGCGCCCCACACCTCTTCCTGAGCGCGAGGGTCGTAGAGCGCGACGTGCCAGGGGTGCACGCCGACGACGGACGCGACCCAGCCGGTGGAGCCGCACGCCCGGGCGATCTCGCGGACGGCGGCGTAGAAGACGGCCGGGTCGGCGGCGAATCCGCCGTGGGCCCGGGGCTGGAGGAGCCGGAAGAAGCCGGTCTGCTCAAGGTCCTTGATCGATGTGTCGGGCACCTTGCGCAGCGCCTCCGCCTCGGCGGCGCGTTCGCGCAGCGCCGGCGCGAGGGCGCGGACCGCTTCGAGTACGGCGGCTGCGGTGGCCGGGGATTCGCTCATGCGGGGGCCCTCTCCTGGGTGCGGGTTCGAGTGGCTGGACCGTACGCCCGCCTCCCGCGGGCCGAGAACGGGTGGTTCCCGCTGAGCGGGAACCACGGCGGGTTCCCCTGCTGTCGCCCGTGGGCTGCGTGGATGGCGCGCTCCGTTCACCGACCTGTCATGCCGGGCGACCGTAATGAGAGGGTCGACCTTTCCCGTCGGCCTTTCCCGTCGGCTTTCACGTCGGCCTGTCCCTTCGGCTTCTGGAGCACTGTGAACACCCCTCGCGCCCACGCCGGCGCGCCCACCCGCGCGCTGCCCGTCGAACCCTCCGCCCTCCAGGCGGTGCTCTTCGACATGGACGGCACGCTCGTCGACACCGAGGACATGTGGCTCGAGGTCGTCGAGGCCGTGTCCGTGCGCCACGGCCGCCCCCTGGACGAGGAGGGCCGCACCGCGGTGCTCGGACGCTCGGTCGAGGACGCGGCGGACCTTCTGCACGAGTCCCTGGGCGCGCCCCGCGAGGACCTCGCGGACGAGCTGGGCAGGGACTTCACCGCCCGGATCGCCGAGGGCGCGCCGCCTCGGCCGGGCGCCCTCGGGCTGCTCGCCGCACTGCGCGCGGCGGGGGTCCCGACCGCCCTGGTGTCGGCGTCGCCGCGCGCGGTGGTGCGCCGGATCGCCGAGTCCCTCGACGGGCATGTCTTCGACGCGGTGTACGGGGCCGAGGACACGCCGCGCACGAAGCCGGCGCCGGACCCGTATCTCGCGGCGGCGGCGACCCTCGGCGCGGAGCCCGCGCGGTGCGTCGCGGTGGAGGACACCCCGACGGGGGTGGCGTCGGCGGAGGCGGCGGGGTGCGCGGTCCTCGCGGTCCCGTCGGTGCGGCCGATCGCCCCGGCCCCCGGCCGCACGGTCGTCGCCGATCTCACGGCGGCGGATGTGGAGCTGCTGCGGTCGCTCGTGGCGGGCGCGGTGTAACGGCGACGGGCGCGCCGAAGCGGGCGGCGCGACGGCGATAGGCGTACCTCTGCGCACACCCAGAGGTACGCCTGGAGGTATGCCGAACCGAAATACATAGCTCCCGGCTCTTCCCCTGGGTCGCGGGCGCATGGCAAGGTCGGCGCGAGGTCGTCAACGCGCCCGCAATGTCGCGGATGCGCCCTGTTGTCCTGGGGGTTCAGCCATGCCCGAGCAGACCGGGTTCGTCGAGGGCTCCGCGCCCTCGCTCCTGGAGAAGGCCGCGAAGGTGCTCGGCGCCTTCGACGGCGCGCAGCCGCGCCTCTCCCTCACCGAGGTGATCCGGCGCTCCGGAATCCCCCGGTCCTCCGCCCACCGCATTCTCGACCAGCTGGTACGGCTCGGCTGGCTCGACCGCGAGGGCCGCGACTACCGGATGGGCATGGGAATGCTCGAACTGGGCGCGCTGGCCGCCCACCACAACCGGCTGCGCCGGACGGCGCTCCCCCGGCTGCACGCGCTGCACGAGTCGACCGGGCACCTGGTGCACCTGTACGTCCTCGACGGCGCCGAAGTGGTCTGCCTGGAGCGGATCGGCGGCCTGCACGACACGTCGGTGCCCTCCCGGGTCGGCGGCCGCATGCCCGCGTACTGCACGGCCGCCGGCAAGGCGGTCCTCGCGTTCAGCGATCCGGCCACCGTCGAGGGCGTCCTCGCGCACGGGCTGCGCCCTCGCACGCCGCGCACCCTCACGCATCCGACCGCGCTGCGCTCCGCGCTCGCCGCGGCCCGCGACCGGGGCGTCGCCTTCGACCACGAGGAGAGCCACCGCGACGTCGTCTGCGTCGCGGCCCCGCTGCGCGGCGCGGGCCGGGCCGTCGCCGCGATCTCCCTGTCCGGCAAGGGCCTGACGGCCCAGCGCGACCTGGAACGCCTCGCGCCCGCCGTGCTCGCCTGCGCCCGCGCGGTCTGGCGCGACCTGTACGGGCCCGGGCGCGCGACCCGCTCGGCGCCGCCCCCGAGCTGCGCGCCGGGCGTCTCCGAGCAGGCGATGGACAACATGATGGGGTGGCTGCGGACGAGCGAGTGGATGTAGGCCCGGCTCTGCGGTCCGGGCCCGCCGTACTCGCGCGGGCCGGGACGCCTCAGGAGTACGTGACCCCCACCGCGTCCGACACCGGCAGCGCCTGGCACGCGAGGACGTACCCCTCGTCGAGGTCCCGCTGGTCGAGGATCTCGTTGCGCGCCATCGTGACCTCCCCCTTGGTGACCCGGCAGCAGCACGCGCTGCACGCGCCCTCGCGGCACGAGAAAGGGGCGTCGACACCGGCGGCGAGCAGGGCGTCGAGCAGGGGCGTCCCGGCGGGCCACGCCACTTCCCGCTCCTCGCCGTCGAGTTCCACGTGCAGCCGGTGGCCGTCACCGGCCAGTTCGACCGGGTCCACTCGCTCGGCGAACACGTCGTCGCCGAGCGAGAAGTACCGCTCCCTGCGCACGGACCGCCCGCCCACCGCCCGTAGCGCCTGCTCGGCCGCGTCCATCAGGGGCGCGGGCCCGCACAGGTAGGCGTCGCGGCCCGCGTACGGGGCGAGGGGTGCACGCAGGGCGGCAGCCGTGGGCAGGCCCTGGAGGGTTTCCAGCCAGTGCACGACGGTGAGCCGGCCCGCGAACTCGACTCCCAGGAGCCGGAGTTCCTCGCGGAAGATGACCGACTCCTCGTCGCGGTTGGCGTACAGGAGGGCGACCCGGCCGCGGCCCGCGGCGAGGGCCGACTTGGCGATGGAGACGACGGGCGTGATGCCGCTGCCGCCCGCCACGAGCAGCAGGTTCCCGTCGAGGTCGGGCGGCGTGAACGTGCCGGCGGGCGGCAGGACCTCCAGCTCGTCGCCGGGTGCGACACGTTCGCACATCCAGCCCGACCCGACTCCCCCCGCGACCCTCTTCACCGTCACCTTCATGGGCTCGCCGGTGTGCGGGGAGCTGGCCAGCGAGTAACAGCGGGCCCCGCCACCCGGCAGTCTTACGGTCATGAACTGACCGGGCTTGTACGGGAGTTGTGCGTCCAGGACGAGGGAGACCGCGTCGGCCGTCTCCCGTATCACCTCGGCGACCCGGACCCTCAGGCTAGGCATCCGCGACCTCCAGGAGTCCGCTCACGACCGCCACGTCGATGCTCGCCCGCAGGGGCGCGCAGCCCCGTACCCGCGCGCTCAGCTCGCCGGCCGCGACGCGCTCCGCGATGATCGGGCAGACCTCGGCCGCAGCCTCGGTCCACTGGATCTGTGTGTGGGCGGCGCTGAACTTCTCGCACAGGACCTCGTTTCCGCAGGCCGCACACCGGACGGGCCGCATCAGTCGGCCTCCCGGCGGGCGAGGTTCTCCTCGACCTCCGCGCGCCAGGCGGCGGTCGCGCGCTCGGTGTCGATCTCGAACTCGAAGCGCCGCACCATCTCGTCCTTGACGTCGCCGGCATCCACGTAGAACTGCTCGTACCAGCGGCGCAGTTGATAGACGGGGCCGTCCTCCTCGGTGAGGAGGGGGTTGTCGATACGGGTCTTGCTCCGCCAGATCTCGACGTCCTGCTCGAAGCCGACCGCGAGGCCCTCGGAGGTGAGCCGGGCGGCTTGGGCGGCCTGCTCGTCAGTCATGCCGGGCAGCTTCCTGACGATCGCGCCGTACATGAGCATGAAGCTGTTCTCGTCGATCGGGTAATGGCAGTTGATGAGGACGGACTCCATCTCGACACCGCCCCCGACATCGCTCCACAGCTTGTCGATCATGTACGAGGGGCCGAAGTACGAGGCGTCGGAGCGCAGGCCGCCGCCGGTCGACAGCGTGCCGAGCTCGACGTCGCCGCGCGGCGTGGACTCCATGTACTGGGTGGCGACATGGCCGTCGAAGATGTTCTTGAAGTAGTTCGGGAACGCGTAGTGGACGTAGAAGAAGTGCGCCATGTCGACGACGTTGTCCACGATCTCGCGGCAGTTGGAGTTCTCGACTCGCAGGGCGCTCCAGGACCAGTTCGACCACTCGGGGCTGCCGAAGCCCTCGATCTCCGGGATGGTGACGCCGGGCGGGGGCTCGTTGCCCTCGGGGTCGTGCCACACGTAGAGCTGGCCGTTGCGTTCGAGGGTGGTCCAGGCGCGGGTTCTGGCGCGCGGCGGGACGCGTCGCGCGTACGGGATGCCGGCGCAGCGCCCGTCGCCCGCCCAGCGCCAGTCGTGGAACGGGCAGGCGACGGCGTCACCCTTGACGGTGCCGTGGGCGAGGTTGCCGCCCATGTGGGGGCAGTACGCGTTGAGGACGTGCAGGCGGTCGGGACCTCCCGCCGCGGGCTCCCCCCGGAAGACGACGAGCTTCGTGCCGAACGCCTCGATCTCGTGCGGGCCGCCCTCGCGGAAGGCGGTGGCCAGGCCCAGGCAGTGCCAGCCGCGGGCGTAGCGGGCCGGCGGTGCGGCGGCCTCGATGACGCGGACCTCTTGCTGCTGTGCGGTCATGTCGCGTGTCCTGCCCTTCAGTCGCGTGCCGCGAGTTCGACGGCGATGTCGATGAGCTGGTCCTCCTGGCCGCCGACGAGGCGGCGCTCCCCGGCGCGCAGCAGGATCTCGGCGCCGGAGACGCCGTAGCGCTCCGCCTGCCGGTAGGCGTGCTTGAGGAAGCTGGAGTAGACGCCGGCATGCCCCATCAGGAGGGACATCCGGTCGAGCAGGCACTCGTCGTCCATGACGGGCCGCACGACGTCCTCGGCCGCGTCGATGATCTTCAGTACGTCGATGCCGGTGCGGAGGCCCATCTTGTGGCAGACGGCGGCGAACGCCTCGACGGGCGTGTTGCCCGCGCCCGCGCCGAGCCGCCGCGTCGAGCCGTCGATCTGCAGCGCTCCGGCGCGCACGGCGGCCACGGAATTGCCCACGCCCAGGCCGAGGTTCTCGTGACCGTGAAAACCGACCTGCGCGTCGTCGCCCAGCTCGGCGACGAGCGCGGACACCCGGTCGGTGACATCGTCCATGACCAGGGCGCCGGCCGAGTCGACGACGTACACGCACTGGCAGCCGGCGTCGGCCATGATCCTGGCCTGGGCGGCGAGGCGCTCCGGGGTCGTGGAGTGCGCCATCATCAGGAATCCGACGGTCTCCAGGCCCATCTCCCGCGCGAGGCCGAAGTGCTGGACGGAGATGTCGGCCTCCGTGCAGTGCGTCGCGATGCGGCACACGCTCGCGCCGTTCGCGTGCGCGGCCCTGATGTCGTCCTTCACGCCGAGGCCGGGCAGCATCAGGAACGCGATGCGCGCCTGCCGCGCCGTGTCGACGGCGGCCTTGATGAGCTCCTGCTCGGGCGTCTTCGAGAACCCGTAGTTGAAGGACGAGCCGCCCAGGCCGTCGCCGTGCGTGACCTCGATGACGGGGACGCCCGCGCCGTCGAGGGCGCCGACGATGCTGCGCACGTCGTCGGCGGTGAACTGGTGCCGCTTCGCGTGCGAACCGTCGCGCAGCGAGGAGTCGGTGACGCGGATGTCGAGCGTCTCTGAGTACGGCTTCACTTGCTGATCCCCTTTGCGAGCTCCTCGCCGACCTTCGTCGCGGCGGCGGTCATGATGTCGAGGTTTCCTGCGTACGGCGGCAGGAAGTCGCCCGCGCCCTCCACCTCCAGGAAGATCGCGACGCGCGCCATGCCGCCGTTCATGGGTGAGGGGCCGTCGAACTGCGGTTCCGTGCGCAGCCGGTAGCCGGGTACGTACGTCGCCACGCTCTCGGCGATCTCCTTCACGGAGAGGGTGATCGCGTCCCGGTCGGCGTCCTCGGGGATGGCGCAGAAGACGGTGTCGCGCATGATGACGGGCGGCTCCGCCGGGTTGAGGATGATGATCGCCTTGCCGCGCGCGGCGCCGCCGATCTCCTCGATGCCGCGGGACGTCGTACGGGTGAACTCGTCGATGTTCGCGCGGGTGCCGGGCCCCGCGGACACCGAGGCGACGGACGCCACGATCTCCGCGTATGCGACGGGAACGACGCGTGAGACCGCGTACACCATGGGGATGGTGGCCTGGCCGCCGCAGGTGATCATGTTGATGTTGGGCGCGTCGAGATGCGCGGTGAGGTTCGCGGGCGGAACCACGGCGGGGCCGACGGCGGCCGGGGTCAGGTCGATGGCCCTGATGCCGAGTTCGGCGTAACGGGGGGCGTTGGCGCGGTGGACGTAGGCGCTCGTCGCCTCGAAGACGAGGTCGGGCCGCTCGTCCTGGGCGAGCAGATGCCTGACGCCCTCGTGGCTCGCCTCGACCCCCAGCTTCCGCGCCCGCGCGAGGCCCGCGCTGTCGGGATCGACGCCGATCATCCAGCGCGGCTCGATGTACGGGGAGCGGTGGAGCTTGTGGAGGAGGTCGGTGCCGATGTTCCCGGAGCCGACGATCGCGGCGGTGGCCTTCTTCGCAGTCATACATACCTCAGCAGAGTCAGCGGACCCGTCGGGGTCATCGGAACGAGAGCGATACGGCGCCGAGTCCGGTGAACTCGGCGGTGTAGGTGCGGCCCGCTTCGACATCGACGGCGCGGGTGCAGGAGCCGGGCAGGATGACGTGCCCCTTGCGCAGGGGCACGCCGAAGCGGGCGACGGTGCGGGCCAGCCAGGCGACGGAGCCGGCGGGGTCGCCGAGCACGGCGTCACCGCGGCCCTGTGCGAGTTCGTCGCCGTCGCAGGTGAGCCGCGCCTCGACGGCTTTCAGATCGAGGTCGCGCGGGTCGCGGCCCTCGCCGATGACGTAACCGGCGGACGAGGCGTTGTCGGCGATCGTGTCGGCGATGGTGATGCGCCAGTCGGCGATCCGGCTGTCGATCAACTCCAGGGCGGGCACGACGCGTTCGGTCGCGGCGAGGACGTCGGCCGGGGTGCAGCCCTCGCCCGGGAGGTCGTCGCCGAGTACGAATCCGATCTCGACCTCGACGCGGGGCGCGCAGTACCGGACGGTGTCCACGGGCCGGTCCTCGCGCAGCTCCATGTCGTCGAGGAGATGGCCGTAGTCCGGCTCGTCGACGCCCATCATGCGCTGCATCACCGGCGACGAGAGACCCACCTTGTGCCCGGTGACCTGGGCACCCAGGGCGGTCCTGTGCCGGATGTTGATCAGCTGGATCTCGTAGGCGTCCTCGGTGCCGATGCCCTCGAACGCGCCGGCCAGGGGCGCGACGGGGCTGCGGCCGAGCTCGGCGCGACGCAGCAGCGCGGCGACCTCCTGCCGACTCCGGACGTCAAGCATCTCGGCTCCTTGGGGTGGCGGTCTGACCCGCGGTGCGGTGCACCGCGGTGGGCCAGACGGTAGGTCGGAGCCGGGACGTGGAGGGAGGCCGGATTCCCGCTCAGCGGGAAGGTGACGCAGCTCAGCGGGAAGGTGCCGGCGGGCCCGTAGGGGCGGGGGCACGCCCCTACTGCGGCTTCACCCGCTCCCGTACACCGCCCCCGGAACCTCCGCCCTGCCGAGGAGTTCCCTCGCCGCCTCCCCGGCCTCGGCCGGGGTCCAGCGTGCCGCCTTGTCGGCGGTGGGGCCCGGGCGCCAGCCCTCCATGACCGTGATGCGGCCGGCCTCCGCCTCGAAGACGCGGCCGGTCACGCCGTCGCTCGCGGCGGAGCCGAGCCACACCACCACCGGCGACACGTTCTCCGGGGCCATCGCGTCGAAGCCGTCCTCGGGGGCGGCCATCGTGTCGGCGAACGTGCGCTCCGTCATGCGGGTGCGGGCCGCCGGCGCGACCGCGTTCACCTGCACCCCGTACCGCCCCATCTCCGCCGCGGCGACCAGGGTCAGGCCCACGATGCCGGCCTTCGCCGCGCTGTAGTTGCCCTGGCCCACCGAGCCGAGCAGACCCGCTCCCGACGACGTGTTCACGACCCGGGCCAAGGGTGTCCTGCCCGCCTTCGCCTCCGCGCGCCAGTGCGCCGCCGCGTGCTTCAAGGGCAGGAAGTGGCCCTTGAGATGCACCCGCATGACCGCGTCCCAGTCGTCCTCGTCGAGGTTGACCAGCATCCGGTCGCGGAGAAAGCCGGCGTTGTTGACCAGCGTGTCCAGGCGCCCGAAGCTGTCGAGGGCCGTGGCGACGAGGGACGCGGCGCCCTCCGTGGTCGCGATGTCCCCGCCGTGGGCGACCGCCTCGCCGCCCAGGGCCCGTATCTCCTCGACCACTTGGGCCGCCGGACTGTCCGGCGCCGGGGCCCCGTCCAGGCCCACCCCCAGATCGTTGACCACGACCCGTGCGCCCTCGGCGGCGAACGCCAGCGCGTGCGCGCGCCCCAGGCCACGCCCGGCCCCCGTCACGACCACGACCCGCCCCGCACACAGCCCTGAACCAGCACCCGCACCCATGTCCGCTCCCGTGCCCTTCTCCATGTCACGCCTCCTTGTTGACAGTTGCCGCGTCCAGGAACGCCGGCCGCTCCCCGCCTCCGTGCACCAGGAGGCTCGCCCCCGTGATGTACGACGCCGTGTCCGAGGCGAGGAACACCGCCGCGTCCCCGATCTCCGACGGTTCGGCGAGGCGGCCGATCGGCACCGTGCGCCCCACCGCCGCCACGCCTTCCTCGTCCCCGTAGTGCAGATGGGACAGCTCGGTGCGCACCATCCCGAGGACCAGCGTGTTCACCCGTATCTCGGGCGCCCACTCCACCGCCATCGAGCGTGCAAGGTTCTCCAGGCCCGCCTTGGCCGCCCCGTAGGCCGCCGTGCCCGGGGAGGGTCGCGCGCCACTCACGCTGCCGATCATCACGACGGCGCCGCGCGTACGCCGCAGTTGCTCCCGCGCGGCCAGCGACGCGGTCATCGGCGCCGTGAGATTGAGCTCGACCACGCGCGCGTGCCGCTCCGCGTCGGACTCGCCGAGCAGCCGGTACGGCGTGCCTCCCGCGTTGTTCACCAGCACGTCCACCCGGTCGAGGCCCGCGAAGAAGCGCCGTACGGCCGGACCGTCCCGCAGGTCGACCGGTATGAACTCGCAGCCGGGCAGCGGCTCTTCGGGGGGTCTGCGCGCACACACCACGACATCCGCCCCCGCCCGCACGAACGCCGCCGCGATCCCGGCCCCGACGCCCCGCGTGCCCCCGGTGACGACCGCGACCTTCCCCCTCAGGGGCCTTGAGCTCAGATCCATGCCATCCACCCCAGGTCCATTCCGCTCGTCCCCATCGCCTGCTACCTTCCTACCAAACAAACGTTAGGTGGAAAGGTAGCTGAACGCCATGGGTGTCTCCACCTCCTCACCCGAAAAGGGGATCGCCGTCGTCACGGTGGACTTCCCTCCGGTCAACGCGCTGCCGGTGCGGGGCTGGTACGACCTGGCCGACGCCCTGCGCGCGGCGGGCCGCGACCCGGACGTGCGCTGCGTCGTCCTCGCCTCCGAGGGCCGGGGGTTCAACGCGGGCGTCGACATCAAGGAGATGCAGCGCGACACGGCGTCCGGCGGCCACAGCGCCCTCATCGGCGCCAACCGCGGCTGCTACGAGGCCTTCGCGGCCGTGTACGAGTGCGAGGTGCCGGTCGTCGCCGCGGTCAACGGCTTCTGTCTGGGCGGCGGCATCGGCCTCGTGGGCAACGCGGACGCGATCGTCGCCTCGGACGACGCCACGTTCGGCCTCCCCGAGCTCGACCGCGGAGCGCTCGGCGCCGCGACCCATCTCGCCAGGCTCGTGCCGCAGCACCTGATGCGCACCCTCTACTACACCTCGCGCACGGCGACGGCGCAGGAACTGCACGCGCACGGTTCCGTCTGGAAGGTCGTGCCGCGGGCCGAACTCCGGGCCGCCGCACTGGACCTGGCCCGCGAGATCGCCCGCAAGGACGGCTCGCTCATCCGCCTCGCCAAGGCCGCGATCAACGGCATCGACCCCGTCGACGTACGCCGGAGCTACCGCTTCGAGCAGGGCTTCACCTTCGAGGCGAACCTCAGCGGCGTCGCGGACCGCATCCGCGACACGTTCGGCACAGACGCAGGCACAGACACAGGCACAGACACAAGTGCTGCCGCAGGCACGGACACGGCAACCAAGGGGGAAGCCAAGTGACGGACAAGACCATGACGCCCGAGGACGTCGTCGCCCGCCTCCGCAGCGGCATGACCATCGGCATCGGTGGCTGGGGCTCGCGCCGCAAGCCCATGGCCCTCGTACGGGCCCTGCTGCGCAGCGACGTCACGGATCTGACCGTCATCGCGTACGGCGGCCCGGACGTCGGCCTGCTCGCCGCCGCCGGGAAGATCCGCAAGCTGGTCACGGCCTTCGTGACCCTCGACTCGATCCCGCTCGAACCGCACTTCCGCGAGGCCCGCCAGCGCGGCGCGTTCGAGCTGACGGAGGTCGACGAGGCGATGTTCATGTGGGGCCTGCACGCCGCGGCGAACCGGCTCCCCTTCATCCCGGTGCGGGCCGGCATCGGCTCGGACGTCATGCGCGTCAACCCGGCGCTGAAGACGGTCGGTTCGCCGTACGAGGACGGGGAGACGCTGGTCGCGATGCCGGCGCTGCGGATGGATGCGGCGCTCGTCCACATGAACCGCGCGGACCGGCACGGAAACGGCCAGTACCTCGGCCCCGACCCGTACTTCGACGACCTGTTCTGCGAGGCGGCCGACACGGCGTACGTGTCGTGCGAGGAGCTGGTGGAGGGGTTCGGCGACGTCGGGGACGCCGTTCCGCAGACCCTCCTCGTCAAGCGGCACGCGGTCACCGGCGTGGTCGAGACGCCGAACGGCGCGCACTTCACGTCGTGCGTACCCGACTACGGGCGGGACGAAGCATTCCAGAAGCTGTACGCGACCACGCCCTGGCCCGAGTTCGCCGAGCGCTTCCTGCCCGCGCGCGGCGACGAGAAGAGCTACCAGGAAGCCGTACGGACCTGGCACGCGGAGCGCGAGCAGCCCGCCGGAGCCACAGCCACACCGGCGACAGCAGCCCCGGTAACAACAACCACCACTCCCGCCACCACCCTCACCCGCGCCGAATACTGCGTCATCGCCTGCGCCGACGCCTGGCGCGACAGCGGTGAGATCCTGGCGAGCCCCATGGGCCTGATCCCGTCCGTCGGGGCCCGCCTCGCCAAGCGCACCTTCTCCCCCGACCTCCTCCTCACCGACGGCGAGGCGATGACCGTGGGGCTCGACGGGGAGCCGGAGGGCTGGCTTCCGTACCGTCAGCACCTCACCATGGTCACCGGCGGCAGGCGCCACGTGATGATGGGCGCGAGCCAGATCGACCGGCACGGCAACCAGAACATCTCGTGCATCGGCGACTGGGACCGCCCCGCCCGCCAACTGCTCGGGGTCCGCGGCGCACCCGTCAACACCCTCAACAATCCGGTGAGTTACTGGGTCCCGAAGCACTCCGCGCGCGTGTTCGTCGAGAAGGTCGACATGATCAGCGGGGTCGGGTACGACAGCGCCGCCGCGGCGGGACCGTCGGCGACGCGATACCACCGCATCCCGCGCGTCGTGTCGAACCTCGGCGTCTTCGACTTCGAGACGCCGGACCGCTCGATGCGCCTCGCGTCCGTGCACCCCGGGGTCACCGTCGACGAGGTGATCGCGGCGACGGGCTTCCCGCTCGTCCTGCCGGACGGGGGCGACGTGCCGTACACGCGCGAGCCCACCGCCGAGGAGCTCCGGCTGATCCGCGAAGTCATCGACCCGAAGGGCCTGCGCGACCGCGAGGTCAGGCCCGTATGAGCGACTCGACCATCGAGACGGCGTTCACCGAGCTGGTCGGCGTGCGCCACCCGCTGGTGCAGACCGGCATGGGCTGGGTCGCGGGCCCGCGCCTCGTGTCGGCGTCGGCGAACGCCGGGGCGCTCGGCATCCTCGCCTCCGCCACCATGACCCTCGACCAGCTCAGGTCGGCGGTGCGCGAGGTGAAGTCCCGTACGGGCGAACCCTTCGGGGTCAATCTGCGCGCGGATGCCGGTGACGCGCGGGACCGCGTGCGGGTGATCATCGACGAGGGTGTGCGGGTCGCCTCGTTCGCGCTCGCGCCGTCCCGTGACCTGATCGCCGAGCTGAAGGACGCGGGCGTCGTCGTCATCCCCTCCATCGGTGCCCGGCGTCACGCCGAGAAGGTCGCAGCGTGGGGCGCGGACGCCGTCATCGTGCAGGGCGGCGAGGGCGGCGGCCACACGGGGGACGTCGCGACGACGGTGCTGCTGCCGCAGGTCGTGGACGCCGTGGACATCCCGGTGATCGGCGCGGGCGGGTTCCACGACGGGCGCGGCCTGGTCGCGGCCCTCGCGTACGGCGCGGCCGGCGTCGCCATGGGCACCCGTTTCCTGCTCACCTCCGACTCGACCGTCCCGGACGCGGTGAAGGCGAGATATCTGGCGGCCACGGTCCAGGACGTCACCGTGACGACGGCCGTGGACGGTCTGCCGCACCGCATGCTGCGTACCGATCTCGTCAACTCACTCGAACGGGCGGGCCGCACGCGCGCGCTCGTGCAGGCCGTGCGGCGGGCCGCCGGGTTCAGGAAGCTGTCGGGCCTGAGCTGGCCGCAGATGGTCCGCGACGGGCTGGCGATGAAGCACGGCAAGGAACTGTCGTGGAGCCAGGTCCTGCTCGCCGCGAACACCCCCATGCTCCTCAAGGCGTCCATGGTCGAGGGCCGCACCGACCTCGGTGTCATGGCATCGGGCCAGGTCGCGGGGGTGATCGAGGACCTCCCGAGCTGCGAGGAACTCGTCACCCGCGTGATGACCGAGGCCCGGCACGTGCTCGGCACCCTGCCTACCCCAGGGTGATCCCGCTTCCCGCAAGGGAGTTCAGCGATGCCACGCACTGTGTCCAGACGCGCCCTCGTCGGCGCCGCGCTCACCACCCTGACGGCCGCGGCCGTCGCACCCGGTGCCGCCGCGGCCGGACGGCGTCCGTACCAGGACCCGCCGATCCGGCACATCCCGCTCCAGGGCGCGGTCAACGTCCGTGACGTGGGCGGCTGTCGGGCCCTCGGCGGCGGTCGCGTCCGCCACGGGCTCGTCTACCGCGCCGATGCCCTGTCCAAGCTCACCGACGCCGACGTCACGACGCTCTCGGGCCTCGGTCTGCGCCGGGTGATCGACTACCGGGTGCCGGTGGAGGTCCAGTACGACGGCGCGGACCGCCTCCCCGCCGGCCTCACCCCGGACTCGCGACCGGTATCGGACAACGGCCTGTACGCGCAGATGATGGCCGCCATCAGTTCCAAGGACCCCGTGCGGCAGGAGGAGATGCTCGGCGGCGGCCGGGCGGCCGCCTTCATGCGGAGCGTGTATCCGCGGTTCGTGTCGGACGCGGACAACCGCGCGCGGTTCGCGGCCACACTGCGCGACGCCGCGTACGGCACCGGCGGCCGGGGCGCGCTCCTTTACCACTGCACGTCGGGGAAGGACCGCACAGGCTGGACGACGTACGTCCTGCTGCTCCTGCTCGGCGTGCCCGAACGGACCGCCGTGGACGACTACTTGGCGTCGAACACCTTCCGCGCCGCGTACGACGCGAAGGTGCGCGACGGGCTGAAGCAGTCCGGCATGATGCTCGACCCGGACCTGCTGATCCCCCTCCAGGAGGTCCGCACGGAGTATCTGTCGGCGGCCGTCGGCCAGGCGCGGGCGGACTACGGAAGCCTGGGCCGGTACGTCTCGCAGGGGCTCGGCCTCGACCTGGACACCGTCGCGGCCCTGCGCCACCGGCTGCTCGACTGACGCGAACGCGAGACTGACGCGAACGCGAAGCGGGGCGGTGGGGCGAGGCTGTTCGCCTCGTCCCACCGCCCCGCCGCTCGGCTGGAGTACCGCTTACGCGGCCGCGCCGCGCCCGGCGTCACGCGGACCGCGCCGCGCCCGGCCGCCGCGCCCGCCGGCGCTCTGACCGGCGCCGCCCTGCCCGGGACCGCCCTGGCCACGGCCGCCCTGGCCTCGGCCACCGGCGCCCTGGGAGCGACCTCCCTGGACGGCCTGGCCGCGCCCGCCGCCCTGGCCGCCGCCTTCGCCGCGCCCGGCCTGCGCGCGCCCGCCCTGGGCACGCCCTGCCTGGCCGCCGCCCTGGCCGCGTCCGCTGCCGCCACGGCTGCGCCGCGGCTTGCGGGCACCGGAGGCGGCCGGAGCGGTCGGCTCCGGGACCTCGATGACGGCGGGGACGCCGGAGGGCTCCCGCGCGCCGGTGATGCGGACGAGCTCTTCGTCGGTGGACTTGACCTGGGTGGTCTCCGGGCGGATGCCCGCGTCCCGCATGAGGCGCGTGACGTCGCGCTTCTGCTCGGGCAGGACCAGCGTGACGACGCTGCCGGACTCGCCGGCGCGGGCGGTGCGGCCGCCGCGGTGCAGGTAGTCCTTGTGCTCGGTCGGCGGGTCGACGTTCACGACGAGGCCGAGGTCGTCGACGTGTATGCCGCGGGCGGCGACGTTCGTGGCGACGAGGGCCGTGACCCGGCCGTCCTTGAACTGTTCCAGGGTGCGGTTGCGCTGCGGCTGCGAGCGTCCGCCGTGCAGCGGCGCCGCGAGGACTCCGCTGGCGAGGAGCCGCTTGGCGAGCCGGTCGGCGGACCGCTTGGTGTCGACGAAGAGGATCACGCGGCCTTCGCGGGCGGCGATGCGCGCGGTGACGGCCTTCTTGTCGGTCTCGTCGAGCACGTGGAGGACGTGGTGCTCCATCGTGGTGACGGCGCCGGCCGACGGGTCCACGGAGTGGACGACCGGGTCGGTCAGGAACTGCCGGACGAGCCGGTCGACGTTCCGGTCGAGCGTCGCCGAGAACAGCATGGTCTGGCCACCCGGGGCGACCTGCTTGAGGAGCGCCGTGACCTGCGGCATGAAGCCCATGTCGGCCATCTGATCGGCCTCGTCGAGGACGGTGATCCGCACCTCGGACAGGTCGCAGTCGCCGCGCTCGATGAGGTCCTTGAGGCGGCCGGGCGTCGCCACGACGACGTCCGCGCCGCGGCGCAGGGAGGACGCCTGACGAGAGATCGACATGCCGCCGACGACGGTGGTGAGACGGAGCCTGACGGCGCCCGCGTACGGCGTGAGGGCGTCGGTGACCTGCTGGGCGAGCTCGCGGGTCGGCACGAGGACGAGGGCCAGCGGCATGCGCGGCTCGGCCTTGAGGCCGGCCGTGCGGGCGAGCATCGGCAGGCCGAACGCGAGGGTCTTGCCGGAGCCGGTGCGGCCGCGGCCGAGGAGGTCGCGCCCCGCGAGGGAGTTGGGGAGGGTGGCGCCCTGAATGGGGAACGGCTCGGTGACGCCCTGCTCGGTGAGCGTCTTCAGAAGGCCGGCCGGCATGTCGAGCTCGGCGAACGTCGCGGCCGCGGGCAGCGCGGGCGTCGTGTTCTCCGGCATCGTGAATTCCTGCGGCGGCGTGGGCCGGCGCTCGGGAACGCGGCCCTTTCCGCCGGACCTTCCGCCCCGGGAATTCCTTCCGGCGTTTCCGGTACCCGCGTTTCCTGAAGCGGATGCGGACCGGTTGCGGGTCGGGCGGGGCGGACGTGCGGGGTTAGCCATGCGGGCATGCCTTCCTGGGCCTGGGCGGCCGGGAGCCGGTGGCCATCGACGCGTCTAGAGCCTGTCGTCACATTCCCGTCCGCCTGGAGGGCGGGCCGCCAGGCGGACGGGAATGTGACCACAGGCCCCACGGGGCCGCCGGCCTGGGGACAGCACGGGCCGGGGCCCGCACCTTCGCGGTGCGGACCCCGGCCGTGGGGTGCGTGATCCTGGGATCAAGCGGTGTTTCAGGCGGGGAGGATGTTCTCCGCCTGGGGGCCCTTCTGGCCCTGCGTGACGTCGAACGTCACCTTCTGGCCCTCCTGGAGCTCACGGAAGCCCTGGGTGGCGATGTTCGAGTAGTGGGCGAAGACGTCGGCGCCGCCGCCGTCCTGCTCAATGAAGCCGAAGCCCTTTTCCGAGTTGAACCACTTCACGGTTCCGGTGGCCATAACAATCTCCTTTACTGGGGCGGTACGGAAATCCGAGTCCTTCGAATCTCCAGTCGCACCATTGAGCCCCATCCGGAGTTGGCCCGGAGGACCGGCCGGAAAACAATAATGCGCCTGAGGAACATTCCCGTCAGGCGCACATAAAGTCTATGGGTACCAAAACTGCAACGTCATCGACCTTAGCACGACCCTCACGGGGCTACAGACGCTCGATGATCGTGACGTTCGCCTGGCCCCCTCCTTCGCACATCGTCTGCAGTCCGTAGCGCCCGCCCGTGCGCTCCAGCTCGTGCAGCAGGGTCGTCATCAGCTTCGCGCCGGTCGCGCCGAGGGGGTGGCCCAGCGCGATCGCTCCTCCGTTCACGTTCACCTTCTCCGGGTCCGTGCCCGTCTCCTTGAGCCAGGCGAGGACCACGGGGGCGAAGGCCTCGTTGATCTCGACGAGGTCGATGTCGTCCATGGACATGCCGGTCTTCTTCAGCGCGTACGCGGTCGCGGGGATCGGCGCGGAGAGCATGCGGATGGGGTCCTCGCCGCGTACGGAGAGGTGATGGACGCGGGCGCGCGGGGTCAGGCCGTGCTCGCGTACGGCGCGCTCCGAGGCGAGGAGCAGCGCGGCGGCGCCGTCGGAGACCTGCGAGGAACAGGCCGCGGTGATCGTGCCGCCTTCGACGACGGGCTTGAGGCCCGCCATCTTCTCCAGGGTGGTGTCGCGGCGGGGGCCCTCGTCGACGGTGACGTCCCCGTAGGCGGAGGTCTCACGGGCGAAGCGGCCCTCGTCGATGGCGCGGATCGCGCGCTCGTGGGAGCGCAGGGCCCACTCCTCCTGGTCACGGCGGGTGATGCCCCACTTGCGGGCGATGAGCTCGGCGCCGTGGAACTGGTTCACCGGCTGGTCGCCGTAGCGGGCGCGCCAGCCCTCGCTGCCCGCGAACGGGCCGTCGGTGAGGCCGAGGGGCTCGGCGGCCTGGCGGGAGGCGAAGGCGATGGGGATCTGCGTCATGTTCTGGGTGCCGCCGGCGACGACGAGGTCCTGGGTGCCGGAGAGGACGCCCTGCGCCGCGAAGTGCACGGCCTGCTGTGACGAACCGCACTGGCGGTCGATGGTCACGCCGGGGACCTCCTCGGGGAGGCCGGCGGCGAGCCAGGCCGTCCGCGCGATGTCACCGGCCTGCGGGCCCACCGTGTCGAGGCAGCCGAAGACGACGTCCTCGACGGCGGCGGGGTCGATCCCGGAGCGGGCGACGAGCTCCTTCAGGACGTGCGCGCCGAGGTCGGCGGGGTGGGCGGCGGCGAGGCCTCCCTTGCGCCGTCCTACGGGGGTGCGGACCGCTTCGACTATGTAGGCCTCGGCCATGACGGGTTTCCCTTCAGGGTTGGGTGGCGCGTACGGCGATGCCGTCCAGGACCATCGAGAGGTACTGGCGGGCGATCTCCTCGGGGCTGTGCTGTCCGCCGGGGCGGTACCAGGACGCGGCGACCCAGACGGTGTCGCGGACGAACCGGTAGGTGAGCCGGATGTCGAGGTCGGCGCGGAACACCTCGGCGGCGACGCCGCGCTCCAGGGTGGAGAGCCACGCCTTCTCGAACTTGCGCTGGGAGGCGGCCAGGAACTCGAAGCGCTCCTGGACGGCGAGGTGCTTGGACTCCTTCTGGTAGATGGCGACGGCGGCGCGGTGCCGGTCGATCTCGCGGAAGGACTCGGTGACGAGGGCCTCCAGGGTTTCCCTGGGGCCGAGCCGGGAGTCGAGGACGGAGTCGTATCCGTGCCACAGCTCGTCGAGGAAGGTCCGCAGGATCTCTTCGAGCATCGACTCCTTGGAGTCGAAGTGGTAGTAGAGGCTGCCCGCGAGCATGCCCGCGTGGTCGGCGATCTTGCGGACGGTGGTGGCGTTGTACCCCTGGGCGGCGAAGACCTCGGCCGCGGTGTCGAGGAGTTCGCGGCGGCGCTCGGGCGAGGCGGTCACCTGGGGCTTCTTCTTGGTAGGCACGGGTCCATTGTCGTCCTCACCGGCGCGCCCGCGGCGCTACGCATGCTGGCTGCTGACGGAGACGATCTCGCCCGTCATGTACGAGGAGTAGCCGGACGCCAGGAACACGATCACGTTGGCGATCTCCCAGGGTTCGGCGTACCGGCCGAAGGCTTCCTTCTCGGTGAGTTCGGCGAGGAGTTCGGCGGAGGTGACCTTCACGAGGTGGGGGTGCATGGCGAGGCTGGGCGAGACCGCGTTGACCCGGACTCCGTACTCGGCGGCCTCGATCGCGGCGCAGCGGGTGAGGGCCATGACGCCCGCCTTCGCGGCGGCGTAGTGGGCCTGTCCGGCCTGGGCGCGCCAGCCGACGACGGACGCGTTGTTCACGACGACGCCGTGGCGGCCGGTGTCGCGGAAGGAGCGCAGGGCGGCTCTCGTGCACCGGAACGTGCCGTTCAGCGTGACGTCGAGGACGCGCGTCCACTGGTCGTCGGTCATGTCGACGAGGTCCGAAGTGCCGCCGAGACCCGCGTTGTTGACCACGATGTCGAGGCCGCCGTGCGTTTCGGCGGCCAGCGCGAACAGGGCGCCGACCTGTTCCTCGTCGGTGACGTCGCAGGGCAGTGAGGCGACGTTCCCCGCGCCGAACTCGTCGGCGAGCGCCTGCTCGCTCTCCTTGAGCCTGCGGGCGTGCGCGTCACTGATGACGACGCGGGCGCCCTCTTCGAGGAACTTGCGTGCCGTCGCCCCGCCGATCCCGGCTCCGGCGGCCGCCGTGATGACGGCCGTCCGCCCCTTCAGCAGGCCGTGGCCCGGCACGTACTCGGGCTTCGCGCTCATACCCGCGCCTCCTTGGGCAGGCCGAGCAGGCGCTCGGCGACGATGTTCTTCTGGATCTCGTCGGATCCGGCGTAGATGGTGTCGGCGCGGGAGAAGAGGAACAGCCGCTGCCAGTCGTCGAGTTCGTACGGCTCGCCGGCGGCGATCGTGGACGCGGCACCGCACACGTCCATGGCGAGCTCGCCGAGGCCGCGGTGCCAGGCCGCCCAGTGGAGCTTGCCGACGGAGGGGTCGACGCCGCGCCGCGCGGAGGCCGCCATGGCTTCCAGGTCGATCCAGGCCTGGACGAGCCGGTCGCGAATCAGGGGGTCGGCGATCGCGCCGTTCCTCCTGGCCAGCGCCGCGAGGCCGTCCCATTCGCGGCGGAACCCGACCTGCTGGCCAAGGGTGGAGACGCCGCGCTCGAAGCCGAGGGTGGCCATCGCGATCCGCCAGCCGTCGCCGGGCTCGCCGACGACGTGGGACGCGTCGGTGCGGGCGCCGTCGAAGAACACCTCGTTGAACTCGCTGGTGCCCGTGAGCTGCACGATGGGGCGCACCTCGACGCCCGGCTGGTCCAGGGGTACGAGGAGGTAGGACAGGCCCGCGTGCCGTCGCGAGCCGGATTCGGTGCGGGCCACGACGAAGCACCACTGGGCCTCATGGGCGAGCGAGGTCCAGATCTTCTGCCCGTCCACGACCCACTGCGACCCGTCGGGTGAAAGGGCGCCTCTCGTGCGGACGTTCGCCAGGTCGGAGCCCGCGTCCGGCTCGCTGTAGCCCTGGCACCACAGCTCCTCGACCGCGACGACCGGCGGCAGGAACCGCTTCTTCTGCTCCTCGGTGCCGAAGGCGATGAGCGTCGGGCCGAGGAGCTGCTCCCCTATGTGGTTGACCCGGGCGGGCGCGTCCGCGAGCGCGTACTCCTCGTGGAACGCGATCTGCTCCTCGAGACTCGCGCCGCGGCCGCCGTGCTCGACGGGCCAGCCGACACAGGTCCACCCGTGCGCCGCCATGTGCCGCTCCCAGGCGAGCCGCCCCTCGAACGCCTCGTGCTCACGGCCCGGCCCGCCGCGGCCCCTCAACTCGGCGAACTCCCCCACGAGATGGTCCGCGAGCCAGGCCCGGATCTCGGCGCGAAACTCCTCGACGCTGCTCATGGACGTACGTTAACCTACCAAACACTTGTTAGGGAAGGATGTTTCCGATGCCCGCAGCCCACGACAGCCCCGAGCGCGTCTCGCAGGACGGCCCCGAGCCCGCCCCGACCGAGCCCGTCCTGTACGAGCGCCGCGGCCCGGTCGCGTACGTGACGATGAACCGTCCGCGATACCGCAACGCGCAGAACTCGGCGATGACCTACGCCCTGGACGCGGCTTTCTACCGCGCGGCCGACGACCCCGACGTCAAGGCCGTGGTCCTCGCCGGCGCGGGTGACCACTTCTCCGCGGGGCACGACATCGGCACCCCCGAGCGGGACGCGCATCTGCCCTTCGAGCGGCGGGCCGGGCTCTGGTGGGACCACTCCGACAAGCAGGGCGCCGAATCGCGGTTCGCCCGCGAGTCGGAGGTGTACCTGGGCATGTGCCGGCGCTGGCGCGAGCTGCCGAAGCCGGTGATCGCCTCGGTCCACGGGGCGTGTGTGGCGGGCGGGCTCATGCTCGCCTGGGTCTGCGACCTGATCGTGGCCTCCGACGACGCGTTCTTCGCCGATCCCGTCGTGCGCATGGGGATCCCCGGCGTCGAGTACTTCGCGCACCCGTGGGTGATGCCGCCTCGCGTCGCCAAGGAGTTCCTGTTCACCGGCGACCGGATGACCGCCCGGCGGGCGTACGAGGTGGGGATGGTCAACCGCGTCGTCCCGCGCGGCGAACTGGCGGGGGCGGCCGATGAGTTGGCGCTGCGCGTCGCCGAGATGCCGCGGCTCGGGCTCGCCCTCACCAAGCGGGCGGTGAACCAGGCCGAGGACCTTCAGGGCCTGCACGCCGGCATGGACTCCGTGTTCGGCCTGCACCACCTCGCCCACGCGCACAACGCGGAGACCGCGAAGGACTCCCTCGGCGGCATGGACGTACGCGCGATGAAGGAGGCGAACGCCTGATGGACCTCGACTTCACGCCCGCCGAGGACGCGTTCCGCGCCGAGGCCCGTGCGTGGCTCGCCGGGCATGTTCCGGGCGAGCCGCTGCCTTCACTTGAGACCGGGGAAGGGTTCGCCGCGCATCGCGCGTGGGAGGCGCAGCTTCACGCCGGGCGCTGGTCGGTGGTGTCCTGGCCCGAGGAGTACGGGGGGCGGGGCGCCGACATCTTTTCGTGGCTGCTCTTCGAGGAGGAGTACTACGCCTCGGGCGCCCCTGGGCGTGTCTCGCAGAACGGCATCAACCTGCTTGCGCCGACCCTCTTCGACCACGGCACACCTGAGCAGCGGGCCCGGGTGCTGCCCTCCGTGGCGAGCGGCGAGACGATCTGGGCGCAGGCCTGGTCCGAGCCGGAGGCCGGGTCCGACCTGGCGTCCCTCAAGTCCAGGGCCGTGCGCACGGAGGGGGGCTGGCTGCTGTCCGGGCAGAAGACCTGGTCATCGCGGGCCGCCTTCGCCGACCGGGCCTTCGGGATCTTCCGTACGGATCCTGACGCGCCCAAGCCCCATCAGGGGCTGACCTACCTGATGTTCGACCTGCGGGCGCCCGGGGTGACCGTGCGGCCCATCGGGCGGCTCGACGGGAAACCGGCGTTCGCCGAGCTGTTCCTCGACCGGGTCTTCGTGCCTGACGAAGACGTCATCGGCGAGCCGGGCAACGGGTGGCGTATCGCTATGTCGACTACGGGGAACGAGCGGGGGCTCACGCTCCGGTCGCCCGGGCGCTTCCTTGCTGCCGCCGATCGGCTCGTACGGCTGTGGGGGGAGCGGGGGGAGGATGCCGGGATCCGCGATCGCGTTGCCGATGCCTTGATCGGGGCGCGGGCGTATCAGCTGTTCACGTACGCCAACGCATCGCGGTTCGCCGCCGGTCAGACGATCGGGGCCGAGTCCAGTCTGAACAAGGTGTTCTGGTCGGAGTACGACATCGCTCTGCATGAGACCGCGCTCGATCTGCTCGGCTCCGACGGCGAGTTGGCCGATGACCGCGGTGGGTGGGGTGAGGGGTATGTCTTCTCGCTCGCCGGGCCCATTTATGCGGGCACCAATGAGATCCAGCGCGACATCATCGCCGAGCGGCTGCTCGGCCTGCCGAAGGGACGGCGCTGATGAGGTTCCTCCTCGACGCGGAGCAGGCCGAGTTCGGGCGCACGCTCGACCGGCTTCTGACCGCCGCGGACACCCCTGAGGTGATCCGCGCCTGGTCGTCCGGCGATCACGGGCCCGGGCGGGCGCTGTGGTCGCGGCTGGGCGGGACAGGTGTCTTCGCGCTCGCTGTTCCGGAGGCGTATGGCGGGGCGGGGCTCCTGCCGGTTGAACTGGCCGTTTCCTTTACGGAGTTGGGGCGGTTCGGGGTGCCCGGACCCGTGGTGGAGACCGCCGCCGTGGCTCGGCTTCTGGACTGCCTGCCTGATGTTGCCAAGGAGTGGCTTCCCGGGATCGCCTCGGGGGATGTGGTGGCGTCCCTCGGTGTGGATGGTTCTTACGTCCTGGATGCGGACTCCGCCGACGCCGTCTTCGTCGTCTGTGGCGATGAGCTGCGGCTTGCCTCCGGCCACGGGCCTCTCTTGCCCTCCGCCGATCCTGCGCGCCGGCTCTACGCGCCGTCTGTGGAGGGTGGGACGCTGCTCGCGCGCGGGCCGGATGTGCGGGACGCTGCCGCCCGGGCCGTGGATCTCGCCGCGTTCCTCACCGCCGCGCAGTCGCTCGGTGTGGGCCTCTCCCTGCTGCACCGGACCGTCGAATACGCCACGCAGCGCACCCAGTTCGGCTCCCCCATCGGCTCCTTCCAGGCCGTGAAGCACCGGCTCGCGGACGCGCTCACGGGGCTGGAGTTCGCGCGGCCGCTGGTGTTCGGGGCGGCGCTCTCGATGGCACCCGGGGACATCGCCGCGGCGAAGGTTGCGGCGGGTGAGGCTTCTTACGCGGCGGCGCGGGCTGCCCTCCAGCTGCATGGGGCCATCGGGTACACGCAGGAGCTGGACCTGTCGCTGTGGCTGCGCAAGGCCCGGCCGCTGCGGGACGCGTGGGGGGCACCTGCGGATTGCCGGGCTCGGGTGCTGGCGGAGGGGGTTGGCGGCTGACTGCGCTCTGAGGGAGGGGCGGGTCGGTTCAGTTCTGGTTCGGTGCGCCTCGCGGCCTCGGTCGTGGGGGCACTCGCCGTTCAGGGGGCGGCGCCGTGCCTGCGACGCCTCGCCGTTCAGGGACCGCGCTGGAAGATCAGGCGGCCGCCGTACTCGTCGACGCACGCGGGATGCCCCGCGTGGTGCGGCGCCGTGCCTGCTGCGACTCGCCGTTCAGGGTGCGGCGCCGTGCCTGCGACGCCTCGCCGTTCGTGGGTGCGGGGCCGCGCCGGGATGTACGTGCTCGCTGTTCTATGGGTTCTGGGCATCGGAACGTGGGCCCGAGCGCTCCCGCACGTGGCTCCGCGCGCACATCCCGCCACGTCCCCTCCCGTCGGGGGGGCGGCTACGGGCCGGTGGGGCTTCCTCTCGCCCACGGCCGTTTCGTACGCGGCTGATCGCCGTGGTCCGTTCCGTCGCGGGGTTGGGGCGCTCAGGGGAAGGTGACTACGGCCGTGCGTCCCCTGGCGTGCAGTGCGCCGGCAGCAGTGGACGAGGTCACCAGCGCGGCGTCGTAGCGGGCGAGCTCATGTCCTCCGACGTTCGCGCCCTCGCCGTCCAGCGCTACGACCAGGGCCTTGCCGGTGATGGTGAGGCGGCCTCGGACCACTGCCACCGCGGGGGGCGTGCCGGCTCCTCTGCGCCACATGACGTTGAAGTTCACGACCGGGCCGTCGATGAGGCGGCAGTCGGTCGGGACGTCGCCTCGGAAGTCCTGTGGCACGTAGCGCTCGTCCACGGTTCTGTGGTCGTCGCCGACCGTCAGTTCCATGCCGGCGCCCTCGACCATCGTCAGGGTCCGGTCGACGTCGGGGAACGCGGAGAACGGGCCGTCGCCCGCTACGTCCGCAAGGCTCACCCGCCACACGAAGTCGTCCGTCCCCGCGTCCGGCGGCGACGCCGCGATGTTGCGGGTGACCCCGCCGCCGTTCTTCCAGGCCGCGGCGGTTCGCTCCGCTGCGGGCAGCAGCCGTACGCCGTTGTCAGTGGTCCCGGGCATGGGGCGGCTCCGATGGTGCTGGGGTGTGGCGAAAGTGCCGAGGTTACGTCACTGGGGTGAGGTCCAAGCCGGCGGCGAGGCGTTGTCTGTGTTCGGCCGGGGCGCCGAAGAGCAGGCGGGCGGAGTGCGCTCGTTTCAGATGGCGGTGCGCCTGGTGTTCCCAGGTGATGCCTATGCCGCCGTGCAGCTGGATCATCTCGCCGGCGATGTTCGTGTACGCCTGGGAGGAGGCGGCCTTCGCGGCTGCCGCCAGGTGGGGTGCCGCGTTGGAGTGTGCGGCGGCTTGGGCGAGTGAGCGTGCGGCCTCCAGTTCGACGTGCAGGTCGGCTATGCGGTGCTTCACCGCCTGGAACGAGCCGATGGGCCGTCCGAACTGCACTCGGTTCTTGGCGTACTCGATGGTGTCCACGAGCGCCTGGGTTGCGGCGCCCATCTGTTCGGCCGCCAGCGCTGTGCAGGCGAGATCCCGTACGCGGGACAGGATTCGTCCTCCGTCTGCGGCCAGGAGCTCGACGTCCGGGGTCCCGTCGAAAGTGATGCGGGCCTGGGGACGCGTCTCGTCCATGGTGGGGAGGGGCGTGAACTCGCCGTCTGCACAGGTGACTTGGTGGAGGGCGGGGCCTTCTTCGCCTTGGGCCAGTACCAGGAGGGTGTCCGGGTGTCCGGGGCCTGTCAGGACATGTTCCTTTACACCTGTCAGTCGGCCCGCTCGGACTCGGGCGCTCAGCGCCTTTGGCTCCCAGCTGCCGTTTTCCGCCCAGGCCAGCGCTCCTACTGCGGTGCCGTCGGACAGCCTGGGGAGCAGTTCGGCGCAGGCCCTCGCGTTGCCGGAGGCGACCAATGCCTGCGTGGCCAAGATGGTTGAGGCCAGGTACGGGACCGGGCTGAGTGTCCGGCCCAGTTCCTCCATGACCACGTATGTTTCCAGCGTGCCGCCGCCGACGCCGCCGTACTCCTCCGGCACCCCTAGGCCTGCCGCGCCGACGGCCTCCGTGAGCGGGACCCAGGCCGTCGCGCCCTCGTGCTGGGTCAGCACCGCCCTTACGGCTGACCTCAGGTCGTTCTGTTCCCGTGTGAATTTCATGTGGTCTCTCCTCTTGCCGTACGGCGCAGCTCGCCTTTGAGGAGCTTGCCGCCCGCGTTGCGCGGGAGCTCCGGGACTGTGACGAAGCGGCGCGGGACCTTGAAGTTGGCCAGGCGCTCACGCGTCCACGCGGTGAGCTTCTTTGCGTCTACGGGTCCGGATACGACGATGAAGGCGACGCCCACCTCGCCGAGTCGTTCGTCCGGAGCGCCCACTACGGCGGCGTCCACTATCTGTTCGTGGCCGAGCAGGGTGTTCTCCACCTCGGCCGGGTACGCGTTGAAGCCGCCCACCACATACATGTCCTTGAGCCGGTCCGTGATGGTGAGGAAGCCACGGTCGTCGAGCTTGCCGATGTCGCCCGTGCGGAGCCAGCCGTCTTGGGGGACTGCCTCTTGGGTTGCCGTTTCGTCGTCCAGGTAGCCGCGCATCACGTGGTAGCCGCGCACCTGTACCTCGCCCGGTTCGCCTGCGGGCAGTTCGTCGCCCAGCGGTGAGGCGATCCGGATCGCGGTGCCGGGCAGCGCGCGGCCCACCGTGTGCGCGACGGTCCACGCGTCGGCGTCCGTGGGGCAGACGGAGACGACGCCTCCCGACTCGGTCAGCCCGTACGCCGTGAACACGTCGGGGGCGCCGAGTTCGGTGCGGATGAGTTCTACCAGTTCCGTTGGGATGGTTGCGGCGCCCGTTCCCGCGAGTCGTAGCGCTCCGAGGTCGGTCTCATGTCGGCGAGGGTGGTGGATCAGGCCGTGGAAGATCGTGGGCGGGCCCATCAGGCAGGTGACTCGTTCGGTGGCGATGCGCTCCAGGACGCGGTCCGTGTCGTAGACCTCCTCCGGCAGCATCGTGACGCCGCGCAGCAGGCAGGCGATGACGCCCGCCTTGTAGCCGAACGTGTGGAAGAACGGGTTCACCAGGAGGTAGCGGTCTCCGGTGCGCAACGTGACCTGGCGCGACCACTCCTCGTAGAGACGGACCGTCTGTCCGTGCGTGGTCATCACGCCCTTGGGGCGGCCGGTGGTGCCGGAGGTGTAGAGGATGTCGCTGAGGTCGTCGGGGCCCACGGTGGCGGCGCGGGCCAGGCGTTCGGTGTCCGTGACACCCTCGCCCGCCTTCAGGTACGCGTCCCAGGCGATGGCGTCGTCTTGCGCCTCGCCGCGGAGGACGACCATGGAGTGCAGGGCGCCCAGGTCTTCTCCGCTGGCCGTCAAGGTGTGGACGTAGTCGGTGCCCAGGAAGCCGCGTTCTGTGTAAAGGATCTCGGCACCGCTTCGGCGGATGATGTCGGCCGCCTCGGCCGCCTTGTAGCGTGTGTTGACCGGGACGAGGACCGCCCCGGCGCCGACCGCGCCGAGTGCGGCGAGGATCCACTGGCGGCTGTTGGCGGCCCAGATCGCGACCCGGGTGCCGGGGCGTATGCCGTGTGCGACGGCGGCGCGCGAGGACGCGGCGATCTCGTCGCGCAGCCGGCTGAAGGTCCAGCGGACCTCGCCGTCGGCGAGTGCCTCCCGGTCGCCGTACGCGGCGGCGGCGTACTCGGGGAGCTGGGCGAGCGTGCGCGGTGGGGTGGTGCTGGTCACGAACCCTCCCTGTGATCAGGGGTACTTGACGTGCGAGCGTGGCCGGTATCCAATCACAGGTGTTTCGGTTAGGCATATACCTAGTAGGTACATTCCTTGGAGGCCTCACATGCCGATCCCCACCCACCCCGCCACCTCGGCCGAGGACCTGAAGTCCGCCCTCGCCGGTTTCTGTACGGGCGTCGCGGTCATCACCGCGCTCGACGGCGACGGCTGCCCCGCGGGCATGGCCGTGCAGTCGTTCTCGTCGGTCTCGCTCGACCCGCCCCTGGTCTGCTTCTGCCCGGCACACACCTCGACGACCTGGCCGCGGATCAGGGCGGCGGGTCGGTTCGCGGTCAACGTCCTCGCCGAGGACCAGCGCGAGCTGTGCCGGCGCTTCGCGGTGACGGGCGGCGACAAGTTCGCGGGCACGCCCTGGCGGCCGGGCGGCAACGGCGCGCCCCTGCTCGACGGAGCGCTCGCCACGATCGAGTGCGAGCTCGCCGACGTGCTCGACGGCGGCGACCACGCCATCGCGCTCGGCCGGGTCACCTCACTGACCGCGCACCGCGACGCAGGGCCGCTGCTCTACTTCCGGCGCACCTACGGGCGCTTGCCGCGCTCCAGCTCCTCGATGTCCGCGAGCATGGCGTCGGCGAGGTCACGCTCGGACGCGTAGTACCGCTCGGCCCACTTGAGCGTGAGCGCCGGATAGCTCCAGGCCTCGCTGGCCTTCGCGCCCTCCACGTCCTCCTCCGCGCGCAGCCGCATCGTCTCGGCGAACTCACGGTGCCGCGCGAGCACTTCACGCATCTGTTCGGCTTCGAGCAGATGCCCGAGCCAGAGCCGCAGCATGGGCCCGTGCTTGAGGACGGGCGGGTCCACGGGCGCCTCGCGCGCCCAGGTCCGCACCGCCTCCATGCCCTCGTCGGTGATCCGATAGACCCGCTTGTCGCGCGTACCGGTCTCCTGCGCGACCATCCGCGAGGTCGCGTAACCGGCCTTCTCCAGGCGCTTGAGCTCGCTGTAGATCTGACTGAACGACGGGCTCCAGTAGAAGAAGCGCAGGGACCAGTCCGACCACTTCTTCAGGTCGTAGCCGGACAGCTCCTCGCCGAAGGAGAGCAGCCCGAGCACCGCCCAGCTGGTCGCCGGGAGTGCGGGGCGCTCCGCGCCCGCCGTGTCGTCTACCGCCTTCTTCTTCACCACGCACGCAGTCTACGTAGCCCCTTCCCCCGGCCTACGTATACCTGCTAGAAGTATTTCTATTAGAAACACATCACTCGGGAGGATCCCCGTGAAGTTCTCCATGATCTTCGAGGCCCAGCTCGCCGACCCGACGCCAGAGAACGAGCGCCAGGTCCTCAGGGACTGCGTCGAACAGGCCGTCTTCGCCGAGGAGATGGGCTTCGACCGCATCTGGGCGGTCGAGCACCACTCCCTCACCCAGTACGCGCACATGAGCGCGTCCGAGATCTTCCTGACCTGGGTCGCGGCCAGGACGTCCCGGATCCGCATCGGGCACGGCGTCGTCACGATGCCCTTCGGCTACCAGCACCCCGTCCGCGTCGCCGAGCGCGCCGCGATGCTCGACTCGCTCACCGGCGGCCGCGTCGACATCGGCGCCGGGCGCGGCGCGACCAAGCAGGAGATGCGGATGTACGGGGTCCGCCCCGAGGACACGTATCCGCAGATGGAGGAGGCCCTGCGGATCTTCTCCTCGGCGTGGCGCGAGGAGCAGTTCGAGTGGCACGGCTCGATCGACATCGGGCCCGGCGCGATCCTGCCCCGCCCGGTGCAGACCCCGCACCCGCCGCTCTTCATGGCCTGCTCCAAGCACGACACGCTCAAGCTCGCGGCCGAACTCGGCATCGGGGCCCTGGTGATGGGTTTCGCCGGCGCCGACGACGTCCGTACGATGCGCAAGGTCTACGACGAGGCCATCGCGACCCGCACCGGCGAGCGCTTCGTGTCGACCGAGGTCAACGACCACCTCTCGGCGCTCTGTCCGACGGTCGTCCTCGACGACGCGGACCTCGCCCTGCGCCTCGGCACGCGCGGCCAGCGCTTCTTCGCCGAGTCGATCGCGCACTGGTACGGGAACGCCCCCGCGCCCACCTCCTACGCGGAGTCCGATGACGCGGCGACCCACGTGGCCGCGATGGCCAGGGACCGCGAGGAGCTCGTCGCCAAGCTCCACGAGGCGAACATCCCGGCCCGCCCGGTCGACACCGGCACCTACAACGCGGAGCACGCCTACGGCTCCGCGGACACCGCGATCAGTTACGTCGAGCAGCTCCGCGAGATCGGCGTGGACGAGGTGATGTGCCTGATCCAGATGGGCACGGTCCCGCAGGAGGCGTGCATGGAGACCATCCGCCAGTGGGGCGAGAAGGTCATCCCGCACTTCCGGACGCTGGAGGCGAAGTGACGGTCTCACTGGACGGCAAGGTCGTCGTCATCACGGGCGCGGGGCGCGGGCAGGGCGCGGCGGAGGCCGCTCTCGCCGCGGCGGCCGGCGCGCGGGTCGTGGTCACGGACATGCGGGAGGAAGAGGGCGTCGAGGTCGCCAAGTCGCTCGGCGGGCAGGGGCTGTTCGTACGGCACGACGTGTCGGACCCGGACAGCTGGGGCGAGGTCGTCGATGCCACGCTCGGCGCCTTCGGGCGGATCGACGCACTGGTCAACAACGCGGCGCTGTGGCGCACCGCGTCGGTGGAGCGGGAGACGCTGGAGAACTTCGAGCAGCTGATCCGCGTCAATCTCCTCGGCCCGTTCCTCGGCATCCAGGCCGTGGTGCCCGCGATGAAGGAGGCGGGCGGCGGATCGGTTGTCAACGTCTCGTCGACCGCGGGTCTCATCGGCATACCCGGGCACGCGGCTTACGGCTCCACGAAGTTCGGCCTGCGTGGCCTGACCCGGTCATCGGCGCTCGACCTGGCGGGGTACGGGATCCGCGTCAACTCGGTGCACCCGGGCGCCATCGACACCCCGATGATCGCCGGGGTCTCGGGCAAGGACTGGTCGCATCTGCCGCTGGGCCGGTTGGGACGCCCCGAGGAGGTCGGTGAGCTGGTCCTGTTCCTGGCGTCGGACGCCTCCTCGTACATCACCGGCACGGAGTTCACGGTGGACGGGGGGTCGACGGCCGGATGACGACGCACGATCCCCTCACCCCGCCGGCGCGCACCCTGTGCGACGCCATGTCGGCCGCGTTCCCCGACCCGGCCGACGGCCCCCTCGACGCGGGCGCCCTGCGGGCCGCCGCGCGGGCGGGGCTCGGGAAGCCGTCCGTGCCGATGCGGTCGGTCACCGAGCGCCTTGTGCCGGCGCAGGGCCTCGACGCGCCCGTGCCCGTACGGATCTACGAGCCCGAGGCCGACGGCCCGCGCCCGCTCGTGGTGTTCCTGCACGGCGGCGGATGGGTGCTCTGCGACCTCGACACGCACGACGGGCTGTGCCGTCAACTCGCCGCACTGACCGGCGCGTTGGTGGTTTCCGTCGACTATCGACGCGCGCCCGAGCACCCCTTCCCCGCCGCCTCCCACGACGCGTACGCCGCCGCGCGGTGGGCCGCCGCGCACGCGCGGGAGCTGGGGTGCGACCCGGACCGGCTGTTCGTCGCCGGGGACTCCAGCGGCGGCAACCTGGCCGCGGCCGTGGCCCTGCGGGCGCTGAGCGACCCCGAGGGTCCAAAGGTCGCGGGCCAGTTGCTGCTGTACCCCGTGCTCGACCACCGGCTCGGCGGCGAGTCCCCGGTGGCGTTCGAGCGGGGGTTCTTCCACACGACGGCTCATATGCGCTGGTACTGGGAGCAGTACCTCGGCGCCGGTGGCGATCCCGTCGCCGCGTCCCCCGGGCTCGCGCCCGAACTCGACGGTCTGCCGCCCGCCCTCGTGCTCCTCGCGGACTGCGACCCGCTGCGTGACGAGGGGCTCGCGTACGCGCGGCGGCTCGCGCGGGCGGGAGTGCGGGCGGAGGTGGCGCTGTATCCGGGGATGTTCCACGGGTTCCTGGGCGCGGCCGGGTTCCTGCCCGAGGCGGACGCGGCGCTCGCGCGGGCCGCCGCCTGGCTGACCCACACCCCGGGCACCGCGGCCTGACGGCGTTCGCTATTTTGTTCGCCGCCGTCCCCACCGGCTCTGTCCCCCTCCCCGAACCACAGAGGAGCCGGCCGTGGAAGCCGAGTCCCAGCCCGCCACGACCCCCGCGGTCACCACCTGCTACCGCCATCCCAAGGTGGAGACCTACGTCAGCTGCACCCGCTGCGAGCGGCCCATCTGCCCCGACTGCATGCGGTCGGCGGCCGTCGGCCACCACTGCCCCGACTGCGTGAAGGAGGGCGTCCGCTCGGTCCGCCAGGCCCGCACGGTCTTCGGCGGACGGGTCTCGGCCGTCCCGCTCGTCACGTACGTCCTGATGGGCCTGAACATCGTGGCCTACCTCGCCGAGCTGGTGCGCCCGGCCGTGGTGGACCGGTTCGGGATGCTGGGCGCGGGGCTCGTCGGCCCTGACGGCGGGCATTACGTGTACCAGGACGGGTTCCCGGCCGACTTCCACGCGGAGGGGGTGGTGGCGGGCGAGTGGTACCGGATGATCACCGGCGCGTTCCTCCACATGCCGGCCACCGAGGGCGTCTTCGGGATCCTGCACATCCTGTTCAACATGTACTCGCTGTGGAACCTCGGCCGTGTCGTCGAGACGCAGCTGGGCCGCGTCCGCTATCTCGGCGTCTATTTCCTGTCCGCGTTCGGCAGCTCCGTGCTCGTCTACCTGATCGCCCCGGGCACCCTCACGGTCGGTGCGTCGGGCGCGATCTTCGGGCTCGGCGCCGCGTACTACGTGATGGCGCGGCGTCTGGGCGCGGACATGAGCGGCGTCAACCGGTTCATGGCCTACTTCCTGCTGTGGATGCTGATCTCGGCCGGATTCGCCTCCTGGCAAGGCCACTTGGGCGGCCTGCTCACGGGCGGCGCGGCCACCCTCGCCCTCGCCTACGCGCCCCGCGCCCGCCGCACCCTGGTGCAGGGCTCGGCGTGCGCGGCGCTGCTCGTACTCCTTGTGGCGCTGACGCTCCTCAAGCAGCCGTAGAGGGACGGGTTGTCACTGCGCCTGCTCCTGGAACGCCGGCAGTTCGAGGATCCGTTCCTTGCCGGCGTCGTCCATCAGTTCCACCAGGGGCAGGACCAGGTCCCACAGGTCCTGCTTGTCCACCTCGCGGGCCAGCGCGTCGAGTTCCGGCGCGGGCAGCGCGCCGGCCGCCGCGGCGACCTCCCGGCGGGACTCGTCCGGCAGGATCTCCGCCAGCGGCAGGAACTCCGCCCACAGCCCCGTCGCCACCACGGCCCGTACGACACCCTCAATGGCACCGTCGCCCCGCAGTGACGGCAGTGCCGCGACCGCCCTGCGCTCGTCCTCACCGAGCAGCGCCACCAGCGGGAGCAGGGACTCCCACAGGTCCTGGTCGGCGACCGTGGCGACCAGCGAGTCGAGCCGATCGACGGGCTGCGCGGCCGTGAGCGAGGCGATCCGGCCCCGCTGTTCCCCGGTCACCATCCCGGCCACGGCCAGCGCCTGGGGCCACAGCTCCTCGGTCGCGGCGGACGCGATGACCTGCGCCAGCCGCTCCTCCCCCATCAACTCGACGATACGGCCGGTGCGTTCGGGCCGGTCGATGGCGAAACCGGTGCGCAGCACGGCCGCGTCGTCGACCTGCGGCAGGATCCGGGTCAGCGCCGCGTCCCGCAGATGGCCGACGAAGCGGCCCATCGTCAGATGGTCGCCGCGCTCGGCGAGCGCCACCGCGATCCGGACGACGAGGTTCTCGTCGAGCCGGTCCACGATGCCGGGGATGCGGCGCGGGTCGAGGTGCGCGCACGACTCGGCGGTGAACGGTACGGGAAGCTTCTCGATGATGTCGGCGGCGCGCTGGGGGTCGAGGCGCCCGGCGACCGCGGCGGCCAGGCGCGGCCCGAGCGCCTTCTGCGAGATCGCGGCGGCGACCCCGGCGGGCACCAGCTTGGTGGCCGCCGCGATCCGGTCCAGCATGTCGGGCATCCGGTCGAACAGGGCGGCGACCGTCTGCTCGTGGAAGCGGCGCACGTCGTCCGGCGGCAGCTCCAGCAGGAAGCCGAGGCTCTCGGGCTCGGCGTCGAGCAGCCTCGCGATCTTGAGGACCTCGGCCCGGCCCCGCAGCTTGTCCGTGACAGCCATGTGCACGTCTCCTATCAAGAGGCCTTGGGCCTTTCATTTGGATCAGGCCTGCGAACCCGGCGTGATCCGAACGAAGGGCCCTAGCGGAAGAGGATGCGGCGGACAGGTCCGCGGGCGAGGGCGGGGACCAGCTTCAGCGCCTCCTCGGCGGCCTCACCGAGTCCGGCGGCGCGGCTCTCGCGCTCGCGGCGCAGGGCGGCGGCCAGGAGCAGGGTCTGCGATTCAGTCAACTCGCCGAAGGCCTCCGGGGGTTGATCCCCCAGTTCGGCACCGAGTTCGGCACTCGCTTCGGTACTCAGCTGTGCCCGTGCTTCGTTGCTCACAGCGACCTCCCGGTCAGCGCGCGGTTCACGTCCGGCTCGCACCTGATCCGCACTTGGTCCGCGCTCGGCTCGCGCTCGGTTCACGCTCGGCTCGTCCCGAGACTGGGGCCGAACTGACTTTTAGTCAATACCGGTGAGCGCCGGGGCGGATGTGTGCGCCACGTAATCTGAGCCGCATGAAACGCGCCGGCTGCATACTCCTGGCCGTGGCTCCGGTCGCCACGGTCGCGGTGTTCCTCTTCACGCCCGGACACGACGACGGCAAGGGCGGCTCGCACCGCACGTCCTCGTCGCAGCGCTCCGGCGGGGACGCCGAGGCGGCCAAGGCCGCCGCGGAGAAGAAGGCCGACGACGACGCCATCGCCGATCTGCCGCCGGGCCTCTCCGCGCCCGCGAAGAAGGAGCTCGCCCAGCAGATCGTGGCCAGCGCGGAGAACTCGACGCTCGACTGGCGCGGCCAGTACGGCTACATCGAGGACATCGAGGACGGGCAGGGCTACACGGCCGGGATCATCGGCTTCTGCACCGGCACGCACGACCTTCTCACCCTCGTCGAGCGGTACACGAAGGCCCACCCGGACAACGGCCTCGCCCGCTATCTGCCCGCCCTGCGCAAGGTCGACGGCACGGACTCCCACGAGGGCCTCGACCCCGGCTTCACCGCGGCGTGGAAGAAGGAGGCGTCCGACCCCGCCTTCCGCGCCGCCCAGAACTCCGAGCGCGACCGCGTCTACTTCGACCCGGCCGTCCGCCTCGCCAAGCTCGACGGCCTGGGCACGCTCGGCCAGTTCATCTACTACGACGCGATGGTCCTGCACGGCCCCGGCACCGGCCCGAGCGGCTTCTACGGCCTGCGCGAGAAGGCCATGCGGGAGGCGGACACCCCGGCGCAGGGCGGCAAGGAGAAGGCGTACCTCGACATCTTCCTCGACGTGCGCCGCACGGCGATGAAGGCGAAGAAGCCGGACCGCGACACGACCCGCATCGACACGGCCCAGCGGCAGTTCCTCTACGACGGCAACCTGACCCTGAAGACACCGCTGGTGTGGAAGGTGTACGGGGAGACGTACCGGGTGCCGTAACCGCCGAAGGGGTGGGACCACGACACAGACGCATATGACGCCCACTCAAGTCCCGGTTCCACATGCCCCGACCGGCACCACCTACACAGGCGTCACCCCCACCAACTACCCTCGAACATGCGTATGAGTTAGGCATGCACAGGCTGCCGAGCGCCACGGGGGAAGGCAAACGGGGATGGGTTACACGATTCCGGGCTGGCTGGACGAGGTCCTGGATTTCATCGGCATCAACTTCCCGAACGTGGACGAGGACGACTACCGCGAAATGGCCGACGCCATGCGGGAGTTCGCGGAGAAGTTCGAGGGTCACGGGGGCGACGCGCACAAGGCGTTCAGCCGTCTCCTTTCCTCATCCGAGGGCTGGGCCGTCGACGCGATGGAGAAACACTGGGCAAAGGTGAAGGGCAGTCACCTGGAGAAGCTCCCGGAGCTTGCCCGGCTGTTCGCGGACGCCTGTGACGGGCTCGCGGTCATCATCGAGGGGATGAAACGCAAGGCCGAGGCCGAACTCGCCATCATGGCAGGGTCGGTGGGCCTCTCCATCGGACTCGCGTGGGTCACCGGTGGCCTGTCGGCCGTGCTCGGCGCAGCCGAGATCGCGGCGATGCGGCAGGCGGTCAAGCGCATCCTCGACGAGGCCGTGGAGCGGATCGTCGACGAGGTGATCGCCAAGCTGACCGAGCCGGTCAACGCCAAGCTGGAGGCGATGGTCGAGGACATGGTCCTCGACCTGGCCGAAGGCGCGTTCTCCATACCGCCGGCCGACGGCAGCAGCGGCGGCGGCGGCGCGGGGCACGGCAAGGACGGGCACGGCGGGATGCAACTCGCCTCTGCCGGGGGCAACTCCGAAGGTTCCGGCGCCGGCCCGCAGAAGGCCACCAAGATCGATCACATCGAGTTCGAGGACGGCGCGGGCAAGGTCTCCCGGCACGGTGGCGACCTCAAGACGGCCGCCTCCGACCCGCTGGGCCGGGCCCGCGGCGCGTTCGGCCGCAGCAAGGGCCGCGACCCGTTCACCCAGGCGTTCGACAGCGTGCTGCACGGCGCGCTCAAGGGCACGGACAAAGCCCTCACCAAGATCGCCAAGCATGTGACCGAGACCGTTCCCGACCGGGTCAAGGCCACCTCTCGTATCCACAAGGGCAAGGACCATGACGTACGGAACAGGGTCGACGCCATCGACGCCGGCAAGCAGGGCGACGGCAAGAGCGGCGGCCCCGGCGTGGATGACGGCCGCGCAAAGGGCCTGCAGGACAAGCTGAAGCTGGCGTCTTCCGAACTGTCCCAGAGGGCACGCTCGTTGCAGAACAAGGAGACGTGCGGCGACCCGATCGACATGGCCAACGGGCAGATGATCCTCGCCCAGACCGATGTGGCACTGCCCGGCGTACTGCCGCTGATCCTGTGTCGCACGCACCTGTCCGGATACGACGGGGGCCGCTCCTTCGGCCCGTCCTGGGCCTGCACGCTCGACGAACGCCTGGAGCAGGACGAGGCGTTGGGCGGATTCTGGTGGCACCGGGAGGACGGCTCGGCTCTGGCGTATCCCCGGCTGCCCGATCTGCCCGGCGACCGGGTCGGTCCGGCCGCCGGGGAGCGGCTGCCCCTCACGTATGTCACGCGCGACAGCAGCTACGTGCTGACGGTGCAGGATCCGTACACCGGCCTCACCCGCCACTTCGAAGCCGCCGCCGCCCGGGATGACATGTGGTGGCTGGTCGGCATCGAGGACCGCAACGGCAACACCGTCACCGTGGAGCGCGACGAACACGACGTCCCGCTCAGCGTCACGCACAGCGGCGGATACCGCGTCCTCGTCGACTCCGAGGCCGAACAGGGCCAGGTCACCGCCCTGTCGGTGCTCGACGACGGCCGGCCCGTGACGCTGCGCACCTTCCGGTACGACGAGGCGGGTGACCTCGTCGAGATCTGCAACGCCGTCGGTGCTGCGACCCGCTTCGGCTACGACGGCGTCCACCGTGTCACCGGCTGGCGGGACTCCAACGACACCGCCTTCGACTACGCGTACGACGCCGGCGGCCGGGTCGTCGAGACCCGGGGCACCGACGGCATCCTCAACTCCCGTATCTCATACGGCGATGTGGAGCCGGACGGCACCAGCACGGTCACCTACACCGACTCCCTCGGGCACGCCACGGTCTACCGGGCCAACCACCACGGCCAGGTCATCGCCATCACCGACCCCCTCGGCCACACGACCACCCAGCAGTGGGACAGCCAGGACCGCCTCATGTCCCACACCGATCCGCTCGGGCGCACCACTCGCTGGGAGCGCGACGCGGACGGGAACGTGACCGCACTGACGGCCCCCGACGGGACCGTCACGCGCCTCGGCTACGACGCCCTGCGCATGCCGGTCTCCATCATCGCTCCAGACGGTGCCGTGACCCACCAGGAGTACGACGAGCGGGGCAATCGCACTGCGGTCGTCGGGCCGGACGGCGCCGTCCACCGCTTCACCCACGACGCGACCGGCGCGCTGGAGAGCATCACCGACCCGCTCGGCACCACCCTGCGCATGTCCCATGACGCGGCAGGGCTCCCGGTCGCGGTTCAGGACGCGCGCGGTGCCCGCACCGTCTGCCGCCGGGACTCTTTCGGACAGCCCGTCGAACTGACCGACGCGCTCGGCCGCACCAGCCGTATGGCCTGGGACGCCGAGGGCAGGCTCCGCACGCGCACCGCCCCCGACGGAAGCCACGAGGCGTGGGAGTGGGACGGCGAGGGCAACTGCGTCCGGCACACCGATCAGCTCGGCGGCGTCACCGCCTCCGCCTTCGGCCCGTTCGACCTGCTCTCCGCCCGCACCACGCCGGACGGCAGCACGCATACCTTCGTCCACGACACGGAGCAACGCCTCACCCAGGTGGTCAATCCGGCCGGGCTGGCGTGGACCTACACCTTCGACGCCGTCGGCCGGGTGCTCACCGAGACCGACTTCGACGGCCGCACCAGCCGTTGCGCCTACGATGCCGCCGGGCATCTCACCACCCGCACCAACGCGGCCGGGCAGACCGTCGGCTACGAGTTCGACGCGAACGGCAGGCTCGCCGCGAAAACCGTGGGGGACACGCGTACGTCGTTCTCGTACGACGAAGCATCCCGCCTCACCGCGGCCCAAAGTCCGCAGTGCGGCCTGGAGTTCACCTACGATGTCGCCGGACACCTGCTGACCCAGACCGTGGACGGCGCCACCCTGCGTCTCGGCTACGACCGGGCGGGCCGCCGCACTTCGCGCACCACCCCCACCGGTGCGCTGACCGAGCTGGGGTGGGACCCGGTCGGCAACCGCACCGCCCTCACCGTGGACGGCCGGCATGCCCTGGCCTTCGGCCACGACCTCCTCGGCCGCGAGACCGAACGCACCGTGGACGGAACACTGAGCCTCACGTCGGACTGGGACGCGGGAGACCGGCTCAGCGGGCAGAACCTCACCGTTGGGCCCGGCCGTCGCATCCGCGCACGCAGTTACACCTATCGGGCCGACAGTCATCTCACCGGCGTCCACGAGGCCGTCACGGGACGCGGCACCACGTACACCCTCGACCCGATCGGCCGGCCCCTGGACGCGGCGGGCCCCGCCGGGCCGGAGAACTACGCGTACGACGCGTCCGGCAACCAGGTCACCGCCCACTGGCCGGACCGCGCCGCGGACCCGGGCGCGCGTGGCGAACGCGACTACACCGGCACCCGCGTCACCCGCGCCGGACACACCCACTACCGCTACGACGACGCCGGACGTCTCGTCGAGCGCGTCAAGAAGCGCCTGTCCCGCAAGCCCGACGTCTGGCGCTACAGCTGGGACGCCGAGGACCGCCTGACCTCATGCACCACACCGGACGGCGCCACCTGGCACTACCGGTACGACCCGCTGGGCCGTCGCACCGCCAAGTACCGTCTGGACAACACGGGTTCGGTGCTCGACGAGACCCTCTTCACGTGGGACGGCACCCGCCTGACCGAGCAGGTGGACACCGCCACCGGCACCACGCTCACGTGGGACCACGACGGCTTCCGGCCGCTGGTCCAGTACGAGCGCAAGCGGCTGTCCGACGACGAGGTCGACACCCGCTTCTTCGCCATCGTCTCGGACCTCGTCGGCACCCCGACCGAGCTCGTCGACGAGAACGGCACGATCGCCTGGCGATCCCGCACCACGGTCTGGGGCACCACCGCCGTCAATCCCGACGCCGCCGCGCACACGCCGCTGCGCTATCCCGGCCAGTACGCGGATCCCGAGACCGGGCTCCACTACAACTACTTCCGGCACTACGACCCAGAGACGGCGCGGTACGTCAGCCCGGACCCGCTCGGCCTGATGCCGGCGCCCAACCCGGTCGCGTACGTCAGCAACCCGCTGGACCTCTACGACCCGGTCGGCCTCGCGCCGTGCCGCAAGGACCACTACGAGTGGACCCAGGGCAGCAACGGCCACGGCGGGAGCATCCGCTACAGGCCACTGGACCACCTCGGCCGCCCGACCGGCGTGTCCGCCTGCATCCGGCCGGAGATGCTGGACTCGGGTACGGAGGCGGGCAAGTCCAAGCCGCCCGGCTGGCGCGGTCACGGGACGGCGTTCAACGAGGCCCGCGGCCATCTCCTGGCCAACCGTCTCGGCGGCGCGGGTGTGGGGCACGCGGCCAAGCACAACCTCGTGACCCAGACGAACAACCCCACCAACTCGCCCTACCAGCGGGATCTGATCGAGGACAAGATCTACCGGGCCGTGGACGACAAGGACGAGGTCATCCAGTACGACATCACCCCGATCTACGCGGGGACCAATCCCGTCCCCATCCGCTTCGAGTACGCGGCGTACGGCAACAAGGGGTTCTCACTGGTCGACTCGCTCGACAACCCTGCGGGCGGGGTGCGCACCGCCATCCCCGGGTGGAATCCCTGAGTGGGTAGAGTCCCCCTCCGACCCCCGACACCGAACCCGCGTCCGAACCCGCCCCCGATCCCCGGGAGTCCTGGCCGATGCCCCGCACCACCCCGCCCCGCCCCGTCGACGTAGAAGCAGCCTTCCCCGAGCTGGTCGCCCTGCGCCGTTTCGCCACGCGGCTCCACCCGCGTCGTGGCATCCCCACGGCAGGTGACAGTTCGGTCGGCGGGCCGCTCCTGTGGCCCGCCGACGAGCCCTGGCCGATGTGCACCGTCCCGCACGAGCGTGGCAGCGGTTTCCGCTACGCCGACGTGCTGCGCAAACGGGAGATCCTGGAACAGGCACGGCAGCGCGACCCGGCCGGGCCGACCGCCTGGGAATCCGAGTTCATCGACAGTGTCCAGGCCGGCCCGCACGCCCCGCACCTCGCCGACACGGATCCCGTACCGATGATCGCCGTGGCCCAGCTGTACGGCCGCGACGTCCCCGGCCTGCCCGACACGGACGAAGGAGACCTGCTCCAGGTCTTCTGGTGCGGATTCGAACTGCACGGAGAGACCGGCCACGAACTCCACGTACAACTCCGCCGGCACCGGTCGGTGGACATCGGCACGCCGCTGACCGAGCAGCCGGCGCCCGAGGTCGTCGGCCGTGAGGAACTTGTGCCGTCCCCCTGCGTGCTGCACCCCGAGGAGATCGTCGAGCACCCCTACCTCGAGGTCCTGGACCCGTCTCTGCAGGACCGCATCGACGCGTGGGAGGGACCGGAGGAGGACGAGGGCCCGCAGTACATCTCCGATCTGTCCACGGCCCCCGGCTGGAAGATCAGCGGCTACATCGCCTGGAACCTCACCGGCCCGGCCCCCCTGAACTGCTCCGCCTGCGGAACAGAACTCATCCCGCTCCTCACCGCGGACCGGCGCGAATGGGACCCGGCCACCACCAGTTGGATCCCCTACGAGGATCAGCAGGACCGCAATGTCAGGCGCGCCAACATTCCTACCCGGGTGTCCCCCGGCCGTGGCCGACTGACCATCGCCGTGTGTCCCCTTGACGTGCACCATCCGCTCGGCCTCGTCACCCAGTGACCGGGGCCCTGGCCCACGCCTCGTGAGACCCCGCCCGTCGATGTCGAAGGCCTCTTCCCCGAGTTGAACGCGCTGCGCCGCACGGCCACCCGGCGAACGAGAGGCAAGAGGTAACCGATGGATCTGGTACTCGACCCGCCGCGCGGAGTCGCGCCGATCCTGCTGGGCATGACGCTCGACGAAGCGCTCGCCGCGGCGCCCGACAACTGGGGCGAGTCCCGCGTGCTGCGCCGTCCCAGCCGGAACTCGGCGAAGGCTTCCTGGACCCTCGACCACGTCGGTGTACAGGCCCTGGTAGAGGGCGGCACCGCCGTCACCGCGATCGAGCTGTGGTGGCCCGGCGAAGGCCGCACGTCCAGCACCCGCGTCCTGCTCGATGGGGACGAGGTGTTCACCACCCCCGCCCAGAGCCTCTTCACGCGCGCCGCAGAGCGGGGCTGGACGGTCGACACGTCGCAGCCCGAGTACCCGGTGATCCCCGGGGTGTCCCTCGGCTTCACCCGGCAGACCTCGCAGGAGGTCGAGCGGGACGCCGACGGCCTGCCGCGTTGTGTCACCTCGGTCCTGGTCGGCGGCAAGGAGTACTACAACTACCGCTACGAGAATCGCGGTTGAGCGGGTCTCTGATTCGTACGCCCGCCCAGCCGGGAAAGGGACGACGTCTCTCTGCCCGTGCGCGACCTGGCGGATTGGCGGCAGACGCACCGCGACGCCCGCCCAGTCGTCCGGTCGGGGACAGTGGGGCGAGCGTCGCGCTCGGTGCCGTACTCCTTTGTACGGGGGGATTTTGACGGGCTGTCAGGCCTCGGGGGTACGCACCGCAAACCCCGGCTGGAAACCCTGAGCGGATCCCGAGCGGATAGAGTCCCCTCCGCCCTCGCCGACCGTCTGTGACCGACACCCGATGCCCGGGAGCCCTGACCCATGCCGCGCACCACCCCGCCCCGCCCTGTCGACGTCGAAGCGCTCTTCCCCGAGCTGGGTGCGCTGCGACGCTCGGCGACCCGGCTGCATCCACGGCCCGGCACCCCCACGGTGCACGACAGCTCGGTCGGCGGTCCGATGCTGTGGCCCGCAGGAGAGCCGTGGCCGGTCTGCACGATCCCGCACAAGCGGTCCAGCGGCTACCGCTACGCCGATGTCCTGCGCGAGCGGGAGATCCTGGACCGGGCCTGGCGGCGCGATCCGCGGTCCGGCCCGAACGCCGAGGAGCGCGCCGAACTCGCCGGTTCCAAGCGTGGCCGGCACGCCCCGGACCTGACCGACAGCGACCCGATCCCGCTGCTCGCCGTCGCCCAGCTCCACCGCCGTGACGTCCCCGGACTCCCGTTCCCCGAAGAGGGCGATCTGCTCCAGGTGTTCTGGTGCGGCTACGAGCGGCACGGCGAGTCCCGCCACGAGCCGCACGTCCACCTCCGACGGCGTCATGCCGCGGACGTCACCGAGCCGCTCTCCGAGCAGCCGGTGCCCGAGGTCGTGGGCCGCGAGGAGCTCGTCCCGAGTGCGTGCGTCCTGCACCCCGAAGTGGTCACCGAGTACCCGTGGTTCGAGGAGCTCGGCCCCGGGCTGCAGGAGCGCATCGAGCGCTGGGCCGCGCCCGACGGCGAGGAGGAGGACGAGGACGAAGTCTACGTGTCGGACCTGTCGACGGCCCCCGGCTGGAAGGTCGGCGGTCACATCGCCTGGAACCTCACGGGGCCGACCCGCCTGAACTGCGCCGCCTGCGACGCGGACCTCTTCCCGCTCCTGACCGCGGCCGCCACCGAGTGGAATCCCAGCACGACCAGCTGGATCCCGTACGAGGACCGGCAGGACAGTGATGCCCGGGGCGCCAACACCCCGACCCGCGTCTCCCCCGGCCGCGGCCGCCTGACCATCGCCGTGTGCCCCCGCGACCCGCACCATCCGCTCCGGCTCGTCACGCAGTGAGTGACCCGCGGCGCGGCAGAGGGCAGACGCACCGCGACGCCCGCCCAGTCGTCCGGTCGGGGACAGTGGGGCGAGCGTCGCGCTCAGTTCCGTACGCCGTTGTACGGGACGTCTTTTGAGGGGCCGCCGTCAGGCCGCCGTCACGTCGGTCAGACCGTCAGGGAGCGGTCCGTCGGGCGGATCGGGGCCGGCAGTTCGCTGGCACCGGTCAGGAAGCGGTCGACCCCGCGGGCGGCCGAGCGGCCCTCCGCGATGGCCCACACGATGAGTGACTGGCCGCGGCCGGCGTCACCGGCGACGAAGACGCCGGGGACGTTGGTCTGGAACTCGTCGTCGCGCGCCACGTTGCCGCGCGCGTCGAGGTCCAGGGCGAACTGGGAGACGAGGCCGTTGTCCTGGTCCGTGCCCGTGAAGCCCATGGCGAGCGTGACGAGCTGGGCGGGGATCTTTCGCTCCGTGCCCGGCTTCGGCGTCAGCTTGCCGTCGATGAACTCCACCTCGGCGAGGTGCAGGAACTGGACGTTGCCGTCCTCGTCGCCCTCGAAGTGGGTGGTCGAGACGGAGTAGACCCGCTCGCCGCCCTCCTCGTGCGCGGACGTCACCTTGTAGAGCATGGGGAACGTCGGCCAGGGCTGGCCCGCGTTCCGGTCCTCACCGGGGCGCGGCATGATCTCCAGCTGCGTGACCGAGGCCGCGCCCTGGCGGTGGGCGGTGCCCACGCAGTCCGCGCCGGTGTCGCCGCCGCCGATGACGACGACGTGCTTGCCCTCGGCGGAGACGGGCGTGGTGACGTAGTCGCCCTCCTGGACCTTGTTGGCCAGGGGCAGGTACTCCATCGCCTGGTAGACGCCCTTGAGTTCACGTCCCGGGACCGGCAGGTCGCGGGCGGTTGTGGCACCGGCGGCGATGACCACGGCGTCGTAGCGCTTGCGCAGCTTCGCGGCGTCGATGTCGCGGCCGATCTCCACGCCCGTACGGAACTTGGTGCCCTCCGCGCGCATCTGCTCGATGCGGCGGTTGATGTGGCGCTTCTCCATCTTGAACTCGGGGATGCCGTAGCGGAGCAGGCCGCCGATGCGGTCGGCGCGCTCGTAGACGGCGACCGTGTGGCCGGCCCGCGTCAGCTGCTGGGCGGCGGCGAGGCCCGCCGGGCCCGAGCCGATGACGGCGACGGTCTTGCCGGAGAGGCGCTCCGGGGCCTGGGGCGCGACATCGCCGCGGTCCCACGCCTGGTCGATGATCGAGACCTCGACGTTCTTGATGGTGACGGCCGGCTGGTTGATGCCGAGCACGCACGCCGACTCACAGGGCGCCGGGCAGAGGCGGCCGGTGAACTCCGGGAAGTTGTTGGTGGCGTGCAGCCGCTCCTGCGCCGCCGACCAGTCCTCGCGGTACGCGTAGTCGTTCCACTCGGGGATCAGGTTCCCGAGCGGGCAGCCGTTGTGGCAGAACGGGATGCCGCAGTCCATGCAGCGGCCGGCCTGCTTGCTGATGATGGGGAGCAGGGAGCCGGGAACGTAGACCTCGTTCCAGTCCCGCACGCGCTCGCCGACCGGACGGGTCTTGGCGACCTCGCGGCCATGGTTGAGAAAGCCCTTGGGATCAGCCATTGGTCGCCGCCTCCATCATCTTCTCGGTGGTCTCGGACTCGGAGAGTCCGGCTCGCTCGGCGGCGTCCTTGGCGGCGAGCACTGCCTTGTACGTGCTGGGGATGATCTTGCTGAAGCGGTCCACCGCCGCCGGCCACTCCGCGAGGAGCTTCTCGGCGACCGTCGAGCCGGTCTCCTCCGCGTGGCGGCGCACGACGTCGTGCAGCCACTGCTTGTCGGTGTCGTCGAGGGCCTCAACTGCGGCCTGGGACAAGCCATTTACGTTGTTGAGGTCCAGGTCGACGACGTACGCGACACCGCCCGACATGCCGGCCGCGAAGTTGCGTCCGGTCTCGCCGAGGACGACCGCGTGGCCACCGGTCATGTACTCGCAGCCGTGGTCGCCCACGCCTTCCGAGACGACCGTCGCACCCGAGTTGCGGACGCAGAAGCGCTCGCCGGTGCGGCCGCGCAGGAACAGCTCGCCGCCCGTCGCGCCGTACGCGATCGTGTTGCCCGCGATCGTGGAGTACTCGGCGAGGTGGTCGGCGCCGCGGTCCGGGCGGACCACGATGCGGCCGCCGGACAGGCCCTTGCCGACGTAGTCGTTGGCGTCGCCCTCCAGGCGCAGGGTCACACCGCGCGGCACGAACGCGCCGAACGACTGGCCCGCGGAGCCGGTGAAGGTGATGTCGATGGTGTCGTCGGGCAGGCCCGCGCCACCGAACTTCTTCGTCACCTCGTGGCCGAGCATGGTGCCGACCGTGCGGTTGATGTTGCGGATCGCGACCTGGGCGCGGACCGGCTGGGCGTCGGCCTGCGCGTTCGCGTCGAGCGCGTCGGCGGCCAGCTTGATCAGCTCGTTGTCCAGGGCCTTCTCCAGGCCGTGGTCCTGAGTGATCACCTGGTGGCGCACGGCGCCCTCGGGCAGCTCGGGGACGTAGAAGAGGGGCTCGAGGTCGAGGCCCTGGGCCTTCCAGTGGTCCACGGCCCGCTCGGTGTCGAGGAGTTCGGCGTGGCCGACGGCCTCCTCGATGGTGCGGAAGCCGAGCTCGGCGAGGATCTCGCGGACCTCTTCGGCGATGAACTCGAAGAAGTTCACGACGAATTCGGCCTTGCCGGAGAACCGCTCGCGCAGGACGGGGTTCTGCGTGGCGATGCCGACCGGGCAGGTGTCCAGGTGGCAGACGCGCATCATGACGCAGCCGGAGACGACGAGCGGCGCGGTCGCGAAACCGAACTCCTCGGCGCCGAGCAGCGCGGCGATGACGACGTCGCGGCCGGTCTTGAGCTGGCCGTCGGTCTGGACGACGATGCGGTCGCGCAGGCCGTTGAGCAGCAGGGTCTGCTGGGTCTCGGCGAGACCGAGCTCCCAGGGACCGCCGGCGTGCTTGAGGGAGGTGAGCGGGGATGCGCCCGTACCGCCGTCGTGGCCGGAGATGAGCACCACGTCGGCGTGGGCCTTGGAGACACCCGCGGCGACCGTGCCGACGCCGACCTCGGAGACCAGCTTCACGTGAATCCGCGCCTGCGGGTTCGCGTTCTTCAGGTCGTGGATCAGCTGGGCCAGGTCCTCGATGGAGTAGATGTCGTGGTGCGGCGGCGGCGAGATGAGCCCGACGCCCGGCGTCGAGTGACGCGTCTTGGCGACCCACGGGTAGACCTTGTGGCCGGGCAGCTGGCCGCCCTCGCCGGGCTTGGCGCCCTGCGCCATCTTGATCTGGATGTCGTCCGCGTTGACCAGGTACTCGCTCGTGACACCGAAGCGGCCGGAGGCGACCTGCTTGATGCTGGAGCGGCGCGCCGGGTCGTACAGCCGGTCCGCGTCCTCGCCGCCCTCACCGGTGTTGGACTTGGCGCCCAGCTGGTTCATGGCGATGGCGAGGGTCTCGTGCGCCTCCTTGGAGATGGAGCCGTACGACATGGCGCCGGTCGAGAACCGCCTGACGATCTCACTGGCCGGCTCGACCTCGTCGATGGAGATCGCTTCGCGGCCGCTCTTGAAGCCGAAGAGGCCTCGCAGCGTCATCAGACGCTCCGACTGCTCGTTCACGCGGCCCGTGTACTTCTTGAAGATGTCGTAGCGCCGGTTGCGCGTGGCGTGCTGGAGGCGGAAGACCGTCTCCGGGTCGAACAGGTGCGGCTCGCCCTCGCGGCGCCACTGGTACTCGCCGCCGATGTCGAGGGCGCGGTGCGCGGGCGCGATGCCGCTCGCCGGGTACGCCTTCGCGTGACGGGCGGCCACCTCCTGAGCGATGACGTCGAGACCGGCGCCGCCGATCTTCGTCGCCGTGCCGTTGAAGTACTCCTCGACGAAGGCCTCGTCGAGGCCGACGGCCTCGAAGACCTGGGCGCCGCGGTAGGAGGCGACGGTCGAGATGCCCATCTTGGACATGACCTTCAGGACGCCCTTGCCGAGCGCGTAGATCAGGTTGCGGATGGCCTGCTCGGCCTCGATGCCGGGCAGGAACGTACCGGCGCGGACCAGGTCCTCGACGGACTCCATCGCCAGGTACGGGTTGACGGCCGCGGCGCCGAAGCCGATGAGGAGGGCCACGTGGTGGACCTCGCGCACATCGCCCGCCTCGACGAGCAGACCCACCTCGGTGCGCTGCTTCGTACGGATGAGGTGGTGGTGGACGGCCGCGGTGAGCAGCAGCGACGGGATCGGCGCGTGCTCGGCGTCGGAGTGCCGGTCAGAGAGCACGATCAGGCGGGCGCCGGCCTCTATGGCGGCGTCGGCCTCGGCGCAGATCTCCTCGATGCGGGCGGCGAGCGCGTCGCCGCCGCCGGAGACCCGGTACAGGCCGGACAGGGTCGCGGCCTTCATGCCGGGCATGTCGCCGTCGGCATTGATGTGTATGAGCTTGGCCAGCTCGTCGTTGTCGATCACCGGGAAGGGCAGGGTGACCGAACGACAGGAGGCCGCGGTCGGCTCCAGCAGGTTGCCCTGCGGGCCCAGCGAGGAGCGCAGCGAGGTGACGAGCTCCTCGCGGATGGCGTCCAGCGGCGGGTTCGTGACCTGCGCGAACAGCTGGGTGAAGTAGTCGAAGATCAGCCGCGGGCGGGCGGAGAGCGCCGCGATCGGCGAGTCCGTGCCCATGGAGCCGAGCGGCTCACCGCCGGTCTTGGCCATCGGCGTGAGGATGACGCGCAGCTCTTCCTCGGTGTAGCCGAAGGTCTGCTGGCGGCGGGTGACCGAGGCGTGGGTGTGGACGATGTGCTCGCGCTCGGGGAGGTCCTCGAGCTCGATCTCACCGGCCTCCAGCCACTCGGCGTACGGCTGCTCGGCGGCCAGGCCGGCCTTGATCTCGTCGTCCTCGATGATGCGGTGCTCGGCGGTGTCGACGAGGAACATCTTGCCGGGCTGGAGGCGGCCCTTGCGGACGACCTTCGCGGGGTCGATGTCGAGGACACCGACCTCGGAGCCGAGGACGACGAGGCCCTCGTCGGTGACCCAGTAGCGGCCGGGGCGCAGACCGTTGCGGTCGAGAACGGCACCCACCTGCGTACCGTCCGTGAAGGTCACGCACGCCGGGCCGTCCCAGGGCTCCATCATCGCGGAGTGGAACTGGTAGAAGGCGCGGCGGTCGGCCGCCATGGAGGCGTGGTTCTCCCAGGCCTCCGGGATCATCATCAGGACGCTGTGCGGCAGGGAGCGGCCGCCGAGGTGCAGCAGTTCGAGCACCTCGTCGAAGGAGGCCGAGTCCGAGGCGTCGGGCGTGCAGACGGGGAAGATCCGCGACAGTTCCTCGGCGCCGAACAGATCGGAGGCGAGCTGCGACTCGCGCGCCTTCATCCAGTTCCGGTTGCCCTTGACCGTGTTGATCTCACCGTTGTGCGCCACGAAGCGGTACGGGTGCGCGAGCGGCCAGCTCGGGAAGGTGTTCGTGGAGAACCGCGAGTGGACGAGAGCGATCGCAGATGCGAATCGGCGGTCCGACAGGTCGGGGAAGAAGGGCTCGAGCTGGCCGGTGGTCAGCATGCCCTTGTAGACGATGGTGCGGGCGGAGAGCGACGGGAAGTACACGCCGGCCTCGCGCTCGGCGCGCTTGCGCAGGATGAAGGCCTTGCGGTCGAGCGCGATGTCCTTCGCGGTGCCGTCGGCGTCCGAGACGAAGATCTGGCGGAAGGCCGGCATCGTCGAGCGGGCGGTGGCACCGAGGAGCTGCGGGGCGACCGGCACCTCGCGCCAGCCGAGGACGGTGAGGCCCTCCGCGGCGGCGATCGTCTCGGTCTGTGAGACGGCGGCGGCGTTGTCGGCCTCGTCGACGGGCAGGAAGGCGATGCCGACCGCGTACGCGCCGGCCTCGGGCAGATCGAAGGAGACCGCGGCACGCAGGAAGGCGTCCGGGACCTGGGACAGGATGCCCGCTCCGTCACCCGAGTCGGGCTCGGAACCGGTGGCACCTCGGTGCTCCAGGTTGCGCAGAACCGTGAGCGCCTGTTCGACCAGCGCGTGGCTCGCCTCGCCGGTGAGGGTGGCCACGAAGCCGACGCCGCAGGCGTCGTGCTCGTTGCGGGGGTCGTACATGCCCTGGGCTGCAGGGCGAGCATCCATGAACGGCTGGTTCATGGAGTGCTGGGACGGCTGGCGCGGCGTGCGCATCGGCTCTCCCGTCGTCGTTTTGCTTGGCATATGACATCTGCCGAGGGACGACGTTGGCCCTCTGCTGGGGTGCAAATTTCGTACAAGTTACATGATGGAGCGGTTCTCGGGAACCGGATACTCCGTTCCAACATGCGGACACCGCGGTGGCGGTGGCGGTGCCGCTCCCGATGACGGAACAGCGGCGGAAATAGCGACCTTCACGGGCAGATCGATGTCCGCGGGTCCATGAGCGAGGCGGGCGTCGTTGCCCGCAGCGCTTACGGCTCATGCCCCGCCGTTAAGCAATCGAAACCGCCAAGTAACGGCTACTTATACAGAGACCCGTATAGCCATCACTGGGGCGTCATCCTACGGCCGTACCGAACAGGCTGCCCAGGAGATACGTCACACCCGCCGCGGCACCACCGAGAGCCAGCTGGCGCACCCCGCTGAACCACCAGGACCGCGCCGTCACCTTGGCCACGATCGCCCCACAGGCGAAGAGGCCGATGAGCGCGAGCAGGACCGCGGGCCACAGGGCGCTCGCACCCAGCAGATAGGGCAGCAGCGGAAGCAGGGCGCCGAGCGCGAAGGACCCGAAGGAGGAGACGGCGGCGACCGTCGGCGACGGCAGGTCGCCCGGGTCGATGCCCAGCTCCTCGCGCGCGTGGATCTCAAGAGCCTGCTCGGGGTCCTTCGAGAGCTGGCGCGCGACTTCGCGGGCGAGGTCGGGCTCCACGCCGCGCGACATGTAGAGGTCGGCGAGCTCCCGCTCCTCGTCCGCGGGGTGCTTCCTCAACTCCCGTCGCTCGACGTCGAGTTCGGCCTCGACCAGCTCGCGCTGGGAGGCGACGGAGGTGTACTCGCCGGCGGCCATGGAGAAGGCGCCGGCGGCCAGGCCGGAGAGCCCGGTGATGATGATCGTCTGCTGCGACACGGCGCCGCCCGCGACACCGGTCATCAGGGCCAGGTTCGAGACGAGCCCGTCCATCGCGCCGAACACCGCGGGGCGCAGCCAGCCACCGTTGACATCGCGGTGCGTGTGGTTGTCGCGGTGCGCGTCGTGCAGCGTCGCTTCGGTCTCGATGATGGCCATTCCGCCCAGTGCTCCTCTCGTACGGAGCCGATGCCGCGCGGCGTTCCCGCGGGCCCGGACTCCCCCCTCAACAGCTTCGAAAGTACGCACGGAATCGGGCCCCCGCCAGCAAGGAAGGCCGTACTTACCAGGGCTTTCGACCGCTTTGCCCACCCGCTCGAACGGCCCTCGCCGTCACCCGAGAGATGGATCACATGATCGGAGCGTTGACGGACGGGGGAAACATCGCCGCAACACCTGTAAACGTTTCCACATGCGGTGAGGAGCGAACCCATGTCTCCGGTGCCGGGCGGCGGCCAGCCGACGATCGTGTCGATCGCGCGGCGGGCCGGGGTCTCCATCGCCTCGGTCTCCCGCGTCCTCAACGGTCTGGGCGCGCGGCGGGAGACCGTCGAACGGGTGGAGCGCGCCGCGTCGGAGCTCGGCTACGTACCCAACGCCGTGGCCCGCTCCCTCAAGGACGGCCGGACCCGGCAGCTCACGTTCGCGCTGCCGGACATCGGCAATCCGGCCTACGTGGCGATGGTCCGCGCCGTCCAGGGCGTCACCAAGAACCACGGCTACCGCCTGCTCCTGCACTCCACGGACGCGGTCGTCGACGACGAACTGGCCGTCCTGCGCAGCCTCGGCGACCGCACCAGCGACGGCCTGATCATCTGCCCCATCCGCATCACCGACGACCACATCGAGGCGCTGACCTGCGCGGCGGGCCCCGTCGTGGTCATGGGTTCCCTGCCGTCCGGGGTGCCCGTGGACAGCGTCCGCGCCGACTCGGTGACGGGCGCGGCCCTGGCCGTACGCCATCTGCACGACACCGGCTGCCGACGCATCGCGTTCATCAACGGCCCCTCCGACACGGTCCCCGGCCGCAACCGCGAGGAGGGCTACCGCGCGGCTCTCGCCGAGTGCGGACTCGTATACGACGACACGCTGGTCGTCGAGACCGGGTTCGGCATCGAGGCGGGGGCCCTGGCTGCCGCGGAACTGCTCGCCCGGCGCCCCGACGCCGTCTTCTGCGCCAACGACCAGCTGGCGCTCGGCGCGGCCCGCGCGCTGCACTCGCGGGGCCTGCGCATACCGCAGGACGTAGCGGTCGCGGGGATGGACGACAGCGTGCTCGCCCAGTCGGTCTGGCCCCCGCTGACCAGCGTCGACCTGGGCTCGACAGAACGCGGGCGGCGAGCGGCCGAACTCCTGGTGGAACGCCTGGACGGCACGGCCCCGACGCCTCGCGGCACCACGGCCACGGCCCCACCCCGCCTGGTGGTCCGCGCATCCACAGCACCGACCGAGAACACGAGGTCCACATGAGCGCCAACCGCACCTCGCAGAGCCCGAACACGCCATGAGCGTCAGCCTCGACCCCGACCCGCCGGCGGGCGCGGACGGTCCGCGAAGGCTCGGCACGGTCCCGCACCGCCAGCCGCCGGCCACGATCTCCCTGCGGGACCGGGCCCGCGGAGCGCTGCTCGGCCTCGCGGTGGGCGACGCGCTCGGCGCGCCCGCAGAGAACATGAAGCCGTCCCAGATCCGCGAGCGATGGGGCCGTATCGAGGGGTTCGTCTCGCCGGACCCGGCGGGCACGGACGACACCGAGTACGCGATCTTCTCCGGCCTCCTACTGGCGGAGCACGGTTCGGCGCTCACCGTGGGACATGTCGAGGCGGCCTGGCACACATGGATCGCCGACCGCGACGAGGGCCCGTTCCGAGGTGCGGGCTTCAGCGAGAGAGGAACTCTGGAGAACCTGCGCCGGGGCCTGGCGGCACCCATCTCGGCGCAGCACCGCCACGCGTGGAGCGACGGACTGGCCATGCGGGCGGCCCCGTTCGGGGTGTACGCGGCGGGCCGCCCGGCGGAGGCGGCACGCCTCGTAGCGGTGGACGGCACGGTGTCGCACGACGGGGAGGGCATCCACGGAGGCCGGGCGGTGGCGGCCGGGGTCGCGGCGGCGATGGTGAGCCACAACCCGGACGCAGTCGTCCAGGCGGCCCTGTCCGTGGTCCCCGAGGACTCCTGGACAGCACGCTCCCTGCACCGCGCGGTGGCTGCGGCCCGCTGCGCCCGCCGCGACGCCGAGGGGACGCAACTCTCCATGGAACGAGAGGTACGCCGGGCCGTGGTGATCGGCGGCTACCCCTGGCCGGACCTGGCCCCGGAGGCGGTGGGCCTGGCCTTCGGAGCGTTCGCGGCGGCCCGGGGCGAGTTCAGGGAGTCGGTCCTGATGGCGGTGAACATGGGCCGCGACGCGGACACGACGGCCGCGGTGGCGGGCGCCCTGGCCGGCGCACTGCGCGGCGAACGAGCGATCCCCGCCGACTGGGCGACGACCATCGGCCCGGTCCGAGGCAACTGCCTCCCGTCGATGAAGGGACGTCACATCCTGGACATCGCCGACACCTTGACCCCCACGCCACCCCTCCCGCCCAAACCCCCGAAGGGGACCACACCGTGACCCCCGCACCCATCCACGTACAAGCACAGGGGGACCCCGGCCCCCGAGCAGCCGCACTGGCGCCCGAGCGAAAGGGGCCGGGCCGGTATGTCCGCCCGGAGCCGGCACACACAACTGACGCCGACGAAATCCGACGCCGAACCATCCAAGCGAGGACAGACATACCGGCCCGGCCCCGCACCCACCACCGGCGCGAGCAGGAGCCCGGAACAAGCCGGCACCCGCCCCCAGAGAGGCCAGCACACCATGACGCCACCAACCGTCACCACCCGGACAACCCCCCGCACCACCGGAACCCCCACCACCCCCCACCGGATCGAGGGACTGCTACTGGGCATCGCCGCAGGCGACGCCGCAGGCTGGCCCTCAGGCAGACACCGCGCGGCCCGCCTCCCCGACTGGACCCGCCGCCTGACCCGAGAACTGGACACGTTCGCGGAACAGAACGCGACGACGACACTCCCCGTACCGATCGCGCTGAACCAACCCCCGGAACCCCTGCGCCTGGGCCCGTCGGACGACGCCGAATGGGCGGCGTTCACAGCGGCGTCGATCCTGAACGCCACCAAGGCGGGAGCCCACAGCACGAACGTCCCCCCGGACGAACACGTACGCACGGCACTGGCCCTCGCCTGGAACACCCTCGCCGCCGAGGTGGCCGAAGCAACGGCCCGAGCGGACGAGATCGAGTCGGCGCGCATGCCAATGCGGGCACGCATCTCCGTACGAGCGGGCCTGGGCAACCTGGCGGCGGGTCTGAGCCCTCCGGCCACGGGACACGACAACCCGCACTACTTCGACGACGCGGCCTGTGTACGCGCCGCGGTACTGGCCGTGGTCCACCCGGGCGACCCCGAACCGGCCGCGGAACTGGCGGAGTTCGACGCCCGCTACACCCAGGACGGCGACGGAGTCCACGGCGCGAGAGCGATGGCGGCAGCCGTAGCGGCAGCGCTGGGCGGCGCCCCGGTCGACGCCTGCGTGGACGCAGCGCTGGCCCAGCTGCCCGAGGGAACCGAGATCCGCCGCAACGCGCTGCACGCGGTGGACCTGGCACGAAGGGCGGCCGCGGCCCGCCCGGGCCTGCCGGGAAACGCGTTCGCGCTGGTCCCGGTCCTGGAGCACGAGATCGTCGACCACGTCTACAGCTACGGCATCGCGGCAGCGGAGACGGTCCCGGTGGCCCTGGCCGTGGCGACCGCGGCCGGCGGCGACGTGACGGAGGCGGTGCCCACGGCGGCGTGCCTCTCGCGGGTGGCGGACTCGGCCCCGGCGCTGGCGGGCGCACTGACGGGCGCGATCGGCGGAGCCGACACGCTCCCGGCGAGCTGGCGGAACGCCTGCCGCAGGCTCGCGGGCTGCGCGCTGCCGCGCCTGGCGGGAACGGACCTCGTAGCCATCGCAGCAGACCTGACCAGGGCAACCACACCGAAAGGCGCCCGATGACAACCCCCACAACAGCCCGCACTCAAAACTCAATCTCAACCCCCTTCTCCCTGGAGGACCGCACCACAGGGGCCCTCGTGGGCGCGGCGGTGGGCGACGCGCTGGGCGGCCCCGTGGAGGGCTGGACGCCGGAGGCGATCGCGGAGCGCCACGGCGGCCGGGTCCGCGGCATCGTGGAGCCGTTCCACAAGGACGACTGGCGCACGGCGCGCCCGATCGCCCCGTACCACAAGGGCGACGGTCACGTCACGGACGACACCTTGATGACGCACGCGCTGATCAGGGTCTACGAGAACGTACGGGACCACCTGGACGCGTACGCGGTCGCGGACCACCTCGTCCCCGACCTGATCACCAACACGCGCTGGATCCCGGAGCTGGAGGCGGAGGCGCTCCCGCTGCAACGGATCTTCCTGGCGGAGAAGTGGATCGTGGCGCGCATCCACTACGGCCATGTGGACCCGCGCGAGGCGGGCGTGGGCAACATCGTGAACTGCGGCGCGGCGATGTACATGGCTCCGGTCGGAGCGGTGAACGCGGGCAACCCGGCCAGGGCGTACGAGGAGGCGCTGGACGTGGCGGGCGCGCACCAGTCGTCGTACGGCAGGGAGGCGGCGGGCGTCTTCGCGGCAGCGGTGGCCGCGGCGTTCAGGCCGGGCGCGACACCGGAGTCGGTGGTGGAGGACGCCCTGGCCCTCGCGAAGGACGGCACGAGGTCGGCGATCGAAGCGGTATGCGAAGTGGCGTGCGGCTACACGGACTTCGAGGACGCGCTGGGACCGCTGCGCGAGGCGATCACACCCTTCGACACGGTGGGCCCGGAGTACCGCAAGCCGTCGCTCGGGGCGCGCCGCCCGTCCCGCCTCCACGCGATCGAGGAGCTGCCGATCGCGCTCGGGATGCTCCTGGTCGGCCGGGGCGACTTCCGCCAGACGGTCCTCGGTGCGGTCAACTACGGCCGGGACTGCGACTCGATCGCGACGATGAGCGGAGCGATCGTGGGCGCGCTGTACGGGGAGCCGGCGGTGCCGCGGGAGTGGAGCGGGGAGGTGGCCCGCGCGAGCAGGCTCGACCTGTACACGCCGGCGGCCTCACTGGCCCGGGTCACGCGTGAGGTCTTCGCCAAGGACATGACCCGCCGCCGGTCCCACGAGGCGGCGTTCGCAGAACTCACCGCCACCGCGGTGTCGTGATGCTGCGCCTCACCTGGGTCCAGCCCGAGGACCTGCTCGGCCACGAGCTGCGCCAGGCGGCACAGGAGGGCCGGAACGCAAGCGGGGTGGAGCGCCGCTGGCGCGAGGCAGGAGGCCACCCGCCCCCCGAGCGCGCGGGAGCGTCACCACCGCCCCAGGACCCGAAGCTACGATCCCTGGCACAGCAGCTCCTGGACGAACTGGCTTCGACACAGAGCCCGTTGAGGGCACTTGAGCCGACATCCTTGCCGGAAATCAGACAGCTGACCCCCCGCCCAGCCCGTCCGACGCTTGAGGACAAGGAACGCGGGAGTCTGGGAGCAGCACCCCCAGAGACCTCCGAAGCGAAAGGCCTGCACGCATCCTGGCTGGGCAGAGCCGTCGGCTGCCTCCTCGGCAAACCCGTCGAGAAACTCCCCCTGCGCGGCATCCGGGCCATCGCGAAATCCACGTCCAACTGGCCCCTGAACACCTGGTTCACGCACCGGAACCTCCCGCAGGACGTGGCGGAGCGCTACCCCTGGAACCGCCGCTCCCGCCCCACCTCCCTCGCCGAGAACATCGACGGCATGCCCGAGGACGACGACCTCAACTACCCGCTCCTCGGTCTGCTCCTGCTCCAGCGCCACGGCGCCGACTTCACCACCGCGGACGTGGCGCAGCTCTGGCTCGACGAGTTGCCGGCGGGCCGCACGTTCACCGCGGAGCGCGTCGCGTACCGCAATCTCCTGGACGGCATCGAGCCCCCGGACACGGCCGTGCATCACAACCCGTTCCGGGAGTGGATCGGCGCCCAGATCCGCGCGGACATCTTCGGCTGGACGAACCCGGGCGACCCCGCCGGAGCAGCCGAACTGGCGCACAGGGACGCGACGTTGACGCACACGGCGAACGGCGTCTACGGCGAGATGTTCGTAGCGGCGGCCATCGCCCACGCGTCAGCACCTTCAGGCACGGCCCCCACCGTCCAAGCCACCCTCGACGCAGCCCTCTCCGTGATCCCGCCCGACTCCCGCTACGCCCAAGCGATCCGCTTCGGCATCGAGACGGCCCGCGCCGAACCCACCGGCACCCCGGCGGGCTTCGCATCAGTCGTCGACACGCTCCACGCCCGTTACGCCCACGACCACCACTGGGTGCACGTCCTGCCCAACGCGGCGCTGCTCGCCGCCGCGCTCACCCACGCCGACGGCGACTTCACGGGGTCCATCTGCCGTGCGGTGTCGGGTGGTTGGGACACCGACTCCAACGGCGCGACGGCCGGTTCGATCGCCGGACTCCTCGCCGGCTCCGCCGACGCGATCGACGACCGCTGGACCGCCCCGCTCAAGAACCGTCTGTCGACCTCGGTCGCCGACTTCGACGGGATCGGCTTCGACGAACTGGCCAGGCTCACTCTGGAGGCCCGCACATGAAATCCCCTGCGTCCAACACCCCCGCCCCCCTGCAAGGCCTACGCGTACTCGACCTCGCCACCCTCTTCGCCGGCCCCCTCGCCGCCACCATGCTGGGCGACTTCGGCGCCGACGTGATCAAGGTCGAGCACCCCCGTAAACCGGACCCGTCCCGTGGCCACGGTCCGTCGAAGGACGGCGTCGGCCTGTGGTGGAAGCTCCTCGGCCGCAACAAGCGGAACATCACGCTCGACCTCTCCACGCGGGGCGGGCGCGAGATCCTCCTCAAGCTGGTCGCGGACGCCGACGTCCTGATCGAGAACTTCCGCCCCGGCACCCTGGAGAAGTGGAACCTCGGCTGGGAGGAGCTGAGCGCCGCCAACCCGCGCCTGGTGCTCACCCGCGTCACCGGCTTCGGCCAGTTCGGACCGTACTCGCGCCGCCCCGGCTTCGGCACGCTCGCCGAGGCGATGAGTGGCTTCGCGGCGCTCACGGGCGAGCCCGACGGCCCCCCGACGCTTCCCCCGTTCGGCCTCGCGGACTCGATCGCCGCGCTCTCCACGTCGTACGCGGTGATGGCCGCGCTCCAGGGCCGCGAGCGGACCGGCCGGGGCCAGGTCGTCGACATGGCAATCATCGAGCCGATGCTGACGGTCATCGGCCCGCAGCCCATCTGGTACGACCAGCTCGGCTACGTACAGCCGCGCACGGGGAACCGCTCCACGAACAACGCCCCGCGCAACACGTACCGCACGAGCGACGACAAGTGGGTGGCCGTCTCCACGTCCGCCCAGTCGATCGCCGAGCGCGTGATGCGCCTGGTCGGCCGCCCCGAGCTGATCGACAAGGCGTGGTTCGCGACGGGTTCGGGCCGCGCGGGGCACGCCGACGAACTCGACGCGGCGGTCGGTTCATGGATCGCCCGGCACTCGCGGGACGACGTCCTCGCCGCCTTCGAGAAGGCGGAGGCCGCCATCGCCCCCGTCTTCGACATCCGCGACGTGATGGAGGACGAGCAGTACCGGGCGCTCGACTCGATCACCGAGGTGCCCGACCCCGAGCTGGGCACCGTCAAGATGCAGAACGTACTGTTCCGCCTCTCCGAGACCCCCGGCGCGATCAGGTGGGCCGGCCGCCCCCACGGCGCCGACACGGACGAGATCCTCACGGGCCTCGGTCTGACCCCCTCGGAGATCACCACCCTCCGCGAAGCGGGCGCGCTGTGACCGCCCAGTCCTACGAGACCTTCCTGACCTGGCTCTACGCCCCGGGAGACCGGCCGGAGGTCGTGGCGAAGGCGCTCGACTCGGGCGCCGACGTGGTCCTGATCGACCTGGAGGACGCGGTCGCCCCCGACCGCAAGGCGTACGCCCTCGACGCGACCGCCGAGCTCCTCGCCGAGAAGCACCCGGTGCCGGTGCACGTGAGGGTCAACGCGCTGAACTCGCCGCGCGCCGAGTCCGAGGTCAGACGTCTCACCCCGCTCCCCGGCCTCGGCGCCCTGCGCCTCCCCAAGGTCCACGGCCCCGCCGACCTGGACCGCGTATCGGACTGGTCGGTCGAGGTGCCGCCCCTGTACGCCCTCCTGGAGTCGGCGCTCGGCGTCGAGCACGCGTACGAGATCGCCCGGCATCCCGGCGTACGCGGCATCGCGCTGGGCGAGTCGGATCTGCGGGCGGAGCTCGGCCTGGCGAACGGCGAGGGTCTGGCGTGGCCACGGGGGCGGGCGGTGGTTGCCGCGCGCGCCGCTGCGCTGCCCCCGCCGCCGCAGTCCGTCTATCCGGACATCCGCGACACGGTGGGCCTGGCCCGCTCGTGCTCACAGGGCCGTGCGCTCGGCTTCTTCGGCCGCATGGCGATCCACCCCCGCCAGCTTCCCGTCATCGAGGCGACGTTCCTGCCGACGGCGGCGGAGGTCGACGCGGCGGCGGAGGTCGTCGGCGCCGCCTCCACGGAGGCGGGGGCCCTGGCCCTGCCCGACGGCCGCTTCGTCGACGCGGCGATCGTCTCGGACGCGCGCCGGGTCCTTGCGCTGGCGTCGCGCCGCCGCGGGGGCTGACCGGGACAGAGCGACGGGGGCGCCGGATCGATGCGATCCGGCGCCCCCGTCGACGTACGGGTGGTGAGGCTCAGCTAGCTCTTCCCGGCCTTGGTCGCCCCTGACTCGCCGTTGGCCTCATCCTTGTCGGACTGCTCCTCGGCCTCGTCCTCGGACGCGGCCGGCTCCTTCTCCTTGGACTCGGCCTCGCCTTCGGCCTTGTCCTGGGGATCGGCGTCGTCGCCCTTGTCCTCAGCCTTGTCCTCGGCATCGTCACCGGTGCCCGGTTCCACGACCGCCTCGCGCCCAGGGCGGATCTTCGTCGAGATCACGATGTAGATCACCGCGAGCAGGAAGACACCCATCGCGGTCCAGTCGTTGAGCCGCAGGCCGAGGATGTGGTGCGCGTCGTCGACGCGCATGTACTCGATCCAGAAGCGGCCCACGCAGTACGCGGCGACATAGAGCGCGAAGGCGCGCCCGTGGCCGAGCTTGAAGCGGCGGTCCGCCCAGATGACGAGCAGCGCGACACCGATGCACCACAGGGACTCGTACAGGAAGGTCGGGTGGTACGTGCCCGGCACGCGCCCGTCCGTCGACGACGTGATCTTCAGGGCCCACGGCAGGTCGGTGGGCTTGCCGTACAGCTCCTGGTTGAACCAGTTGCCCCAGCGGCCGATGGCCTGCGCGACGGCGATGCCGGGTGCGATGGCGTCGGCGTAGGCCGGGAGCGGGATGCCGCGCCTGCGGCACCCGATCCACGCGCCCACCGCGCCGAGCGCGATGGCACCCCAGATCCCGAGGCCGCCCTCCCAGATCTTGAAGGCGTCCACCCAGTCGCGGCCCTCGCTGAAGTACAGCTCGTAGTCCGTGATCACGTGGTAGAGCCGGCCGCCGACGAGGCCGAACGGCACGGCCCAGACCGCGATGTCGGCCACGGTGCCGGACCGCCCGCCGCGGGCGATCCAGCGCTTGTTGCCGAGCCAGACGGCCACGAAGACGCCGATGATGATGCAGAACGCGTAGCCGCGCAGCGGAATGGGTCCGAGATAGACCACTCCGTGTGACGGGCTGGGGATGAAGGCAAGATTCATGGCGATGTCGACGCTACCGTGCCGGGCCGTGGCGGCGGCAATCAGCCCGGCTACGGGTCCATAACGAGACCCCCGCGTCTCCTGCCGCTCCTACGACTTGTCGGCCGCCTGCACCATCTGCTTCAGCTTCGCGGGGGTCAGCGGGTTGGCCTGGTCGCCGAACACGTTCTTCCCGTTCAGGAGCACTGTCGGCGTGCCCTGGAAGCCGCCGGCCTGGAACGCCTGGTCCGACTTCTTGACCCAGCTGTCATGGCTGCCGTCGTCGACGCACTTCTTGAAGTCCGGCGTCACGAGGCCGCCGACCTTGCCGGCGAGCTCGATCAGCTTGCCGTTGTCCGCGAAGGCGTCGTCGGTCTCCGGCGGCTGGTTCTCGTAGAGGACGTCATGGTACGGGGGGAACTTCCCGGCGTCCTGGGCGCACGCCGCCGCGTTCGCCGCGCGCAGGGAGCCACTGCCGCCCATGTTCTTGTCGATGAGTGTGGCCAAGTGGTACTCGACCTTGAGCTGCCCGGAGTCGGTCAGCTCGTGGATCGTCGTGCGGTAGGCGTCCTCGAAGGCCTTGCACGCTGGGCAGCGGAAGTCCTCCCACACCGTGAGCGTCGACTTCGCGCTGTCCTTGCCGACCGGGATCGCGAGGCTGTCCTTGCCGACCGCGCCCTGGGGGGCCACGACGGGCCCCGAGGCGTCGCTCTTGTCGTCGCCGGAATTCGCCGCGATCACCCCGATCACGGCGGCCAGCGCGAGGACGCCCACGACGGCGCCCCCCACGATCACGCCCCTGCGGCGCCTGTCCTTGGCTCTCTGCTTCTCGCGCTCCTCCGCCAGCCGGTCACGGGCGGTGCGCTTTCCGTCACGGTTCTTCTCGCTCACACCCGCCAAACGAACCGGGGAGGCACCAGCGTGCCTCCCCGGCCCCAGGTCCACCCATACGGGTTACGACACGATGGGTGACGACGCGACGGGTCACGCCTTGGCGCGCACCCCGTCCGCGAGATCCGCCGCGAGCGCCCGCACGGCGGCGAGACCGGCGGCCTCGTCGTCGGCGTCCAGCATCAGCTTCACGAACGCCGAGCCGACGATGACCCCGTCGGCGAACCCGGCGACCTCGGCCGCCTGCTTCGCGTTCGAGACGCCCAGGCCGACGCAGACCGGCAGGTCGGTGGTGGCCTTGGTGCGGCGCACGAGGTCCTGGGCCTGGTTGCCGACGGACTCGCGGGTGCCGGTGACGCCCATCAGGGAGGCGGCGTACACGAAGCCGGAGCCCGCGGCGGTGATCGTCGCGAGGCGCTCGTCCTTGCTGCTGGGGGCGACGACGAAGACGGTCCCGAGGCCGTGCTTGTCCGCGTGCTCCCTCCAGGTCCCCGACTCCTGGACGGGCAGGTCGGGCAGGATGCAGCCCGCGCCGCCCGCCTCGGCCAGCTCGGCGGTGAACCGCTCGATGCCGTACCGGTCGATGGGGTTCCAGTACGTCATGACGAGGACCGGCTTGCCGGTCGCCTCGTGGGCCTCACGGACCGTGCGCATCACGTCGGCGATCCGGACGCCGCCGCGCAGCGCGATGTCGTCCGCGGTCTGGATGACGGGACCGTCGAGGACCGGGTCGCTGTGCGGCAGCCCGACCTCCACGACGTCGGCGCCTCCGTCGAAGACGGCCTTGATGGCCTCGATGCCGCCGTCCACGGTCGGGAACCCGGCCGGGAGATAGGCGATGAGGGCGGAGCGGCCCTCGGCGCGCGCGGCGGCGAGGGTGTCGTTCAACAGCTGGATGTTGCCGCTCACTTGGCGTCTCCCTCGATCTCCGCGCCGGTCCCGGCCGCGTCCGCCGCGACGGCGGCGTCGGTGTCGTACAGGCCGAAGTAGCGGGCGGCCGTGTCCATGTCCTTGTCGCCGCGCCCGGACAGGTTGACGATCATCAGCCCGTCCTTGCCGAGCTCCTTGCCGGCCTCGATGGCGCCGGCGAGCGCATGGGCGCTCTCGATGGCCGGGATGATGCCCTCGGTGCGCGAGAGCAGGCGCAGGGCCTGCATGGCGGCGTCGTCGGTGACCGCGCGGTACTCGGCGCGGCCGCTGTCCTTGAGGAAGGCGTGCTCGGGGCCGATGCCCGGGTAGTCGAGGCCCGCCGAGATCGAGTACGGCTCGGTGATCTGGCCCTCGTCGTCCTGGAGGACGTACGACCGTGAGCCGTGCAGGATGCCGGGCTCGCCCGCGGTCAGCGTCGCGGCGTGCTCGCCGGTCTCGAGGCCGTGACCGGCCGGCTCGCAGCCGATGAGGCGCACGCCTGCGTCGGGGATGAAGGCGTGGAAGAGGCCGATGGCGTTCGAGCCGCCGCCGACGCAGGCCACGGCCGCGTCGGGCAGGCGTCCTGCGCGCTCCAGGATCTGGCGGCGGGCCTCGACGCCGATGACGCGGTGGAAGTCGCGGACCATCGCCGGGAAGGGGTGGGGTCCCGCTACGGTCCCGAAGAGGTAATGCGTGCGGTCGACGTTGGCCACCCAGTCGCGGAACGCCTCGTTGATGGCGTCCTTGAGGGTGCGGCTGCCGGACTTCACGGCGACGACCTCGGCGCCGAGCATCCGCATGCGCGCCACGTTGAGCGCCTGGCGCTCGGTGTCGATCTCGCCCATGTAGATGGTGCACTCGAGGCCGAAGAGCGCGCAGGCGGTGGCGGTCGCCACGCCGTGCTGGCCCGCGCCGGTCTCGGCGATGACGCGGGTCTTGCCCATGCGCTTGGTGAGGAGCGCCTGGCCGAGCACGTTGTTGATCTTGTGCGAGCCGGTGTGGTTGAGATCCTCGCGCTTGAGGAACATCCGGACGCCACCGGCGTGCTCGGCGAACCGGGGCACCTCGGTGAGGGAGCTGGGCCGGCCCGTGTAGTTGACGAGCAGGTCGTCGAGCTCGGCGGCGAAGGCCGGGTCGTTCTTGGCCTTGTCGTACTCGACGGCGACCTCGTCGACGGCGGCGACGAGCGCCTCCGGGATGAACTTGCCGCCGAACGCGCCGAAGTACCCCTCGACGGTGGGGACTTGGCCCTCGGGGTCGGGAATGAAGAACTCGCTGCTGGACATGGGTGACCTGTCTGTCTGGGTCTGACGAGTGCGATGGGGTCGGGCACTGCCCCTGCCCGTCGTGGGCAGGCGTCCCGCACGGCGGGACGGGTGGGCACAACCCCCGGTGCCGGGTGCCGGCGTCGGGGGCCTCGGTGGGCGCTAGTCGCGCCCGCACCATCGCATGCCGTTGACCTGACCCGGCTCGTCGCCGATGACATAACGCACCCGGCGCCCGTGCACCCGCCGCGCCGGCGCCCGGCAGCCGCGGGGGCGGCAGCCGGGTGCGAGGCGGGCGGCAATGGGCATCGGGGAGGGTCAGCTCCTGCCGTGGCGCAGCGCCGGGTGGGCGCCTGCGGCAACGAGGTCGGAGACCGCGGTGCGCGGGTCGCGGCCGGTCACGAGGGACTCGCCCACGAGGACGGCGTCCGCGCCCGCGTTGGCGTACGCGATCAGGTCGTGCGGGCCGCGCACGCCCGACTCGGCGATCTTGACGATGTGGTCGGGGATCTCCGGGGCGACCTGCTGGAACGTGTCGCGGTCGACCTTGAGGGTCTTGAGGTTGCGCGCGTTCACGCCGATGATGCGGGCGCCAGCGTCCACGGCGCGCTCGACCTCGTCCTCGTCGTGCACCTCGACGATCGGCGTGAGCCCGATGGACTCCGCGCGCTCGATGAGCGACTCGAGGGCGGGCTGGTCCAGGGCGGCCACGATCAGCAGCGCGAGGTCGGCGCCGTACGCCCTGGCCTCCCACAGCTGGTACGAGGTGACGATGAAGTCCTTGCGCAGGATCGGGATGTCGACCTTGGCGCGCACGGCCTCCAGGTCGGCGAGCGAACCGCCGAAGCGGCGCTGCTCGGTCAGTACGGAGATGACGGCGGCGCCGCCCGCCTCGTAGTCGGCGGCGAGGCCGGCCGGGTCGGCGATCGCGGCGAGCGCGCCCTTGGACGGGCTCGAGCGCTTGACCTCGCAGATCACCTTGACGCCGTCACCGCGCAGGGCGGCCACTCCGTCCTTGGCGGCGGGTGCCTTGGCCGCGCGCTCCTTGAGCTCGTCGAGGCTGACGTGCGCCTGCCGCTCCGCGAGGTCGGCACGGACTCCGTCGATGATCTCGTCGAGCACACTCACGCGAGCGGCCCCCTTCCTGACGGTGGAGCGGTGGAAGCTGATTGCCCAGCGAGCAATCCACTGTTCACAGCGATGATATCCGGAGGAGGGCGAAGGCTCCGCATCCGGTTGACGCCGGTCCCACTACCTGGACAAATACTGTTGATCAAGGATGGAGCCAGCCACCTAGAGGCAGGTTCCGGACAACCGTGAAGACAAGGACCACGGCGCCCACGGCCCACAGCTGGGGGCGTCCGAGATCGATCCGCACCGGCCGTCCCAGTCCCACCCGTACGGCCCATACCACCCACAGGACAGCGAAGACGGCACAGCCCGCGACGGCGAGCGCGTTGTCCCCGAGAGCGGCCGTGAGATCGCCGTGCACGAGCGCGTGGGCGCTGCGCAGGCCGCCACAGCCGGGGCAGTAGATCCCCGTGTAGTGGAGCAGCGGGCAGGCGGGGTAGTGGCCCGGCTCGTTCGGGTCGACGGACCCGACATACGCGAAGCCCGCGCCGACCGCGGCGAGGACACCGAGAGGGACGGCCAGTCGCCGCAGTGAGGCGCCGACGCTGCCGGCGCCGCTGGTCAGGGTGGCCGCGGAGGTGTCCGTTTCGGCGTTCACCCGTGAATTGTGCATCGGGGCTGCCGGGTCCGCCCGTCGGCGGCGCGGAACACACGAGAGGCGGCCCGGCACCAGGTGCCGGGCCGCCTCTCGCGACGTGGATGAGGCTCAGGCCTCCGCGGCGACGACCTCGGGCGAGACGGCCGGCAGCGACTGCGGCTTCGGCTTGCCGAGACCCGCGGCGCTCATGGCGCCGCCGACGACCGCGGCGACGGCGAGCAGGGCCATGCCCGCCCAGAAGCCGACGGGGTCGCCCATCACCATGAAGGCGCCCGCGACGCAGAAACCGATGAAGGCGATGATGACACCGGTCCAGGCGGCCGGGGTGTGTCCGTGGCTGCTGTCCGCCATGGTTGCTCCTCGTTGCTCAATGCGTGGCTGATGCGTGGCCCCGTACCCCGCGCGTGGCACCGCGCTGGGTGGTGAGCCGGACGCTCTTGCCCATTGTCCCGCACTCGCGGGCATGGGCGGCACTCGGGGTCCGGGGCCCCGCTATGCCTCGTGTGTGGGGTCCTCGCCCCGGTCGAGGGCCTTCCACAGCTCCTCGGGGCGCTCGGGATCGACGGGTCGGGCCGCCTTGCGGGGCCGCGGGGTGCCGTCTCGCTCGTAGCGTCCGCCCATCGATGGCCAGGACCGGCCGAAGCGCAGGGCGAGCAGACCGGCCAGGAGGATGAGCGCGCCGCCCGCGGCACCGACGTACGGCCAAACGGTGTGACCGAGGGAGCCGATGGTGGCGGCGGTGTTGCCGGAGACCTCTGCGGCCTTCTCGTCGAGGGCGGCGCTGTCGGTCGCGCCGAGGACGGCGGCGACGACGGCGCCCGCGCCGCTGAGCGCGAGGAGCCCGGCGACGAGCATGCGCCCTGCGCGGCGGACCGCGAAGACGGCGACGAGGGCCGCGAGCCCCACTATGGCGAGGGCCGCGGGCACTCCGGTGACGTCGCTGCCCTTGGCGGTGAGCGGGAAGCTGCCGCCGGGCACGGTCGCGGACCCGGAGGCCCACTCCTGCCGCGAGGAGAGCAGGGCCACCGCCGCGCCGAGGGCGCCGAACAGAAGCGCTGCGGCGAGGCTGCGGCGGCCGTTGCGCGCGGCGGCCGTCTCCGAGGAGGCGGTCCCGGCTTCGGTTCGGGGGGATGGCACTGCGGAAGTCACCTCCCCACTATCCCCCACGGCGTCAGGCGCCGTGCATCCGGTTGGCCGTGTGCACGGCGCGCAGCACCGCCGCCGCCTTGTTGCGGCACTCGGTGTCCTCGGCCACGGGATCGGAGTCGGCGACGACACCCGCTCCGGCCTGCACATATGCGGTGCCGTCACGCAGGAGCGCGGTGCGGATGGCGATGGCCGTGTCGGAGCCCCCGGCGAAGTCGAGATATCCGACACATCCGCCGTACAGGCCGCGCCGGGAGGGTTCGAGCTCGTCGATGATCTGCATCGCGCGCGGCTTGGGCGCGCCCGAGAGGGTGCCCGCGGGGAAGCAGGCGGTGAGGACGTCGAAGGCGGTGGTGCCCGGGGCGACCCGGCCGGTGACGGTCGACACGATGTGCATGACGTGCGAGTACCGCTCGACGGACATGAAGTCGACGACCTCGACGGAGCCCGGCTCGCAGACTCGGCCGAGGTCGTTGCGACCGAGGTCGACGAGCATCAGGTGCTCGGCGCGCTCCTTGGGGTCGGCCATGAGCTCGTCGGCGAGCGCCTGGTCCTCCTGGGGCGTGGCACCGCGCGGCCGGGTCCCGGCGATGGGGTGCACCATGGCGCGCCCGTCCTCGACCTTGACGAGGGCCTCCGGCGACGAGCCGACCACGTCGAACCCGTCGAAGCGGAAGAGGTACATGTACGGCGACGGGTTGGTGGCGCGCAGGACCCGGTAGACGTCGAGTGCGCTGGCCGTGCACGGCGTCTCGAAGCGCTGCGAGGGCACGACCTGGAAGGCCTCGCCCGCCCTGATGCGCTCCTTGATGTCCTCGACGGCCTCCTGGTAGTCCGTGCCGCCCCACAGAGCGGTGAACTGAGGGAGTTCGGACGGGGGGAGCGAGGCGGGGGCCTGGACGACGGGCCGGGAGAGGTCGGCCTCCATCGCGTCGAGGCGGGCCACGGCGTCCGCGTACGCCTCGTCGACGCCGGTGTCGAGGTCGTTGTGGTTGATCGCGTTGGCGATCAGCAGGACCGAACCGTCCCAGTGGTCGAGCACGGCGAGGTCGCTGGTGAGCAGCATCGTCAGCTCGGGGAGCTTCAGGTCGTCGCGCTCGCCGGGGCCGATCTTCTCCAGGCGGCGCACGATGTCGTAGCCGAGGTAGCCGACCATGCCGCCGGTGAACGGGGGCAGGCCCTCGTAGCGGGGGGTGTGGAGGGTCTCGACGGTGGCGCGCAGGGCGGCGAGCGGGTCGCCGTGGGTGGGGACGCCGACGGGCGGGGTGCCGAGCCAGTGCGCCTGGCCGTCGCGGGTGGTGAGGGTGCCGGCGGAACGGACGCCGACGAAGGAGTAGCGGGACCACGAGCGGCCGTTCTCCGCGGATTCCAGGAGGAACGTGCCGGGGCGTTCACCGGCCAGCTTGCGGTACAGACCGACGGGGGTGTCGCCGTCCGCGAGGAGCTTGCGGCTGACGGGGATCACTCGGCGGTCGGTCGCGAGCTTGCGGAAGGTCTCGAGATCCATAGGAAGAGCTTAGGGCGTGTCCGGGCGGGTCGGGTGCGCCGCCCGGTCCGTGGAACGGGCGGCGCGGCAGTGGTCTCAGGCGCCCGTGCCGGTCACCGTCAGCTCGCCCGCGTCGAAGCAGGTGCGGTCGCCGGTGTGGCAGGCCGCGCCGACCTGGTCCACCTTCACCAGGAGGGTGTCCGCGTCGCAGTCGAGGGCGACCGACTTCACGTGCTGGAAGTGGCCGGAGGTGTCGCCCTTGACCCAGTACTCCTGGCGGCTGCGGGACCAGTACGTGCAGCGGCCGGTCGTCAGCGTGCGGTGCAGCGCCTCGTCGTCCATCCAGCCGAGCATGAGCACCTCGCCGGTGTCGTACTGCTGGGCGATCGCGGGGACCAGGCCGTCGGCGCTGCGCTTGAGGCGGGCGGCGACGGCGGGGTCGAGGCTGCTGGGCGGGGGCGTGCTGGTCATACGGACCATTGTGCCGCGCCGCGCGTGCCTCTTCGGGCGGGCGTCCACTGATTGAGAGCAGCGGGGCGGAGCGCCACATGGAGGGGTGGTGCCGGGTGACGGGTGGGCGGACCGGTCGGGCGGTCGTACGCTGGCTGTATGTCGACCCATGCGAAGCGTGAACGACTTCTTCTCGCCGACCTGTTGGAGGCGTCGGGCCCCGACGCCCCGACCCTGTGCGAAGGCTGGACCGCCCGTGACCTCGCGGCCCATGTCGTGGTGCGCGAGCGCCGTGCGGACGCCGCGGGCGGGATCGTGATCAAGCAGCTGGCGCAGCGCCTGGAGCGGGTGCAGGCCGAGTTCGCCGAGAAGCCCTTCGACGAGCTGATCCAGCTGATCAGGACGGGCCCGCCGCGCTTCTCGCCGTTCTCCCTCAAGCAGATCGACGAGGCGTCGAACGCGGTCGAGTTCTTCGTCCACACGGAGGACGTGCGCCGCGCGCAGCCGGACTGGACGCCGCGCGAGCTCGACCCGGTCTTCGCGGACGTGCTGTGGTCGCGCCTCGAGCGGATGGCCCGTGTGATCGGCCGCAAGTCGCCGGTCGGCCTGGTCCTGCGCCGCCCGGACGGCCGCACGGCGGTGGCGCACAAGGGCACGCCCGTGGTGACGGTGACCGGTGAGCCCTCCGAGCTGCTGATGTTCGCCTTCGGCCGGCAGGACGCGGCGCGGGTGGAGACGGAGGGCGAGAAGGACGCGATCGGCAAGCTGCACGAGGCGAAGCAGCTGGGCATCTGACGCGCGTTCAGGCCGGGAGTTCGGCGCGGCGCAGGGGCGCGCGGCACAGGCCGTAGACGCCGGCGAGGGCGCAGATCGCAGCGCTGGCCACGAAGACGGGACCGGTGCCCCACAGGCCGACGGCCGCGCCGGTCAGCGGCATGGTGAGCGGGACGAGGCCGAGGCTGGACAGGCTCGTGACGGCGGTGACCCGGCCGATGTAGGCCGGGTCCGCGTGGGTCTGCGTGAGCGCTCCGCACAGGGCGCCGCTGAGACCGGCGAGCAGCCCGATGGCCAGCGCGACGGCGACCGCGGCGGCGAGGTGCGGTACGAAGGCGAGCGCGCCGATGGCGACGGCGCCGCCTCCCATGGTCGCGGCGAGGACGAGACCCGCGCGCGGCACCCGGCCGCGGACGGCGAGGAGCAGCGAGGCCGCGCCCGCGCCGACACCGAACCCGGCGAGCACCGAGCCCATCCCTGAGGCGCCCCAGCCGCGCTGGTCGGCGAGGAGGGTCAGGCCGACGTTCAGGGGGCCGACGAAGCCGAGGTCGCTGAGGCCGATGACGACGACCAGCGGGGCGAGGACGCTGTGGCGGCGGATGTGACGCAGGCCGTCCGCGAGGCCGTTCCTCGCCGGGGCGCCGCTCTTGCCGCCCGTGTCGGGCAGGTCCCGGATGCGCAGGGACATCAGGAGCGGCAGCGAGATCGCGAACAGCAGTCCGGCCGCGCCGAACGCCGCCGCGGGGCCGCCGAGTGCGACGCCGAGACCGCCCAGGGGCGCGCCCACGACGTTGGCGAGGCGGACCGCGAGTCCGCGCATGCCCTGGACCCGGGCGAGCTGGTCGCGTCCGGTGACGCGGGCGGGCAGTGCGCCGACGGCCGGCAGGAAGAGGGCGTCGACGATGCCGAAGACCAGGCCGAGGAAGGTGAGCGGCCACAGGCCCGGTCGGGTCGCGAGGAAGAGCCCGGCGACGCCGAGCACCGCGGCGCTGCGCACGGCGTCGCTGGCGATGACGATGCGGCGCGGCCCGAGCCGGTCGGCGATCACTCCCCCGCCGAGCATCAGCAGGGCCCGGGGTGCCGCGCTCACCGCCATGACGAGCCCGGCCTGCGAGGGGCTGCCCGACTGGACGGCCGCCCAGGACAGGGCGACGTAGTAGATGTTGTCGCCGATCATCGAGGAGGCGTACGCCCCGAGCCAGCGCAGCACGTTGCCGTCGCGGTGGGCGGGCGTGCCGGGGGCGGGTGTGCCGGTGAGGGGCGCGGTCACAGTCATGGGAGGTGGTCCTCTCAGGCGCGGAACGGGAAGCCGTACACGTGCAGCGCGACGTTCTCGCGCCCTTCGGTGTCGCCCGCGGCCTGTGCGGCGCGGCCCTGCTCGTCGTACTTCCTGATGACGGTGAGCAACTCGCCTGTCAGCTCGGTCAGTTCGGCCGCGGTCAGAGGCATCAGGGCCTCTGAGTCCGAGGACGCGGCGCGCCACTCGGGGGCCCAGGTGGTGCGCTCGTCGAGGTAGTGGCGGTAGAGCTCGCTGCGCTGTTCGTAGAAGAGCCGGGTGGCAGCCTGGTGTGCCGCGGCCTTCTCGGGGGCGTCGCCGAAGTCCGCCTCGTGGATGCTGACGCCTTCGGACGCGGGCCTCCACCAGCGCTCGCGGCCGTCGCGCTGCGCCCCGGGCGCCTCTTCGATGAGCCCGGCGTCCGCGAGCTTGCGCAGGTGGTAGCTGACCAGGGAGACAGCCCCGTCGACCTGCTCGGCGAGCTGCGACGCGGTCGCCGTGCGGGCGACGACCAGGGCGCGGTACAGCTGCGAGCGCAGCGGGTGGGCGAGCGCCTTGAGGGTGCCGAGGTCGGTGATGCGGCGGGTCTGCTTGTCGGTCATGGCATGAGGCTAGATACGAAAGAAATATTGCGCAAGATAAATTGCGCAATTGATCCTGCGCATCAGGGCCAGGCCAATCCCGCGCATCGGGCCGCGCGTCAGGCCGGACAAAAGGCCCCGGCCGCCCTTGTGGGCGGCCGGGGCCTGAGAGTGCGCGCTCCGGTGTCAGCGGACGGGGTGTCCCGCCTCGCGCAGTGTCTCCTTGACCTCGCCGATCCGCAGATCGCCGAAGTGGAAGACGGACGCGGCGAGCACCGCGTCGGCGCCCGCGGCGATCGCCGGCGGAAAGTGTTCGAGGCGCCCCGCGCCGCCGGACGCGATCACCGGCACGGTGACGTGCTTGCGGACGGCGGCGATCATCTCGATGTCGTAGCCGTCCTTCGTGCCGTCGGCGTCCATCGAGTTGAGCAGGATCTCGCCCGCGCCGAGCTCGGCGGCCTCGTGCGCCCACTCGACGGCGTCGATCCCGGCGGACTTGCGGCCCCCGTGCGTCGTCACCTCGAACGTGCCGGACGGCGTGCGTCGCGCGTCGACCGACAGGACGAGCACCTGGCGACCGAACCGCTCGGCGATCTCGCGGATCAGCTCGGGGCGGGCGATGGCGGCCGTGTTCACGCCCACCTTGTCCGCGCCGGCCCGCAGCAGCTTGTCCACGTCGTCCGCCGTGCGGACGCCGCCGCCGACGGTGAGCGGGATGAAGACCTGTTCGGCGGTGCGGCGCACCACGTCGTAGGTCGTCTCGCGGTTGCCGGAGGACGCCGTGATGTCGAGGAACGTCAGCTCGTCGGCGCCCTCGGCGTCGTACACCTTCGCCATCTCGACGGGGTCGCCCGCGTCGCGCAGGTTCTGGAAGTTGACGCCCTTGACGACCCGTCCGTTGTCCACGTCCAGGCAGGGGATGACCCGTACGGCCAGCGTCATGACGGTGTGTCTCCTCGGTACGCCTCCACCTCGACCTCGACGACCAGGCTCGGGTCGATGAAGCCGGAGACGATGATCATGGATGCGGCGGGGCGGACGGCGTCGAACAGCTCCTTGTGGGCCCGGCCCACGTCGTCCACATCGCGCGCATGGGTGATGTACATACGGGTGCGCACCACATGCTCGCTCCCGAGTCCCAGGGTCTTGAGGGCGTCGAACGCGGCCTGGAACGCGTTGAGCGTCTGCTCGTACGGCGTTCCCGCGTCGATGACGCCGTTGACCACGGACGTACAACCGGACACCAGGACAAGGCCGTTGGGCAGTTCGACCGCGCGCGAGTAGCCCACGGCCTCCTCCCACGGCCCGTCCGAGCCGACCCTGCGTACGCCGTCGGTCATGACGCCACCGCGGCGAGCGCCTCTTCCAGCGTGAAGGCCTTCGCGTACAGCGCCTTGCCGACGATCGAGCCCTCGATGCCGAGCGGGACGAGCTCGGAGATGGCCCGCAGGTCGTCGAGCGACGAGACGCCGCCGGAGGCGACGACCGGGCGGTCGGTGGCCGCGCAGACGTTCTTCAGGAGCTCCAGGTTCGGGCCCTGCAGCGTGCCGTCCTTGGCGATGTCGGTGACGACGTAGCGGGCGCAGCCCTCGGAGTCGAGGCGCGCGAGCGTCTCGTAGAGGTCGCCGCCGTCGCGGGTCCAGCCGCGGCCGCGCAGCGTGGTGCCGCGCACGTCCAGGCCCACCGCGATCTTGTCGCCGTGCTCGGCGATGACCTTGGCGACCCACTCGGGGGTCTCCAGGGCGGCGGTGCCGAGGTTGACGCGGGTGCAGCCGGTGGCGAGCGCGGCGGCGAGCGTGGCGTCGTCGCGGATGCCGCCGGACAGCTCGACCTTGATGTCCATGGCGCCGGTGACCTCGCCGACCAGCGCGCGGTTGTCGCCGGTGCCGAACGCGGCGTCCAGGTCCACGAGGTGCAGCCACTCGGCGCCGGAGCGCTGCCACGCGAGGGCGGCCTCGAGCGGGGAACCGTAGGAGGTCTCCGAGCCGGACTCGCCGTGCACGAGACGTACGGCCTGGCCGTCGCGGACGTCGACGGCGGGGAGGAGTTCGAGCGTGCGGGACATCAGAGGGTTCCGATCCAATTCGTGAGGAGTTGGGCGCCGGCGTCGCCGGACTTCTCGGGGTGGAACTGTGTCGCCCACAGTGCGCCGTTCTCGACGGCGGCGATGAACGGCTCGCCGTGCGTGGCCCAGGTGACCTTGGGCGGGCGCATGTGGACGTTGCCGACCTCGAAGTCCCACTGCTGCACGGCGTAGGAGTGCACGAAGTAGAAGCGGGCGTCGCTGTCGAGACCGGCGAAGAGCTCGGTGTCCTGCGGCGGGCGGACCGTGTTCCAGCCCATGTGCGGGACGATCTCGGCCTTGAGGGGCTCGACCGTGCCGGGCCACTCGTCGAGGCCCTCGGCCTCGACGCCGTGCTCGATGCCGCGCGCGAAGAGGATCTGCATGCCGACGCAGATGCCCATCACGGGGCGGCCGCCGGCGAGGCGGCGGTCGATGATCCAGTCGCCGCGCACCTCTTTGAGGCCCTTCATGCAGGCGGCGAAGGCGCCGACGCCGGGGACGAGGAGGCCGTCGGCGTTGAGTGCGGTGTCGAAGTCGCGGGTGATCTCGACGTCCGCGCCCGCGCGGGCCAGGGCCCGCTCGGCGGAACGGACGTTGCCGAACCCGTAGTCGAAGACGACGACCTTCTTGCCGGCCGTGCCGGCGGGCTTGGCTGAAGTCATGGCTGGCTGCTCCCTGCCCCTCAGTTCCAGTAGTCGAGCCGCAGGACGCCGGAGACCAGGCACATGGCCGCGGCGATGGAGAGCAGCGCGATCAGGCCCTTGGGCAAGCCCTGCTTGACGAAGGAGATGACGCCGCCGATCAGGAAGAGACCGACGACGATGAGGACGGTGTTGAGGCCGTTCATGGCTTAGAGGGCGCCCTTCGTGGACGGAAGGATGCCCGCGGCGCGCGGGTCGCGCTCGGACGCGTAACGCAGCGCGCGGGCCAGCGCCTTGAACTGGCACTCCACGATGTGGTGCGCGTTGCGCCCGTACGGGACGTGGACGTGCAGCGCGATCTGGGCCTGCGCGACGAACGACTCCAGGATGTGCCGGGTCATCGTCGTGTCGTACGAGCCGATCATGGGGGCCATGTTCTCGGGCTCGGTGTGCACCAGGTAGGGGCGGCCGGAGAGGTCGACCGTGACCTGGGCGAGCGACTCGTCCAGCGGGACGGTGCAGTTGCCGAAGCGGTAGATGCCGACCTTGTCGCCGAGCGCCTGCTTGAAGGCGGCGCCGAGCGCGAGGGCGGTGTCCTCGATGGTGTGGTGCGTGTCGATGTGCAGGTCGCCCTCGGTCTTGACCGTGAGGTCGAAGAGGCCGTGGCGGCCGAGCTGGTCGAGCATGTGGTCGTAGAAGCCCACGCCCGTGGAGACTTCGACCTTGCCGGTGCCGTCGAGGTCGATCTCGACGAGGACCGCGGTCTCCTTGGTGGTCCGCTCCACCCTGCCTACGCGACTCATGCGTTCCGCTCCTTCTTGATTGCGCGTACCGCATCGAGGAACGCGTCGTTCTCGTCCGGGGTGCCCGTGGAGACACGCAGCCACCCGGGTACGCCGTTGTCCCGGACCAGGACGCCCCGGTCGAGGATCTGCTGCCACACCGCGTGCGCGGCACCTTCGCCTTCGAACCGGCCGAACTGCACGAAGTTGGCGTCCGAGTCGGTCACTTCGTAGCCCGTCGCCCGCAGCTCGGTCACCAGGCGGTCGCGCTCGTCCTTGAGCTGCTCGACGTACTTGAGGAGCGTGTCGGTGTGCTCGAGGGCGGCGAGCGCCGTGGCCTGGGTGACGGCCGACAGGTGGTACGGCAGGCGCACCAGCTGGACGGCGTCGACCACAGCGGGGGCGGCGGCCATGTAGCCGAGGCGCAGGCCCGCCGCGCCGAACGCCTTCGACATGGTGCGCGAGATGACGAGATTCGGCCGGCCTTCGAGCAGCGGGAGAAGAGAATTCCCGTGGCTGAACTCGATGTAGGCCTCGTCGACGACGACCATGGACGGCTTGGCCGCCTGTGCGGCCTCGTACAGGGCGAGGACCGTCTCGGGCGGGACCGCGCTGCCGGTGGGGTTGTTGGGCGTCGTGATGAAGACGACGTCCGGGCGGTTCTCCGCGATGGCCCGCACGGACGCTTCCACGTCGATGGTGAAGTCCGCGCTGCGCGGTCCGGAGATCCAGCCGGTGCCGGTGCCGCGCGCGATGAGGCCGTGCATCGAGTACGAGGGCTCGAAGCCGATGGCGCTGCGGCCGGGGCCGCCGAAGGTCTGCAGGAGCTGCTGGATGACCTCGTTCGAGCCGTTGGCGGCCCAGACGTTCTCGATGCCGACGTGGTGGCCGCCGGTGCGCGTGAGATAGCCGGCGAGCTCGGTGCGCAGCTGGACCGCGTCCCGGTCGGGGTAGCGGTTGAGGTCGCGGGCGCTCTCGCGGACCCGCTCCGCGATCCGCTCGACGAGCGCCTCGGGCAGCGGGTAGGGGTTCTCGTTCGTGTTCAGGCGTACGGGTACGTCGAGCTGGGGGGCGCCGTACGGGGACTTGCCGCGCAGCTCGTCCCGTACGGGCAGATCGTCGATGCCGGTCACTGGCCGGGAACCTTCCATTCGAACCTTGCCTTGATCGCCGCGCCGTGCGCGGGCAGGTCCTCCGCCTCGGCGAGCGTGACCACGTGGTGGGCGACGTCGGCGAGTGCGTCGCGCGTGTAGTCCACGATGTGGATGCCGCGCAGGAAGGACTGGACGGACAGACCGGACGAGTGGCAGGCGCAGCCGCCCGTGGGCAGCACGTGGTTGGAGCCCGCGGCGTAGTCGCCGAGGGACACCGGTGCCCAGGGGCCGACGAAGATCGCGCCGGCGTTCTTCACGCGCTGGGCGACCGCGGCGGCGTCGGCGGTCTGGATCTCCAGGTGCTCGGCGCCATATGCGTCGACGACGCGCAGGCCCTCGTCGACCCCGTCGACCAGGACGATCGCGGACTGCCTGCCGCGCAGGGCCGGGAGGATCCGGTCGTCGATGTGCTTGGTGGCCGCGACCTGCGGCTCCAGCTCCTTCTCGACGGCGTCCGCGAGCTCGGCCGAGTCGGTGACGAGGACGGCGGCGGCGAGCGGGTCGTGCTCGGCCTGGCTGATCAGGTCGGACGCGACGTGCGCCGGGTCGGCGGTGGAGTCCGCGAGGACCGCGATCTCGGTCGGGCCCGCCTCGGCGTCGATGCCGATGAGACCCGTGAAGTAGCGCTTGGCCGCGGCGACCCAGATGTTGCCGGGTCCGGTGACCATGTTCGCCGGCGGGCAGGACTCGGTGCCGTACGCGAACATCGCGACGGCCGTGGCGCCGCCCGCCGCGTAGACCTCGTCGACGCCGAGCAGCGCACACGCGGCCAGGATCGTCGGGTGCGGCAGTCCGCCGAACTCGGCCTGGGCGGGGGACGCGAGGGCGATCGACTCGACCCCGGCCTCCTGCGCGGGCACCACGTTCATGATCACGGAGGACGGGTAGACGGAGCGGCCGCCCGGCGCGTACAGGCCGACGCGCTCGACGGGCACCCACTTCTCGGTGACCGAGCCGCCGGGGACGACCTGCGTGGTGTGGGTGGTGCGGCGCTGCTCGCGGTGGACGATGCGGGCCCGGCGGATCGACTCCTCCAGAGCCGCGCGCACGGCGGGGTCGAGCTGCTCCAGGGCGTCCTGGAGGGCCTTGGCGGGAACCCGTACGGACTCCAGCTTCACGCCGTCGAACTGCTCCGCGTAGTCGATCAGCGCCGCGTCGCCACGATGATGCACGGCCTCGCAGATCGGACGCACCTTCTCGAGGGCGGCCTGAACGTCGAAGTCGGCTCGGGGCAGCAGGTCGCGCAGTGCGGGGCCCTCGGGGAGGGCGTCGCCGCGCAGATCGATTCGGGAGATCACGTGCTCAATTCTCGCAGACGTCACATCAGCGCCCGACGTCCGTATCAATGGCTGATACGGATCACTGCGCGAGACCGGAGGATGACCTTCACCAGTAGCGTTCAGCCCGTCACTCAGCGGGCATGAACAGTTGTACTAAACCCGCGAGTAGCGGAGCCGTACCGGGACGTGCGGGGCTCCGTGAGGATCCGGGGGTCTACGGGGAGGAAGACGAGTCGTGGTCGACGGTACCGGCATCGGTGATCCGCCGGACGGTCTCACGGGCACCGAGATCGGCATGTGGCAGGCCTTCCGCAACGGCAGTGTCTACGACCTGAGCTCGGGCGACCCGGACGTGGACGACCCGCACGGCGGTCACGCCTGGGGGCCCGGCCGCAGCGTGCGGGCGCGGATCGTGGCCTGGCTGCTGCTCGACGGGCCGCCCGCGCTGTCGGGGCGTGTCGCGTCACTCAAGCTCAAGGGCGTACAGATCACCGACGTGCTCGACGTCGCGGGCGGCGGGGTCGTGCCGTACGTCGAGATGAAGCAGTGCCGCTTCGAGAAGGAGATCCTGCTTCCCGAGGCCAGGTTCACCACCCTGCGCCTGGTCGACTGCTCGATCCCCCGCCTGGAAGGCGCCCGCGTCCACACGGAGGGCGATCTGCATCTGCCGCGCTGCCGCTTCCACAGCGGCGTACGCCTCACCGACGCCCACATCGGCACGGACCTGCTGCTCAACCAGGCCGTCGTGTACCGCGACCGGCGCGGCAAGTCGATCATGGCGGACGGCATGTCCGTCGGCCAGGACCTCCAGGCCGAGATGCTGGAGACGCACGGCGAGCTCAGCCTGCGCGGCGCGCAGATCGGTGTGTCGCTCAGCCTGCGCGGCAGCCGGCTCTCCAACGCGTACGGGCGCCGCGCGCTCAACGCGCCGCAGCTGACGGTCGAGCGGTCCCTGTATCTGACCCCCGCCGGCGTCGGCAATCCGCTCCAGACCAGCGGCACGACACCGGCCCAGGGCACCCGCGTGCAGCGCTTCGAGTGCCAGGGCGGGGTCCGGCTCGACGACGGCCGGTTCGGCGACGCCGTCGACCTCGACCAGGCGCGCTTCCATCTGGAGAACGACCAGGAGGTGTCGCTGCGCCGCATCCAGACGCCCGAGCTGCGCTTCCTGTGCGAGCGGCCGCAGCGCGGGCGGATCGTCCTGTCCGGCGCGAAGGTCGTCAACCTCATCGACAGGGCGGCGAGCTGGCCGGGCCCCGGCGGTCTGCGCGTGGGCGGTTTCACGTACGAGAACCTGATCCCCTCCGGCCCGTTCCCGCTGTCGCGGCGCCTGGAGTGGCTGTCGGCCGCGACTCCGGAGTACAGCCCGGAGCCGTACGAGAAGCTCGCGGCCGTGCTGCGCAACAGCGGCGAGGACGCCGACGCGCGCGAGGTGCTGCTCGCCAAGCAGCGCCGCCGCCGCGAGACGCTGCCGCCCGCCGCGAAGATCTGGGGATACATCCAGGACTGGACGGTCGCCTACGGGTACCGCCCGGGGCGGGCCGCGGTGTGGATGGCCGTGCTGTGGGCGGCGAGCACGCTGGCCTTCTCCCACTCGTCACATCCGGCCATCAAACCGGGCGAGTCGCCGAACTGGAGTCCCGCACTCTTCTCGCTCGATCTCATCCTGCCCGTCATCGACCTGGGCCAGGACGGCTACTGGCAGCTGCGGGGCGGCTGGCAGTGGGCCGCGACCGCGCTGATCCTGCTCGGCTGGATCCTCGCCACGACGGTCGCCGCGGGGGCCACCCGGCTGCTCCGCAGAAACTGACCGGGCCCCCTCGCATTTTTTGCCGGACCGCGGGCAACCATGGGCGCATTCCAGCCGTCATCCCAGCGCAACCATCAACCGAGCGACGGGGAGCGGGGTCCACACCTTGGCACTGCTGCGCGCCCTCATCCGCACCGCGCGGATGGTCCGCCACACCTCGGGTCTCGCGGCCGGCCTGCCCGCCGACGACGACGTCCTCCTCGACGTCCCCGACGAACGCCTCGCGCCGGCGCTCGTCGCCGCGGGCCGGGGCGAGTACGAGGCGGCCGCCAAGCTGCTGGCCGCCACCCGCGAGGCCGGCGAGTGGGAGAACAGGGACCGCTACGTCACCCGGCTCGCCGCCTTCGCCAGATCGCGCGGCGAATGGTTCGACGACTGGCGGTTCGCGGCGCCCCACGACCCGGACGCCCTCCTCGTCAAGGCCGAGCTGGAAGTAGCGCGCGGCTGGGAGTCGCCCGCCCGCGCCGAGCTGCTGCGCGAGGTGACGCCGCTGATCACCGCCGCCGCCGAGGGCGACCCCGGCGACCCGGTGCCATGGCGGGTCGCCCTCGACCACGCGCGCGGCACGAACGCCTCGCACACCGTCTTCGAGAAGCTCTGGGCCGAGGCCGTGCGCCGCTCCCCACACCACTACGGCTGCCATGTGTCGGCGCTCCAGTACCTGTCGGCCGCCTGGTACGGCTCGCACCGCGAGTGCTTCGACTTCGCCGAGCGCGCGGCGCAGGACGCCCTGCCGGGATCCCTGGTGCAGGCGCTCCCGGTGCGGGCCGCGTTCGCGTACCTGACGAGCGAGGTGGGCCCGGGACCGGCCGCGAAGGTGCCCCGCGAGCGCCTGGACGAGGCCGCCGACCTGGCGATCGCCCTGTCCCGCGAGTACAGCGCCGACGACCCCTGGCCGGCCGAGGTCCGCAACCTCCTGACCTACGTCCTGGTCCGCCTGGAGCGCTGGTCCGACGCCCTGGAACAGCTGCGCCTGACCGGCCCGTACGCGACGTCCTTCCCCTGGGACCGGATCTCGGACGACCCGCTCGGACAGTTCCTGGAACTGCGCGACGGGGTACGGATCGAGGTCGCCGCGGCCCGTACGCTCGGGGGTCGCGACACCGGTCGCGGACCTCTCACCTCCGGCTCCCATTAGGCTTGACCGTCGTGACCACCGTCCGGCTTCCGCTCTTTCCGCTCAACTCGGTGCTGTTCCCGGGACTCGTGCTTCCGCTGAACGTGTTCGAGGAGCGCTATCGCGCCATGATGCGCGACCTGCTGAAGACCTCCTCCGGGGGTTCCGAGGCTTCCGGCGACCCCACCGACTCCGACGAGCCGCGGCGGTTCGCCGTCGTGGCGATCCGCGACGGCCACGAGGTCGCGCCCAGCGCCCCCGGCATGCCTGACCAGGCGGCGAAGACCGCCGCCGAGGCGGGCCCGGCCGCGGGTTTCGGCGACGACCCGATCAAGGCCCTGCACGGCGTGGGCTGCATCGCCGACGCCGCGACGATCCGCGAGCGCGCCGACGGCAGCTTCGAGGTGCTCGCCACCGGCACGACCCGCGTGAAGGTGCACTCGGTCGACGCGTCGGGCGCCTATCTGACCGCCGAGGTCGAGGAGCTGCCCGAGGAGCCGGGCGACGAGGCGGGCGCCCTCGCCGAGGGCGTGCTGCGCGCCTTCCGCTCCTACCAGAAGCGGCTCGCGGGCGCCCGTGAGCGCTCCCTGGCCACGGGCGCCGACCTGCCCGACGACCCGTCCGTCGTGTCGTACCTGGTGGCCGCGGCGGCCGTCCTCGACGTACCGACGAAGCAGCGCCTCCTCCAGGCCCCGGACACGGCGTCGCGCCTGCGCGACGAGCTGAAACTCCTTCGCGCCGAGACGGCGATCATCCGTAATCTGCCGTCCTTGCCGGCCGGCGACCTGACCCGGCAGGCGACCAGCCTCAACTGACGTGGCCGGTCCCGACTGACGTAAGGCATGAGGACGTTGGCGAAGAAGTCCAAGAAGCAGCAGTCCGGGGGAACTCCCGCGACCGTGGCGCTCACCGCCGCGGGCACGCCCTTCACGACGCACGCGTACGAGCACGACCCGGCCCATCCCTCGTACGGGGACGAGGCGGCGGAGGCGATGGGCGTCTCCCCCGACCGGGTGTTCAAGACGCTCGTCGCCGACGTGGACGGCGAGCTGACCGTCGCCGTCGTGCCCGTGGCGGGCCAGCTCGACCTGAAGGCCCTGGCCACTGCGGTCGGCGGCAAGCGGGCCGCGATGGCCGACCCGGCGGCGGCGGAGCGCACCACGGGCTATGTGCGGGGCGGCATCTCCCCGCTGGGCCAGCGCAAGAAGCTGCGTACGGTCCTGGACGACTCGGCGCGGGCGCACGTCACGATCTGTGTCTCGGCGGGCCGCCGCGGCCTGGAGGTGGAGCTGGCCCCCACGGACCTGGCGACGCTCACGTCCGCGGTCCTGGCCCCCATCGGCCGCACCTGACGCCGCCGACCCCCGGCAACCCGGAATCCCCGCCACCTCTCGACGCACGACATGTCCTCGGCTAAATACCGAGGACATGTCGAAGAGGACGCGCAAGCGGAAGTGGCGGGTCAGGAAGCACAAGGCCAATCACGGGCGCAGGCCCGCCTGAGAGCCGCCCTCAGGGAGCCGGAGGGGTGTCCTGCGGGTAGTGGGTGTCGAAGTACGGGTCGGGATCGCGGGGCCCGAACAGGCCGGTCAGGCCGAGGTGGACGATCATCGCGGCGAGCGGCCAGGCGAGGAGCGCGCCCTTCGCGTTGAGTTCGAGCGGCGCGTCGAACGTGACGCCCTTGCCGACCTCCTTGGCGTGGGCCGCCACGTCCTGCGTCGGGCCGAGCCAGACCCCGAACCGCCAGGCGAGAAGCCCGCCGAGGAGTCCGCCGACGGCCAGGGCGACGACGAGCGGTACGCCGCCGCGCTTGCGCCACAGGAAAACGGCGACCGCGCTGACCACGCCGAACGCGACGCCGAGCAGGGTGAACGTCCCGTCGACGCCGACGGCCTGCTCGCCCTCGGTGTCCTTGAGGTAGACGGCCTGCGCGTCCGCGACGAGCGGCACATGCGGCGCGAGCCACATCCACAGCCCGCCCAGGAGCAGGCCGCACACGGCCAGCGTGACCGTGACGACGGCGGCCTCCCGCAACTCGGTCCTCATCCCTGGCCCGTCCTCCTGGTGCTCGTGAGCGTGCGACGGCACAGCACCCGCGGGCCCGGAGGCCTGCCAGGGGTCGTGCTGGGGTTGCTGGGGTTGCTGGGGTCGTGGCGTCAGCGGTGCGGTCACCCTGCCATCGTGCCAGGCGCCCGCGAACCGCGCGTCACCGGACGGCTGCCCGGCGGTACGCCCAGGTCGCAAGGGCCAGCGAGGCGACGCCGACGCCCGCGCAGACACCCAGATCGAGGAGCACGACGCCCCAGTCCGGATGCGCCCCGAAAGTGCGGGCGAAGGCCTCGACGCCGTACGTCGACGGCAGCAGATCGCGCGCGTACTGGATGATCCCCGGCATGCGGTCGGCCGGCAGGACGCCGAGCAGGAGCGCCGCGGACATGCCCAACTGGCCGAGCAGCGTGGCCAGTTCGGGCCGCGGCGCGAGCAGCCCGAGTGCGGCGCCGAGCCCGGAGAGCGCGGCACCGGCGAGCGGGATGACGGCGGCGAGCACCCACAGGTGCGCGAGCGGGAGCTGGAACATGACACAGCCGACGACGGCGGTCACCACGGTCCCCGGCACGGTGAAGGAGGCGTACGCACCGGCGGCGCCCAGCACCACGGCGGCGGGCGGCACGGGCAGCGTCGCGTAGTGGTCGAGCCCGCCGGCGGCCCGCAACTGCCCGAAATACTGCGCGAGCAGATTAAGAGCCACAAACGCCACAACCAGCACGCTGGACCCGGCGACAACGGCCTGGGCCTCCCGGCCCCCGTCCACCACGCCCCGCATCAGGATCATGATGCCGACGGACTGGAAGGTGGCGACGAAGAGCAGGGGGATCCTGGCGACGCGCGCCCGCGAGAGCTGAGCGCGGTACACGGCCGCGAGGGACGGCAGGAGCCGGGCCCTCGGGGCGAGCTCGCCGACGGCGTCAACCTCGGCACTCAGCCCGCTCGCGCCCGCCCGGGCGCCGCCCTGAAGGGCCTCAGCGGGTACGACACTCACGGTGCGCGACTCCTGTCGTGACTGTTCCGTCGGGTACTACGTCCATGGGGGCCGCCGTGTTCAAGACTTCACCAGTCCCTTGGCCTCGCCGCCGAGGGCCAGATACACATCTTCCAGGCTCGGCGTGGTCAGGGAGAAATCGTCAAGGGCGGCGAACGCGGGGCCGCCGGTGACGGCGGCGACGGCGGCCCGCGCCTCGTCGGGGCCGAGCCGCAGCGACCAGCGGCGCCCGGACTCGACAGCAAAAGCCCGCAGCGCGGCGACGGCAGGCACATCGAGCGGCGCCCGTTCCCGCCACACGAGCTCGACACGCACCTCGCCGGCGACCTTCTCCTTCAGCCCGGCCGGGGTGTCGCAGGCGATGACGCGCCCGCGGTCCAGAACAGCGACGCGATCGAGCACGGTCTCGGCCTCGATGACGTTATGGGTGACCAGCACGACCGTGGCGCCGCTCTCGGCCCGCCGCCGGTCGACGGCGGCCCAGACGGCCCGACGGGCGACAGGATCCATCCCCGTGGTCGGCTCATCCAGCACAAGCAGCGGCCGCTCCCCCACAAGGGCGGCAGCAAAGCAGGCAAGCCGCCGCTGCCCGCCGGAAAGCTTCTTCAGGGGCCGCGACGCGATCGCCCCGAGCCCCAGCTCCTCGACCACGGCGTCCCGCTCGGCACGGGCCGTACGCAGATCGAGCCCCCGCAGCCGCCCGGTCGTCTCGGCGGCGAGCGACACGGTCAGCTCGTCCAGAGCGCTCGACTCCTGCCCCAGATAGGCCAGAATCCGCGAGGCCCGCTCCGGATACCGGACGATGTCGTGCCCCAGAATCCCGACGCTCCCGCTGTCGGGCCGCATCAGTCCGGTCAGCTGCCGTACGAGGGTGGACTTACCGGCGCCGTTCGGCCCGAGCAGCCCGAAGATCTCCCCGCGCCGGATCTCGAGGGACACCCCGTCGGTGGCCCGGATCGCAGCACTCCCGGGCGCTCCGCGACGCCCGCGGGTGGCGGGATACGTACGCACGAGATCCCGCACGACGCACACCACATCCCCCCGTCGCCCTCTGGGGGCCGCCTGTGCCGTGCGCGTACTCACGAAGGACGAGACTACGGGGTCGCACCCTCCCGACGACGCCCGGGTAGGGACATGCCACCGAAATCGGGACGCGCCCCGCACCCATCCACGTAGAGGCACCGAGGGACCGCCACCCCAGGCAGGACCGCCTCCTACTCCGCAGCAACCCGCTCCGCAGCGCTACGCACATCAACCTCGCGCCAGAACCCGGCCCGAATCGCATACCGATCGTGCTCGTCGATCTGATCGTCCTTATGGGCAAGGAGCCCGAACCGCGCGGCATACCGCAGCAGCTCCCCGTCAATGCGATGCGGCACCCGGGGATACATGGTGGACAGCTTCTGCAACTCCACCTGGTCCCCCAGCCGCTCCATCCACCGCCGGGCGAACACCTGCCCCACCTCGAAGGGGTCACCCCCGACGGTGGTGATGTCCTCCTCGCGGTCGGCCCACCGCTGCTCCGCGGTGGTCAGCTGCGCCAGCGTCGGCAGGGACGCCGCGTCCGCGGACTCCCCCACGACCCCGGGCCGCTCGACCCACCCCTTGTCGGACGACCACCGCAACGTCGCATTGGCGGGGTGCTGCGCGGGATGGACATGAGGATGCGCGCCGAGCCCAGGAGCGGCACCGGGCCCCCGCAGGGCCGCGAGGTCCTTGGGCGTGGGCACGCCCCTCCCCACGCCACCCCGCTCGTCCTCGGTCCCTCCGCCGTCACCTTCACGCGCGGCGACCCCATGATCGGCACCGTCACCGCCCGCCGCACCCCCCGGCCCCCCGCCGGAGACGGAGGCGCCACCGCCCCCCGCCACATCGGACAGATCAGCGGAGTGCCCCGCCGCGGAGGCAAGCGCCGACTCGGGCAGCGGCGCGGACAGAATCGCCGCGATCTCCGGCCGCGGAGCGGGCTGCGGCGCACAGATCCCGCCGACTTCCTTGGCCCGCACGGCCTTGGTGATCCAGGCCCGGTCGAGCACGCGCCGCTCATCGGCCTCGGCGACGAGGTCCTCGGACTGGTTGTAGTCGCCGTCGGCGGCCTGCACGGCCCACAGGTGCACGGCGACCCCGTGCTCCTTCGCGGCCATCATGCCGGGCAGCAGATCGCCGTCGCCGGTGACGAGCACGATGTCGGAGCAGGCGCGGTTACGGGCGAGTTCGGTCAGCTCGGCGTGCATCGCCGCGTCGACCCCCTTCTGCGCCCACCGCCCGTCGCTCCGCGTCAACGCACCGAGCCGCACGGTCACGCGGGGCATCACGCGGAGCCGGCGGTGCTCGGGCTGGGGCACCCGGTCCGGCGCCCCGTCGAACCAGTAGATCCGCAGAAGTTGCCGCTCGGTGTCGGATTCGGCGCGCTCACGCAGCCCCTGGATGAGGGCGACGTGATCGACGGCGATCCGGGACCGGGACGGCTCCCCCGCGAGGAGACTCGCGGCGGCCCCCAGCAGGTAACCGGCGTCCACCAGGACGATGCAACGGTCCACGCGATCCACCCTCTTTCGCTGAATTACCGGCGTCCGGAGGTCCCACGGTGTCGACGATCGCGGGTTCGCTTCGGGTTTCCTTCGAGTCTGCCCGACCACGCGGAGGTTAACGGCCCGAACTCGATCTTCGGCGTGGCGGATCGGACGAATTCCCGAACCGGCCCGCTCACAGAACTCCCGATGCGGCTCCGACAACGCCCTGACAGCGCTTATAACGCACGGTAATTCTCTGAAATGCGTGCCTCGTCAGCATATGTGAATCTGAATCCGGCCCTGGCCCCTAGACCCCCCGCAGGAGGCAGTCACCATGGCCAAGAACAAGAACCGCAAGCAGGGCGACCAGCGCAGCCGCGCTTCCGCCTCCGAGCAGGCGTCCGAGAAGGCCAAGTCGGCCGGTATGGAAGCCCAGTCGGAGATGCAGTCGCAGGCTCAGGGCACCCCCGCGGATGTTGCCCGTAAGCACCAGCGCCGCTTCGGCCACAACTGACGCCTTCCGCAAGGCAGGTAGCCCTCTGGGCACACAGTGAGGGGCGTTCCCGGAATCTTCCGGGAACGCCCCTCACTCACGTAACCGCCAACGCCTCAGGCTCCTCGCTGCCCGCCGCCTCAGCCCGCCAGACAGGACGGCCCGAGCAGCACCTTGAGGTCGCCGAAGAGCGCGGGATCGGGCTGCACGCGGTGCCGGTCGAGCCGCAGCACCGTTGTCTTACGGGCCCCTTGGAGCTTGATCCGCACCTCGCTGTTGCCCTTGTGGTGGCTGAGGATCTCGCCGAGCCTGCTGACCATCGGCGGGGTCACCTTCACCGTGGGGATGGTGATCGTCACAGGCGCGTTGGTCCCGGCGTTCGACAGGTCGGGGACCATGAGTTCCATCGCGACGAGGCGCGGCACGTCCTCGCGCTTGTCGAGGCGGCCCTTGACGAACACGACGGCATCCTCGACGAGTTGGGTCGACACCAGCTGGTACGTCGCCGGGAAGAACATGCACTCGATGGAGCCGGCCAGGTCCTCGACGGTCGCGATGGCCCAGGCGTTGCCCTGCTTGGTCATCTTGCGCTGGAGGCCGGAGATGATGCCGCCGATGGTGACGATCGACCCGTCCGAGTAGTCGCCGCCGGTGAGCTGGCCGATGCCCGCGTCCGCCTTGTCGGACAGCACGTGTTCGAGTCCGAACAGCGGGTGGTCGGAGACGTACAGGCCGAGCATCTCGCGCTCCTGGGCGAGGAGATACGTCTTCTCCCACTCGTCCTCGGAGAATTCGACGTCGAGCCCGAAGCCCGGCTCGCTGCTGTCCTCCTCGCCCATGCCGCCGAAGAGGTCGAACTGGCCCTCGGCCTCCTTGCGCTTGACCTGTACGACGTTGTCGATCATCGGCTCGTACTGTGCGGTGAGGCCCTTGCGGGTGTGCCCCATCGTGTCGAACGCGCCTGCCTTGATCAGCGATTCCGTGGTGCGCTTGTTGCACGCGGCGGCCTCGACCTTGTCGAGGTAGTCGGGGAAGGAGGCGTACTTCCCCTTCGCCTTGCGGCTGCGGATGATCGACTCGACCACGTTCGTACCGACGTTACGGACGGCGGAGAGGCCGAAGAGGATCACGTCGTCGCCCTGGGCGGCGAAGTTGTGCTCGGACTCGTTCACATTCGGCGGGAGGACCTTGATGCCCATGCGGCGGCATTCGTTCAGATAGACCGCGGACTTGTCCTTGTCGTCCTTCACCGACGTGAGCAGCGCGGCCATGTACTCGGCCGGGTAGTTCGCCTTGAGGTAGGCGGTCCAGTAGGTGACGAGGCCGTACGCGGAGGAGTGCGCCTTGTTGAACGCGTATCCGGCGAACGGCACCAGGACGTCCCACAGGGCCTGGATCGCCGCGTCGGAGAAGCCCTTCTTCTTGGCGCCGGCCTGGAAGAGGACGAAGTTCTTCTCCAGCTCCTCGGGCTTCTTCTTGCCCATCACACGGCGCAGGATGTCGGCCTCGCCGAGCGAGTAGCCGGCGATGATCTGGGCGGCCTTCTGCACCTGCTCCTGGTACACGATGAGGCCGTAGGTGAGACCCAGGGTCTCCTTCAGCGGCTCTTCGAGCTCCGGGTGGATCGGGGTGATCTCCTGGCGCCCGTTCTTGCGCTCCGCGTAGTTCGTGTGCGAGTTCATTCCCATCGGGCCCGGCCGGTACAGGGCCGAGACGGCGGAAATGTCCTCGAAGTTGTCGGGCTGCATCTGGCGGAGCAGGGAGCGCATCGGGCCGCCGTCGAACTGGAACACGCCGAGCGTGTCACCGCGGCAGAGCATCTCGTACGTCTTGGGGTCGTCCAGCGGGAGGGCGAGCATCTCCAGGTCGACGCCCTTGTTGGCCTTCACCATCTTGACGGCGTCGTCCATGATCGTGAGGTTGCGCAGGCCGAGGAAGTCCATCTTCAGCAGGCCGAGCGACTCGCACTGCGGGTAGTCCCACTGCGTGATGGTGACGCCGTCGGTGTGCCGCGTCCAGAGCGGGGCGTGGTCGACGATGGGCTCGCTGGACATGATGACGCCGGCGGCGTGCACGCCCATCTGCCGGACCAGGCCCTCGACGCCCTTGGCGGTGTCGATGACCTTCTTGACGTCCGGCTCGTTCTCGTACATCCCCCGGATCTCGCCCGCCTCGCTGTAGCGCGGGTGGGCGGGGTCGGTGATGCCCGACAGGTCGATGCCCTTGCCGAGGACGTCGGCGGGCATCGCCTTGGTGAGGCGGTCGCCCATCGCGTACGGGTAGCCGAGGACGCGCGCGGAGTCCTTGATCGCGTTCTTGGCCTTGATCTTTCCGTAGGTGCCGATCATGGCGACCTTGTCGGCGCCGTACTTCTCGGTCACGTACCTGATCACTTCGACGCGCCTGCGCTCGTCGAAGTCGATGTCGACATCGGGCATGGAGACGCGCTCGGGGTTGAGGAACCGCTCGAAGATCAGTCCGTGCGTGATCGGGTCGAGGTCGGTGATGCCCATGGCGTACGCGACGATCGAACCGGCCGCCGAACCACGGCCCGGGCCCACCGCGATCCCGTTGTTCTTGGCCCACATGATGAAGTCGGCGACGACCAGGAAGTACCCGGGGAACCCCATCTGGATGATGATGTCCATCTCGTACTCGGCCTGCTTCTGCCGGTCCTCGGGGACGCCGCCCGGGTAGCGGCGGCCCATGCCGACCCGGACCTCTTCCTGGAACCAGGTGACCTCGGTGAAGCCGTCCGGGATCTCGAACTTGGGCATCAGGTCGCGCTTCTCGAACATGCCCGTGGTGTCGATCTGCTCGGCGACCAGGAGCGTGTTGGCGCACCCCTCCTGCCAGGCGTCCGAGGAGTCGATGGCGTACATCTCGTCGGTCGTCTTGAGGTAGTAGCCCGTGCCGTCGAAGCGGAAGCGGTCCGGGTCCGAGAGGTTCTTGCCGGTCTGGATGCAGAGCAGGGCGTCGTGCGCGGTCGCCTCGTGCGCGTACGTGTAGTGCGAGTCGTTCGTCACCAGGGGCGGGATGCCGAGCTTCTTGCCGACCCGCAGCAGGTCGTCGCGGACCCGGCGCTCGATGTCGATGCCGTGGTCCATCAGCTCCAGGAAGTACCGGTCCTTGCCGAAGATGTCCTGGTACTCGGCCGCCGCCTTGACCGCCTCGTCGAACTGGCCGAGGCGAAGGCGCGTCTGGAGCTCACCGGACGGGCAGCCGGTCGAGGCGATGAGCCCCTCCGACCACTGGGAGATCGTCTCCTTGTCCATGCGCGGCCACTTCGTCAGCCAGCCCTCCGCGTACGCGTCCGAGGACAGCTTGAAGAGGTTGTGCAGGCCCGTGCTGTTCGCCGCCCAGATCGTCTTGTGGGTGTAACCACCCGAACCGGAGACGTCGTCCCGCTTCTGGTGCGGCTGACCCCACTGGACCTTGCGCTTGTTGCGCCGGGACTCGGGGGCGACGTACGCCTCGATCCCGATGATCGGGACGACCCCGGACTTCTTCGCCGTGTGGAAGAAGTCGTACGCCCCGTGGAGGTTGCCGTGGTCGGACATGGCGATGTGCGTCATGCCCATTTCATTGCAGGCGTTGAACATGTCCTTGAGCCGCGCGGCACCGTCCAGCAGCGAGTACTGGGTGTGGACGTGCAGGTGCGTGAACGGCGGCTTTGACACGACTTCGGCCTCCAACGAAAACGGACGGAAACGGACCGGTGACGGGCAGCGGTCAGTCTCGGGGGACAGCTTGGAAGTCTACGGGTGGCCACTGACACCCGACGGGCACTCGGGGGTACGGTCATGCGTTGGACAGAGCAGGACAGCTGTCCCCCACGTCACGATCCACGGTCACCATCCGCCGTCACCCCCGACGGAACAGCCCGCACCAGGAGGCACCCCGCGATGTCGGTCCCGCAGCCCACCGCTGAGCAGCGCGGCGAGCAGATCCTCACCGTCTTCGACACCGCGTTCGGCGAGCTCCTGGCCGCCGACCCCGCGGCGTTCCGGGTCAAGTTCCGGAAGATGGCCTCGTCCGCCTTCGCGTTCTACCGCGGCACGGCGTGCCTGTTCTACGCGGACCTGGAGCGCGAGCGGCACGGCGGCCCGTACCTGGACGACCGCACGGGCCGGGTGTGGATCCACGGCGATCTGCACGCGGAGAACTTCGGCACGTACATGGACTCCACGGGCCGCCTGATCTTCAATGTGAACGACTTCGACGAGGCGTACGTCGGCCCCTTCACCTGGGACCTCAAGCGCTTCGCCGCCTCGGTGGCCCTGATCGGCTACTCCAAGGCACTCGGCGACGAGCAGATCACCGAGCTGGTGCAGGTCTACGCGGGCGCGTACCGCGAGCGGATCCACGCGCTGGCGACGGGCGCGAAGAGCGACGAGGTACCGCCCTTCACCCTGGACACCGCCGAGGGCCCGCTCCTGGACGCGCTGCGCGACGCCCGCTCCCTGACGCGCTTCGGGCTGCTCGACTCGATGACCGAGATCCGTGACTTCGAGCGCCGCTTCGCGCCCGGCGGCGGCTCCATCGAGCTCGACGCGGCCACGCGCTACAAGGTCCTCGCGGCCTTCGACGGGTATCTGGAGACGCTCCCCGAGTCCTCCCTGACCCGTCCCGACTCGTACCGCGTGAAGGACGTCGTGGGGCGGCGCGGCATCGGCATCGGCTCCGCGGGCCTGCCCTCGTACAACATCCTTCTGGAGGGCAACAGCGACGCCCTGGAGAACGATGTCGTGATCTATCTCAAGCAGGCGCAGACGCCGGCCGTGTCGCGGCACATCACCGACGCGGCGATCCGCGACTACTTCGAGCACGAGGGCCACCGCACGGTGATCTCGCAGCGCGCCCTGCAGGCACACGCGCGGACCCGTGGCTGGGCTGGACCGAACTGGACGGCTCGGGGCAGCTGGTCGCCGAGGTCTCGCCGTACGCGGTGGACCTCGACTGGTCGGACATCGACGACCTGGACGAGATCGCCGCCGTCGTCGCCGACCTCGGCCGGGCCACGGCGACGATGCACGCGGCGGCCGACGACCTGTCCGGGCAGTCCCTGGTGCCGTTCTCCACGGAGCGGGCCATCGACGCGGCGATCGCGGCGGACGAGGACGGCTTCGCGGGCCTCCTGGTCGACTTCGCGCACGACTACGGCGCACGCGCGCGTGCGGACCACCAGATCTTCGTGGACCTCTTCCGCAACGGCCGGATCCCGGGCCTGTAGGCCACACGGGCCGACAACGCTCCCGTAACTCACAGCGACCCTTTAGGGGTCCCTTACAGGAACGCATGGCACACTCCTCCGCGATGGACGACATATCCGGGACCCAGCTCAGAGCCGTGCGCGCGGCGCTCTTCACGGCGCTCGTCGTGACGCTCTCCGCCGCGTCGCACGTCCTGCTGTCCCGGGTCCCCCTTCCGGTGGTGACGGTGGCGGCCACGGCCTTCGCCGTCTTCGTCCTCGCGTACGCGCTGGCGGGGCGTGAGCGCGGCTTCGGCCGGATCGCGGCCCTGCTCGTCCCGCTGGAGCTGGCCGCCGACACGGTGTTCACCACGGGCCAGCACGTCTGTTACGGCGCGGCGGGCGGGCCCGTCGCCGGGCCGCTGCGCGCGGTCGGCCTCGACGTCCTGTGCGGCGGCAGCGTCGGCGCGCCGCTGGCCCGCATGACCGGCGGACACACCGACAAGGCGGCCGCGCTCCTCGCGCACACCGACCCTGCCGCCGCCTGGCTGCTCCTCGGCGCGCATGTCGCCGTCGGCCTCCTCGCAGCCGCCTGGCTGCGCCGCGGCGAGCAGGCGCTGGCCCAGCTGCTGCGCGCGGTCGCCGGGTTCACCTTCCGGCCGCTGCTGATCGCCTTCGCCGCGGTGCGGGCCCATCTGGAGCCCGTACGCCGCCTGCCGCGGCGCCCTTCGCGCCGGGTGCGGGCCACGCGTACGCAGCTGTGGGCGCACTCCGTGGGACGGCGCGGACCGCCGTGCGTGGCTCTGGCCGCCTGAGGCCACGAGCCCAGCACAGCAGTCCCCCGAAGACCTCGCAGAACCCACACGGAGAACGATCATGAGCCAGAGGAACAGCCAGGCCGCGAAGACCGCCGCCCGAGAGCGGCTTCGCGTCGAGCGCGAGCGGCAGGCCAAGAAGGACAAGGCGAAGCGGCAGGTGAAGGTCGCCGGAGCCGTCGTCGCCGTCCTGGCGATAGCCGGCGGCATCGGCTTCGCCGTGATGCAGGGCAACAAGCCCGGCTACTGGGAAGCCGCGAAGGACGACAAGCTGGTCGCGCCCGAGAACACCACGGGCAAGAACAACACGACGGTGACCCTCGGCAAGGACTCCGCCAAGAAGACGCTCATCGCCTACGAGGACTCGCGCTGCCCGGTCTGCGCCGCCTTCGAGCAGACGGTCGGCCCGACGGTGAAGAAGGACCTCGACGACGGCAAGTACAAGATCCAGTACGTCGGCGCCACCTTCCTCGACAAGAACCTCCAGGGCGAGGGCTCCAAGAACGCGCTCAGCGCGCTCGGCTCCGCCCTGAACGTCTCCAAGGACGCCTTCTGGGACTTCAAGGAGGCGCTGTACTCCACGAAGTGGCACCCGGAGGAGACGGACGACAAGTTCAAGGACGACGCCTACCTCATCAAGATCGCGAACACTGTCCCGGAGCTGAAGAACAACTCGGCCTTCCAGAAGGACGTCAAGGACGGCACCTTCGACAAGTGGGCGCTGGAGATGTCGAAGAACTTCGACGACAACAAGTACGGGGTCCAGGGCACCCCCTCGTTCGTGATGGACGGCAAGCAGATCACCGGCTCCGACGGCAAGACCGCGCCCAGCACCGTCGCCGACTACAACACCGCGGTCGACAAGGCGCTCAAGGGCTGACGCGAACCGGCGGCCTCACCGGCTGACGCGCCGTCGAAGTGTGGGCGAACTCTTCGGAGTTCGCCCACACTTTGCTCTTACCGGTCAGTAATGTGATCGCCTGTGACCAGTCGACTCAACATAGACAGCCCTCTCGCCGCCGCTGCCGGAACGGCCAACGCCCTTGCCCCGCGCCGCCGTTCGGTCGTGAAGGCCGCCGCCGCCACGGCAGGCGCCGCCGCCCTCGCCCCGCTTGCCACCGCGCCCGCCGCGCACGCGGCCGACGGGCCCGCCTTCCTGCACGGCGTCGCGTCGGGCGACCCGCTGCCCGACGGCGTCCTCCTGTGGACGCGCGTGACGCCCACCCCCGACGCCGTGCCCGGCTCCGGAAAGGGCCCCGCCACGGACGTCCGCTGGGAGGTCGCGCAGGACAAGGACTTCCGCCAGGTCGTCGCCCACGGCACCACCACCGCCCGGGCGTCCGCCGACCACACCGTCAAGGCTGATGTAAGGGGCCTGCTCCCGGCGAGCGTCTATTACTTCCGCTTCTCTGTAGAGGGCACCCAGGGCGCCGTGTCCCCCGTGGGCCGTACGCGCACTGCGCCCGCGCTCGACGCGCAGGCCGCGGGCGTCCGGTTCGGCGTGGTCTCGTGCGCCAACTGGGAGGCCGGCTACTTCTCCGCATACCGCCATCTCGCCGCCCGCACCGACCTGGACGCGGTCCTCCATCTCGGCGACTACATCTACGAGTACAAGAGCGGCGAGTACCCCGAGGCCAAGTACGTCGTACGGCAGCACGAGCCGCGGCACGAGATCCTCACGCTCGCCGACTACCGCGTGCGCCACGGCCTGCACAAGACCGACGCCGACGTGATGGCCGTGCACGCCGCCCACCCGCTGATCGCCATCTGGGACGACCACGAGTTCGCCAACGACGCCTGGTCGGGCGGCGCCGAGAACCACACGCCGGACACCGAGGGCGACTGGGCGGCGCGCCAGCACGCCGCCAAGCAGGCCTACTTCGAGTGGATGCCGGTACGCCCGTCCACCGCAGGCACGGTCTACCGCCGCCTGCGGTTCGGCAAGCTGGCCGATCTGCACCTGCTCGACCTGCGCTCGTTCCGCTCGCAGCAGTCGACCGTCGGCAACGGCGACGTGGACTCCCCCGAGCGCTCGATCACCGGCCGCGCCCAGCTCGACTGGCTGAAGGCGGGCCTGGCCGCGTCGGACGCCTCGTGGAAGCTGGTCGGCACCTCGGTGATGATCTCGCCGGTCGCCTTCGGCTCACTGCCGGCCCATCTGCTGGAGCCGCTCGCCGAGTTGCTCGGCCTGCCGACGGGCGGCCTCGCGATCAACGTCGACCAGTGGGACGGCTACACGCACGACCGCAAGGAGCTGATCGGGCACCTGCGGGACAAGGCGATCCGCAACACGGTCTTCCTCACCGGCGACATCCACATGGCGTGGGCGAACGACGTGCCGGTGACCGCCGGCACGTATCCGCTCTCCCCCTCCGCGGCCACCGAGTTCGTCGTCACCTCGGTGACCTCCGACAACCTCGACGACATCCTGCACGTGGCTCCGAACACCATCTCGACGGTGGCGGAGGGGGCCATCAAGGCGGCCAACCGCCATGTGAAGTGGCTGGACATGGACGCGCACGGCTACGGCGTCCTCGATGTCACCGCCGAGCGCTCGCAGATGGACTACTACGTCGTCTCCGACCGCAAGGATCCGGCCGCGACGACCTCCTGGGCCCGCTCCTACCGCACCCTCAACGGCACGCAGAAGGTCGAGCGGGTGAACGCGCCGGTGCGCTGACCCGAACCTCGGGTGGCGGACGAGGGGCCAATTCCGGCCACTCATCGGCGCGTTAAGAACAGATCACACCGCTACGGCGGGTGGTGCTGTCCGCGGATCGAATGCGGACACACCACCCGTCGCGGTAACCGCTCCCGTTACGTACGGATCTCAAACTCCGGACGTCACACGAAAATTTCTTCCCAATGCCCTGAATTGCCGGAGGAAGCACGGCAATTGATTGGGCCAGAACTTCGCTCTTCAAGGAATGACATGGCCACGTAATCTCCCCGCGGCGGCGAGGAAGTTCCTCCCCCCACCCGTCCGCGAGGAGTCCGCATGACCACGCTTGCCCGAATATCTCCGCTGATGCGCCGCCGGCTGATCGGCACCGCGCTGGTGGCCGGAACCCTGGCCGTCGCCCCGCTGTCCGCCCCGTCGGGCAGCGCCGCGACCGCCAAGGCGTCGGCCTCGGCGGAGAAGTGCGCCGACAGCGGCAACGCCGTGGCACGCGAGAAGAAGCCCACCGGCGCCGGCCACGCGCAGGAGCCGAACGAGGTCAGCGCGGCCAAGGCCAAGTCCATGGACGCGGACATGCAGCGCAGACTCGACAAGATGCGTGCCGACGGAACGCTCTCCAGAGGCCTCGCCGCCGCGTCGACCACCATCCCGGTCTACGTCCACGTCATCCACGACGGCACGACCGGCAAGCTCACGTCGACCGACATCACCAAGCAGATCGACGTCCTGAACGCGGCCTACAGCGGCCAGGGAACCGGCAACAACGACTCGGGCTTCACGTTCACGCTGGCCGGCACCGACTACACGGACAACGCGGCCTGGTACAACGGCATCACGCCCGGCTCCGCCGCCGAGAAGTCCATGAAGTCGACCCTGCGCAAGGGCGGCGCGGGCGCGCTCAACTTCTACACGGCCAACCTCGGCCAGGACCTCCTCGGCTGGGCGACCTTCCCGTCCTCGTACAAGTCGAACCCGTCCGACGACGGCGTGGTCGTCCTCGACACCTCCCTGCCCGGCGGCTCGGCCACCAACTACAACCAGGGCGACACCGGAACCCACGAGATCGGCCACTGGATGGGGCTGTACCACACGTTCCAGGGCGGCTGTAACGGCAACGGCGACTACGTCTCCGACACCCCGGCCGAGAAGAGCGCCGCGTTCGAGTGCCCGACCGGGCGCGACACCTGCACCAACAAGACGGGCGTCGACCCGATCCACAACTTCATGGACTACACGTACGACTCCTGCATGTACCAGTTCACCGCGGGCCAGGTGCAGCGGATGAAGGACAGCTGGACGGCGTACCGCGCGGGCTAGTCGCCTAGAGCGAATCGAGGAAGCCGAGCGCCACCCGCCAGGTGGCCTCGGCCGCCTCCGCGTCGTAGTCCGGCAGTTCGGGGTCGGTGTAGAGGTGGCCGGCGCCCGCGTACCGGTAGACCTCCACGTCGGCGCCCGTCCGGCCCATCTGGAGGTACCAGGCGCTCAGCCAGTCGTCCGTCTCGAACGGGTCGGGCTCGGCGACGTGCAGCTGTACGGGCAACTCGTCGACGGAGGCGTTCTCGGCGATGTCCGAGGTGCCGTGCAGGAGCAGCAGGCCGCGCGCCTTGTCGTCACCGAGGGCCAGGGTCTGCGCGATCGAGGCGCCGAGGGAGAAGCCGGCGTAGACGAGCCCGCGCTCGGAGTACGGAGCGGCAGCGAGGATGGCGCGCTTGAGCAGCTCGTCCTTGCCGATCTCCTCGTTGAAGGCCATGCCCTCCTCGACGGTGTCGAAGGTGCGGCCCTCGAAGAGGTCCGGGGTCCACACCTCGTGTCCGGCGGCCCGCAGCCGGTCGGCCGCGTCACGGACGGCGGGACGCAGGCCGTACGTCGAGTGGAAAAGCATGATGTTCATGGGGCCCATGGTGCCATCCGGGGGCGCCCGTCACCGTCAGCGGCCGCGCTCCTCAGCGCAGGCTGCGCACGTCGAGGTGGCGCAGCACGCGGTCCACGATCTCGGGGTCGGCGCCCGGCTCGCTGCGCGCCGCGAGCACCTCGTGGCGGGCGGCGGAGAGCATCTCGTTCTGGATGCGGCGCACGCGCTTGATCCTTGAGAAGCGCTTGGCCTGGGCCTCCTTGCGTTCCTCGCTGCCCAGTTCGGGGTCGATGCGCAGCCCGATGTCGTAGGCCCGGCGGGCCATCTGGTCGGAGAGGTCGTCGGGCAGCTCCTCGACCTCCTCGATCTCCTTGAGGCGACGCTTGGCGGCCCTTGCCGCGCGGAGCGCGAGCTGCTGCTCGAACTCCTTCTCCTTCTCGGCGTCCGCCTTGACCCCCAGCTTCTTCACCAGCCAGGGCAGGCTCAGCCCCTGGAGCACAAGGGTGCCCATGATGACGCCGAACGCGATGAAGACGATCTCGTCGCGGTCGGGGAACGGTGACTTGTCGTCCATCGTGAACGGGATGGCGAGGGCCAGCGCGACGGAGGCGACCCCGCGCATTCCGGCCCACCACATGATCACGGTCTCGCGCCAGGAGATGGGGATGTCCTCGTCGAGATCCCGCCGCGCATGCAGACGCCGCGTCAGCCAGGTAGCCGGAAGGAGCCACAGCAGGCGTACGAAGATGACGACCGCCACGACGGTGCCGGCCCAGCCGAGCATCTCGCCCCAGCGGCCGGACGCGGTCCTGATCGCGTTGTGCAGTTCGAGGCCGATGAGGCCGAAGGCGACGCCGGTGACGAGTGTGTCGACGATGTCCCAGAAGGCGCGGCCGGTCAGCCGGGTCATGACGTCGTCCGCGTCGAACGCGTACTCGGCGAGGAAGAGCGCCGTGACGAGTACGGCGAGCACCCCGGAGCCGTGCAGCTCCTCGGCCAGCACGTACGAGGCGTACGGCATCAGGAGCGTCAGGCCGATCTGGAGCGTGGAGTCGTCGAGGAAGTCCATCAGCTTGTTCGCGGCCCAGCCGATCACGAGCCCGACGGCAAGCGCCACGACGGCGGACAGGAGCAGCGAGACGACGGCCTCCGGCCACGAGAAACTGCCGCTCACGACGGCGGCGATGGCCACGTGGTAGAGCACGATCGCGGTCACGTCGTTGAACAGGCCCTCGCCCTCCAGGGTCGACACCAGGCGGCGGGGCAGGCCGAGTTGGCCGGCCACCGCGGTGGCGGCGACGGGGTCGGGCGGTGCGACGAGGGCGCCGAGCGCGACGGCCGCGGCGATCGGCAGGCCCGGCACGATGGCGTTGGCGACGAACGCGACGGCCGCCGTGGTGACGAAGACCAGGGCGACGGCGAGCAGGAAGATCGGTCTCTTGTTCGCGGCGAACTGGCGCCATGACGTGCGCTTCACGGCCGCATAGAGCAGGGGCGGCAGCAGGATCGGGAGGATCAGGTCGGGCGGGACCTCGACGTTCGGCACGACCGGGAGGAGCGCCAGGCCGATGCCGAGCAGCGTCATCAGCACGGGCGCGGGCAGCCCGAGCCGGTCTCCGAGCGGCACGCTCAGCACGGCCCCGAGCAACAGCACGAACAGCAGGGCCAACTGATCCACGGTGCGCACCCCGGCGAGTAGCGGCGGTCAAGCCATCGGACGATCAAGTCCCCAGCGTGCCACGCACGTCGCTCTATGGTGATTTGTGGCGCGAGTCGGTGCCGTTGAGACCAGGCCGCGCGGCCCCAGGGCCGGTCGTCACCTTCCCGTCGTCCGCCCTGAAGGCGGGCCTGACAGCGTCCGGTGCGTGCGATCGCAAGGCGCCCAAGAGTCCTCGATAGGGGTCTCCCCTGCTCCAGCGAAGCCGAGCGCTTGGGGGAGTGCGCGCCGGACGCCGCCAGGCAGGCGGAATGCGACGACCGACCTTAGGGGGCGTCCGGCTGCCCCAGCGCCTTCCGCATCGCCCGGTGCGGAATCCCCGCGTCGGGAAACTCCGGCCCGTACACCGCATAGCCGAGGCGCTCGTAGAACCCCAGCGCATGTGTCTGCGCGTGCAGGTCCACGGCGACGAGCCCACGCTCCGCCGCCGCGTCCTCGATGGCCCGCACGAGGGCCGCGCCCACGCCGAGCCCGCGCGCGGCCTTCGCCACCGCGAGCCGGCCGAGCGCGCCGACCCCGGCGTCACCGCCGTTCTTCGCCACTGCGGCAGCGCCGGTCAGCAGCCGCCCCGTGCCGAGCGGCTCACCGTCGGCGCGCAGCGCCAGCACGTGCACCGTGCCGGAACCGGCGTCGTGCTCGTCGTACTCGAGCTCCTGAGGAACCCGCTGCTCGACGACGAAGACCTCCTGGCGCACGGCGAAGCACGCCTTGCGGTCGGCCTCACCGTCGGCGACCCGCACCACGTATGAGGAAGAGGGCTGCGGCACGGTCACGAGCTCTCCGCCCGGACGCGGTCCAGGGCCGTCTGCAGGTCCTCGGGGTACTCGCTGGAGAACTCGACCCACTCGCCGTCGGCCGGGTGCTCGAAGCCGAGCCGCACGGCGTGCAGCCACTGGCGGGTGAGGCCGAGCCGCTTGGCGAGCGTCGGGTCGGCGCCGTACGTCAGGTCGCCGACGCAGGGGTGCCGGTGGGCCGACATGTGCACACGGATCTGGTGCGTGCGCCCCGTCTCCAGCTTGATGTCGAGGAGGCTGGCGGCGCGGAACGCCTCGATGAGGTCGTAGTGCGTGACGGAGGGCTTGCCCTCGGCCGTCACGGCCCACTTGTAGTCGTGGTTCGGGTGGCGCCCGATGGGGGCGTCGATCGTGCCGCTCATCGGGTCCGGGTGGCCCTGGACCAGCGAGTGGTAGCGCTTGTCGACGACGCGCTCCTTGAACTGGCGCTTCAGCGTCGTGTACGCGCGCTCCGACTTGGCGACGACCATGAGGCCGGAGGTGCCGACGTCGAGCCGGTGGACGATGCCCTGGCGCTCGGCGGCGCCGGACGTGGAGATCCGGTACCCGGCGGCTGCGAGACCGCCGATCACGGTCGTCCCGGTCCAGCCGGGGCTGGGGTGCGCGGCGACGCCGACCGGCTTCATGATCACGACAATGTCGTCGTCGTCATGGACGATCTCCATGCCCTCGACGGGCTCGGCGACGATCTGCACCGGGGCGGGCGCCTGCGGCATCTCCACCTCGAGCCAGGCACCGCCGTGCACCCGCTCGGACTTCCCGACCACCGAGCCGTCGACCGCGACCTTCCCCGCCGCGGCGAGCTCGGCGGCCTTGGTGCGGGAGAAGCCGAACATGCGGGAGATGGCGGCGTCTACGCGCTCGCCCTCCAGGCCGTCGGGCACGGGCAGGGTTCGGATCTCGGGAATCGTGCTCACCCATTGAGTATGCAGGAGCCCGCCGACGCTCCGGACCGCGCGAGGGGAAAGCCCCTGGTCGCTCAGTCCTTGTGGACGGTCCCGTCCGGGTCGAGGCCCCGGAACGACAGGAGCACGATCAGGATGCCGCCGCACACGATCGCCGAGTCGGCGAGGTTGAACACGGCGAAGTCCTTCGGCGCGATGAAGTCGACCACGGCCCCTTCGAAGACACCGGGCGAACGGAAGATCCGGTCGGTGAGATTGCCGAGCGCCCCGCCGAGGAGCAGCCCGAGCGCGATCGCCCAGGGCAGGCTGTAGAGCTTGCGGGCGAGCCGGGCGATCACGACGATCACGGCCGCGGCGATCACGGTGAAGATGATCGTGAAGGCCTCGCCGATGCCGAACGCGGCGCCCGCGTTCCTGATCGCCTCGAGCCGCAGCCAGTCACCGAGGAGCTCGATCGGCTCGTGGTGCTCCAGCTTCGCGACCACGATCATCTTGCTGACCAGGTCGAGGGCGTACGCGAGGGCGGCCACCGCGAACAGCACGGCGATCTTCCGCTTGCCCTTGGGCCGCTCCTGGGCCTCCCCGCCGTTGTCCGGCCCGTCTGCCCCCGCATCCGGGGTGTCCGGAGTACCGATGACGCGCTCCGCCTCTGCCACGTGAGTCCCTCAACCTAGGTACCTGACTGAGGACGAGAGTACGGCACACACGTACGCCCTCAGCAGCCCAGGAGCGACTCCATGACGGAGCGCGCCGCCGGGTCAGGAACGGCGCTCCTGCTTCTGCTTGCACTCGACGCACAGGGTCGCCCGCGGGAAGGCCTGCATCCGCGCCTTGCCGATCGGGTTCCCGCAGTTCTCGCAGATCCCGTACGTGCCCGCGTCGAGCCGCTCCAGGGCGCGCTCGGTCTGCTGGAGCATCTCCCTGGCGTTCGCGGCCAGCGACAGCTCGTGCTCCCGCGTGATGTTCTTCGTGCCGGTGTCCGCCTCGTCGTCGCCGGCGCCGTCCCCGGAGTCCCTCATGAGCCCGACGAGGGCCTTCTCCGACGACTCGATCTCGCTGTTCAGGCGCAGCGCCTCGCTCTGGAGCTCCGCCCGCGCCTCCGCGACCTCGGCCGGGGTCCAGGGGTCCTCGCCCGGCCGTACCGCGAGCTCGCCCGGCTCCACGGCCGCGACCCGCGCATTCGGCACCGCGCGGGGCTTCTTCGCCGTGGCCGTGCCGGGGGTCTTCTTCGCAACCACAGTCGTGGCTCCCGTCGTCTCCGCGGCCGACGCCGCGCCATCGGCCGCGGACGCGACCGCCTTCTTCTCCGCGCTCTTGTGGCCAGTGGCCTTCTTGACCGCGCTCTTCCTGGCGCCCGTTCTCCCGGCCGCGCCCTCCTCGGCGACGACGCTTTCCGCTTCCTCGGAGGCCTGCGCGGTCTTCGCGCTCTGCGTGGTCTTCGTGGATTTCGCGGCCTTTGCCGACCGAGCGGTCTTGTTGGCGGTCTTGGTGGGACCGGCAGTCGTGGTCACGGTCTCGGCCGCCGCCTTCGCGGCCTTCGCCGTCTTCTTGGCCGCGGCGCTCTTCGTACCCGCGCTCTTCTTGGCCGCCGTCTTCGTCGCGATGCTCTTCTTCCCGGCGGCCGGCTTCTTCACGGCCGGGGCCGCGTCGGCCGCCGCCTTCGCAGGCACCGCCTCCTCGACCGCGACCTTCGCGCCGGCGGATGCCTCAGGCACCCCCACCGGTCTCTTTTTCGCCACCATGGCCGCGGCCCCTTCACATTTTGTGATCTTGCTCGCGAATCGTGCTGGGACGATAAATCGACTTCTGACCCGCGGCAACGGGGCACACCGCCCGATGCGCCCGCCCCGCACGTCCCGCGCGGCAGACTTGCAAGCGTTGTGCCCAGCTCCCCGCCGGGTAATCCGCCGAGGCGCCCGGCCCCGCGATCCGTCGGGTCCCGTGTCGCCATTCGGGTCAGCCCGCGAGGCCGTGACCAGCCCGGCAAGAGCCCTGACGAGCCCCTACGACAACACCTCAGAGGAATAAACTGAGGCATAAATAGAGAAGGTGCATCATCATGCGCAAAGTAGTCGACTGCCGTGACGTGCCGAGCGAGACGAACTGCACCCTCGCCATCACGGGTGAGGAGGACGAGGTGGTCCGCGCCGCGGCCGAGCACTCCGTGTCCGTTCACGGTCACACCGACACCCCCGAGCTGCGGAACATGATCCGCAGCAACCTCAAGGACGAGATCCCCCAGCACGCCTGACACCGGCCGCCCCGGGTCCCTGCCGGCGCCCGCCCCAAAACCGGTCGGCCGCGTGCGCCCACGCCCCGTACACTGGGCGGAGCGAGAAGCGTGGATGGGGCCGAGTAGCGGCGTACGCAGCCAAGAGCGACCCGGGGACGGTGGAAGCCCGGGGGCGAGCGCGACGCGAAGATCACCCCGGAGCCGCCGGAAGAAAGCCCCGCTCGCGGGGCGAGTAGAGCCGGCATCGCGACCCCAATGAGGGGGCTCACCGGAGCAGTCAGCGCCCCGGAGGGCCAAGGAGGGTGGTACCGCGGGAGCACGCCGCACACGGCGTACGTCACAGACGAAGCTCTCGTCCCTCCGACGGAGACGGAAGAAACAGTGTCCGCCGGAGGAAGATCGATGACGTACCGCCAGGTGCCCGCCCAGGTCGACCTGCCCGCCCTCGAGCACGCCGTGCTCGACTTCTGGCGCGAGCAGAAGATCTTTGCCAAGAGCTTGGAGCAGTCCGAGGGACGCCCCGAGTGGGTGTTCTACGAGGGCCCGCCCACGGCCAACGGCATGCCGGGCGCCCACCACATCGAGGCCCGCGTCTTCAAGGACGTCTTCCCGCGCTTTCGCACCATGCGCGGTTATCACGTGGCCCGCAAGGCCGGCTGGGACTGCCACGGCCTGCCCGTGGAGCTGGCGGTCGAGCAGGAGCTCGGCTTCAACGGCAAGAAGGACATCGAGGCGTTCGGCATCGCCGAGTTCAACGCCATGTGCCGCGAGTCCGTGACCCGGCACACCGACGCCTTCACCGACCTGACGACCCGCATGGGTTACTGGGTCGACCTCGACGACGCGTACCGCACGATGGACCCCGCGTACATCGAGTCCGTGTGGTGGTCGCTCAAGGAGATCTTCAACAAGGGCCTGCTGACCCAGGACCACCGCGTCGCCCCCTGGTGCCCCCGCTGCGGCACCGGGCTCTCGGACCACGAGCTGGCACAGGGCTACGAGACGGTCGTCGACCCCTCCGTCTACGTCCGTTTCCCGCTCACCTCCGGTCCGCTGGCCGGCGAGGCCTCGCTCCTCGTCTGGACGACGACCCCCTGGACGCTCGTCTCGAACACGGCGGTCGCCGCGCACCCCGACGTCACCTACGTCGTCGCGACGGACGGCAACGAGAAGGTCGTCGTCGCCGAGCCCCTCGTCGAGAAGTCGCTCGGCGAGGGCTGGGAGAAGACCGGCGAGTCCTTCACCGGCGCCGAGATGGAGCGCTGGAAGTACCAACGCCCGTTCGAGCTCGTGGAGTTCCCGGCCGAGGCCCACTACGTGGTCAACGCCGACTACGTCACGACCGAGGACGGCACCGGTCTCGTCCACCAGTCCCCCGCGTTCGGTGAGGACGACCTCAAGGTCTGCAAGTCGTACGGCCTGCCGGTGGTGAACCCGGTCCGTCCCGACGGCACCTTCGAGGAGGACGTCCCGCTCGTGGGCGGTGTCTTCTTCAAGAAGGCGGACGAAAAGCTCACCGAGGACCTCAAGGACCGCGGCCTGCTCTTCCTGCACGTCCCGTACGAGCACAGCTACCCGCACTGCTGGCGCTGCCACACGGCGCTGCTCTACTACGCGCAGCCGTCCTGGTACATCCGCACCACGGAGATCAAGGACCGTCTTCTCCAGGAGAACGAGAAGACCAACTGGTTCCCGGAGAACGTGAAGCACGGCCGCTTCGGCGACTGGCTGAACAACAACATCGACTGGGCGCTGTCCCGCAGCCGCTACTGGGGCACCCCCCTCCCGCTGTGGCGCTGCGAGGACGACCACCTCACCTGCGTCGGCTCGCTGGCCGAGCTCGGCGAGCTGACCGGCACCGACCTGGCGGACCTCGACCCGCACCGCCCCTTCATCGACGAGGTCACCTTCGCGTGCCCCCAGTGCGAGAAGACGGCCACGCGCGTGCCCGAGGTCATCGACGCCTGGTACGACTCGGGTTCGATGCCGTTCGCGCAGTGGGGCTACCCGTACAAGAACAAGGAACTCTTCGAGAGCCGGTACCCGGCGCAGTTCATCTCGGAGGCCATCGACCAGACCCGCGGGTGGTTCTACACCCTCATGGCGGTCGGCACGCTCGTCTTCGACAAGTCGTCCTACGAGAACGTCGTGTGCCTCGGCCACATCCTCGCCGAGGACGGCCGCAAGATGTCGAAGCACCTGGGGAACACCCTCCAGCCGATCCCGCTGATGGACCAGCACGGCGCTGACGCCGTGCGCTGGTTCATGGCCGCCGGCGGCTCCCCCTGGGCCGCGCGCCGCGTCGGCCACGGCACGATCCAGGAAGTGGTCCGCAAGACCCTCCTGACGTACTGGAACACGGTCGCCTTCCAGGCCCTGTACGCCCGCACGTCGGACTGGTCCCCCAGCGAGGCCGACCCGGCCCCCGCCGACCGCACCCTGCTCGACCGCTGGCTGCTCTCCGAACTGCACGCGCTCACCGACCAGGTGACGCAGGCCCTGGAGGCGTACGACACCCAGCGCGCCGGCAAGCTGCTCTCCTCGTTCGTCGACGACCTGTCGAACTGGTACGTGCGCCGCTCGCGCCGCCGCTTCTGGCAGGGCGACAAGGGGGCCCTGCGCACCCTGCACGAGGTCATCGAGACGGTCACGCGTCTGATGGCGCCGCTGACGCCGTTCATCACGGAGCGGGTCTGGCAGGACCTGGTGGTCCCGGTCACGCCGGACGCCCCCGAGTCGGTCCACCTGTCCACCTGGCCGGAGGCGGACCTCTCCGCCATCGACCCGGACCTGTCGCGGCAGATGGTCCTCGTCCGCCGCCTCGTCGAGCTGGGCCGCGCCACGCGCGCGGAGTCGGGCGTCAAGACCCGTCAGCCGCTGTCCCGCGCGCTGGTCGCGGCCGCGGGCTTCGAGACGCTCAACCCGGAGCTGCACGCCCAGATCACCGAGGAACTCAACGTCTCCTCGCTGGCGTCGCTCTCCGAGGTCGGCGGCTCCCTGGTCGACACGACCGCCAAGGCGAACTTCCGCGCCCTGGGCAAGCGGTTCGGCAAGGGCGTCCAGGCGGTCGCGAAGGCGGTCGCAGAAGCGGACGCCGCCGCGCTCTCGCTCGGCCTGCGCGAAGGCACGGCGTCGGTCGAGGTCGACGGCGAGACGATCACGCTGGCCCCCGACGAGGTCATCATCACGGAGACCCCGCGCGAGGGCTGGTCCGTCGCCTCGGACTCCGGCGCGACGGTGGCGCTCGACCTGGAGATCACGGAGGAGCTGCGTCAGGCGGGCCTGGCCCGTGACGCGATCCGCCTGATCCAGGAGGCCCGTAAGAACAGCGGCCTGGACGTCGCGGACCGGATCGCCCTGCGGTGGACGTCCACGGAGCCCGCGGTCGTCTCGGCCCTGTCCGAGCACGCCACGCTGATCGCGGACGAGGTGCTCGCCACGGACTTCGCCCAGGGCGAGGCCGACGACACCTACGGCGAGACGTTCACGGACGAGCCGCTCGCCCTCACGTTCCGCCTGCGCAAGGCGTAACCCACGACCGAAGGCCCGGTCCCGCCAAAGAGTTTGGCGGGACCGGGCCTTCGGCGTTTCGTACTCACGCACAGATGAACGTTTCTGCACCGCACCCGAGGCAGCATCCGCGCCTGGCCACAGCGGTGTCCGCACGTGACTCACAGCGGTGCCCGCACCTGGCCCACGGCGGTATCTGTCTCTGGCCCACAGCGACTTCCGCACCCTGACCACGGCAAAGGGCCGGGCCCCCGGAAATCCGGGGGCCCGGCCCTTGAACGCTGCCGACGCCTAAGGCGTGGTCACGCCCGTCAGTTGTCGTCCTCGTCGATGAGGAAACCGCGCATCGGCGACGGAGCCTGCTGCATCGGCGCGGGACCCTGCGGCCGCACCGGCGCCATCGGCTGGGTCATCGCCGGCGACATCTGCTGCTGGCCACCGTAGGACGGACCGGCCGGAGGCTGGTTGCCGCCCATGGTCTGGTTCCCGCCGTAGGACGGGGCACCCGCACCGGCCGACGCCATGGAAGGCGCGGGCGACGGCGGCAGCGACGCGGTTGCCGGCGTCCGCGGGGGAGCCAGCGAGTCGTCGGCCTGGGTCTCCAGCTGACGCAGCTGCGACTCGAGGTAGGACTTCAGACGCGTGCGGTACTCGCGCTCGAAGCCACGCAGGTCCTCGACCTTGCGCTCCAGCGTGGCGCGGGCGGACTCCAGGGAGCCCATCGCGACGCGGTGCTTCTCCTGCGCGTCCCGCTCCAGGGCGTCGGCCTTGGCACGGGCGTCACGCTCGAGACCCTCGGCGCGGCTGCGGGCCTCGCCGACGATCTTGTTGGCCTCGGAACGGGCCTCCGCGATCGCCTGGTCGGCGGTCTGCTGCGCAAGGGAGAGGACACGGGCGGCGCTGTCGCCACCGGGGCCCTGACCGGGCTGCGGCATCTGCGGACCGTGACCGCCCATGGGACCGCCCATCGGGCCGCCCATCTGCTGCTGCAGCTGGCCCTGGCCCATCTGGCCCTGACCGAGCTGGTTCTGGCCGGGGTGACCCTGACCGGGGTGACCCTGGCCCATCGGACCCTGGCCCATCGGACCCTGGCCCATCGGGCCGGGACCCTGCTGACCGGGACCCTGCGGTCCGTGTCCACCGGGGCCTGCGGGCAGCTGCGGCGCACCGCTGGGCAGCTGGGGCGGGCCGCCCATGGGGCCACCCATCTGCTGCTGCGGCTGCACCGGCTGCGGACCCGATATTGCGGCGGGCACCGGCGCACCGGGACCGCGCTGGTCCTGCGGTTCCGGAGGCTTGCGCATGCCGCCCTGCTGCTGGTTCTGCGCAGCGGCGCGGGTGGCTGCGGCGAGCTTCGCGCGCAGGTCCTCGTTCTCTCGGAGAAGGCGAGTCAGTTCGCCTTCGACCTCGTCGAGGAAGGCATCGACCTCGTCCTCGTCATAGCCTTCTCGGAGGCGGACGGTCGTGAACTGCTTGTTCCGCACGTCCTCGGGGGTCAACGGCATCTCTTCACCTCAACGTAGTCGTCGGCATTCGGCAAGACCGTATCGTTCACAGCCGGCTCACGACGGAGATCAGGATGTAGACGATGATCATCAGTACGAAGAAGGACAGGTCGAGCGCCACGCCCCCGAGACGCAGCGGCGGAATGAACCGCCGCAGAAGCTTGAGCGGTGGATCAGTGACAGTGTAGGTGGCCTCAAGAACGACCACCATCGCCTTGCCGGGTTGCCACGAGCGGGCAAACTGGAAGACGTAGTCCATGACCAGCCGGAAGATCAGCACGATGAGGAAACACATCAGCGCGATGTAGACAACATCCAAAACCACGCTCATGTCCGCGGTTCCCTCTCCCCTGTGTCTCGTGCCTCGTTGCCAGTACTGCACCGGCACTTCACCGGTGCTGCGTCTCAGCTCTGATTGAAGAACCCGCCCTCTGCGATGCGGGCCTTGTCCTCTGCCGTGACATCGACGTTAGCAGGCGACAACAGGAACACCTTCTGCGTCACCCGCTCAATGCTGCCGTGCAGACCGAAGACAAGACCGGCGGCAAAGTCGACAAGTCGCTTCGCGTCGGTGTCGTCCATCTCCGTCAGATTCATGATCACGGGAGTGCCCTCACGGAAGTGTTCCCCGATGGTACGGGCCTCGTTGTACGTCCGGGGGTGCAGCGTCGTGATGCGGTAGGGCTCCCGCTCGGACACAACCTTGGGCATGATCACCGGTGCGTTCTTCTCCAGGCTCTGGCGTTCAGGTGTGATGGATGCCACGGGGGCGATTCGCGCCGGACGTCCGGATTCCGCGGGCAGCGGGACCGGTTCGCGCTGGGCGGGGGGCGGCACCACTCGTACCGATTCGTCCCGTTGGGACTGGTGTGGCTGATGAGTGTTGTGCGACTGATGCGAGGGTTCGTGCCGCCTGCGGTCCCGCTCAGGTTCGGGGTCCAGCTCGGGCTCGAAGTCGTCGTCGGGGTCGAAGCCCCGGCCGTCGTACCCATCGTCCTCCACGAGGCCGAGGTAGACCGCCATCTTGCGCATCGCGCCGGCCATTGCTCTGAGTCCTCCGCTCTGTGGTGGATCGGCTGACGTCAACCGAAGTGCCTGCGATCCACGCGATCTCCCCGCCCATCAGCGAGAATGACCATATTTTCTGCTGTGGTCCGACTTCTTGGCGACGTTACCCGAGCCTGGGTCGGACTCCGAGTACCGCCGTACCGACGCGCACATGTGTCGCTCCGGCCGCCACGGCCTGTTCGAGGTCCGCACTCATCCCTGCTGACACCATGTTCGCAGCCGGATGAGCCCGGCGCAGGTCAGTCGACAAATCCATCAGCCGCTCGAACGCGGCCTGTTGGCGGTCCGCGTACGGGCCGGTGAGCGGTGCGACCGTCATCAGACCGTCGAGGCGCAAACCGGGAGCGTCCGCCACAAGTGCCGCCAACTCCCCGATTCCGCCCGGCCCCACGCCACCACGCTCGCCCCGCCCGTTCTCCCCGGCGTCGAGCGCGACCTGGATCAGGCAGCCGAGTTCACGCTCCGCGCGCACGGCCGCCGTCGACAGCGACGTGACGAGCTTCGGGCGGTCGACCGACTGCACGACGTCGGCATAACCGACCACGGAGCGAACCTTGTTGGTCTGCAGCTGACCGACGAAGTGCCACCGGAGCGGCAGGTCCGCGCATTCCGCCGCCTTGGGCGCCGCGTCCTGGTCGCGGTTCTCGGCGACATCGCGCACACCGAGTTCCGACAAGATCCGCACATCGCTCGCGGGGTACGTCTTGGTGACCACGATCAGGGTCACTTCCTCGCGCTTACGGCCTGCGGCGACGCACGCCGAAGCGATGCGTTCCTCCACCTGTGCCAGATTTGCTGCGAGTTGAGCCTTACGGTCCGTCATGTCCCATCAGTCCAGCCAGACATAGCCTGCGAGCCGACCGGTGGTGCGGTCGCGGCGGTACGAGAAGTGGTCGTGCGACTCCAGGGTGCACACCGGCGACAGCTGCCGGTCACGCACCCCGAGCCGCTCCAGCTGGGCATGCACTCCGGCGGTCACATCGACGGCAGGAGTTCCCCAGCTGGTTTCGGCGAACGCCGCGGGTTCCACGGCGGCCACCTCGGCGCGCATCCCGTCCGGGACTTCGTAGCACTTCCCGCAGACGGCGGGGCCGGTGCGGGCCACGATGCGGGCGGGTTCGGCGCCGAGTTCCACCATTGCCGCTACCGCCGCGGGGACGACTCCGGCGACCATGCCGGGGCGTCCGGCGTGGGCGGCGGCGGCGATTCCCGCGACGGGGTCGGCGAGCAGGACCGGGGTGCAGTCCGCGGTGAGCACGGCGAGAGCGAGTCCGCGCCGTGCGGTGACGATCGCGTCGACGGACGGGATGTCGGCCGCCGTACCCCAGGGTCCGTCGACCACCGCGACGTCCGGGCCGTGCACCTGGTTCATCCAGACCACGTGCGCCGGGTCGAAGCCGAGCGACTGTGCCGCCCTCTTGCGGTTGGCGTGGACGGCGGCCGGGTCGTCGCCGACCGCGCCGCCGAGGTTGAGCTCCTCGTACGGAGCGGCGCTCACCCCGCCCCACCGATCGGTGAAGGCGAAGTGGGCGCCGCTCGCGTGGTCGCGCTGTCCTATCACTTCAGGAGGTCACTTCTGCAGGTCACTTGTGCCGGTCACTTCAGGAAGTCCGGCACGTCCAGCTCTTCGGCCTGGCTGTCCTGGTAGGGACGGGCCGGCGGAACCTGCGGCGAGACGACCGGGGCGGACGGCATCTCGTTCGCCGGGGCGGCCTCGACGGGCTCCGGAGCCTTCGGTTCGTCGCGCGGGGTGACGCTGCCGAGGCTGCCGAAGGACGGGCGGGCCTCGGTGGCTCGCGGCGCCGGCTCCTCGCGCTTGGCGGACGCGCCGCCGATCACGTTGTCCCGCTTGGACGGCGGCTGTCCGCCGTCGAAGCCGGCCGCGATGACCGTGACCCGCACCTCGTCGCCCAGGGCGTCGTCGATGACGGCACCGAAGATGATGTTGGCCTCGGGGTGTGCGGCCTCACTGACCAGCTGCGCCGCCTCGTTGATCTCGAAGAGACCGAGGTCGGAGCCGCCGGAGATGGAGAGCAGCACGCCGCGGGCGCCGTCGATGGACGCTTCGAGGAGCGGCGAGGAGATCGCCATCTCCGCGGCGGCCACCGCGCGGTCGTCGCCGCGGGCGGAGCCGATGCCCATGAGTGCCGAACCGGCCTCGGACATGACCGACTTGACGTCGGCGAAGTCGAGGTTGATCAGGCCGGGCGTGGTGATCAGGTCGGTGATGCCCTGGACACCGGACAGCAGGACCTGGTCGGCCGACTTGAAGGCGTCGAGGACGGAGACCTGCCGGTCCGAGATGGACAGGAGCCGGTCGTTGGGGATGACGATGAGGGTGTCGACCTCTTCGCGGAGCTCGGCGATGCCGTCCTCCGCCTGGTTCGCCCGGCGCCGGCCCTCGAAGGTGAACGGCCGGGTGACCACACCGATCGTCAGGGCGCCCAGCGAGCGGGCGATGTTGGCGACGACAGGTGCGCCGCCAGTGCCGGTGCCACCGCCTTCGCCGGCGGTGACGAAGACCATGTCGGCCCCCTTGAGGACCTCCTCGATCTCCTCGCGGTGATCCTCGGCCGCCTTGCGTCCGACGGCCGGATTGGCTCCGGCGCCGAGTCCGCGGGTGAGTTCACGGCCGACGTCGAGCTTGACGTCCGCGTCGCTCATCAACAGAGCTTGCGCGTCGGTGTTGATGGCGATGAACTCGACGCCCTTGAGACCGACCTCGATCATCCGGTTGATGGCATTGACACCACCGCCGCCGACACCGATGACTTTGATGACTGCGAGGTAGTTCTGCGGTGCTGCCACGTCGAAGGCCTCTCGCCTCGAGTTACGTGTCGCCGCCTCGCATTGGTACGTTGCGACGACTGATGCCGAAATGGGGCGGCCCGGACTGCTTGTCTGCCGACCCGAACCCTAACGCTGAAGTTTAGGGTTACCAGTGTGTCTGTTCCCTGGACTCTTCCGAACAGGACACTAAGTCGACAAGTGGCGCACGTTCAACGAACACGCCGAACCTCCCGTTTTTCTTTTCACCCTATGTGATCAGCCGTAGCAGTGCCCAACCAGGGTGCTGGCCTGCGCTGATGTGCGTCAACTACCCGATGACGCAGGGGCGGTGGGGACACTTACGTCGAAGTGCCGCGCCTTCGGGGCCGCTTTCATGAGGGCGGTGAGCGTGGTCGCCTTGGTGTCGCCCTTCTCACCACTTCCCCATGCGACGGTGCGGCCGCCGCTCAGCTCCAGGGACACATCGTCGTACGAACGGACCCTGACCGCACGGGTGTCACGGGCCACGGCCGGGGGCAGATCACCCGCGACGCGGACCGCCTCACGCACCAGACGGTCCGGCCCGAAGCGCCGAAGGCTTGCCGCGGCACCTGACTGATCCGGCGTCAATTCCAGTCGGGGAACGCCCCGGGGGGCCTTCTGCACGGTCGCGAAACGGACACCCTTGGCGTCAATTTCGACGAACTTGCCCGCGTTGGTGCCCCCTTCGCGATTTTCGCCCTTACTGGCGTTTTTACCGTTTTCGGCAATCAGAACCGGCTTGCGCTCGGTCACCTTCAATCCGATTCCGTGCGGCCAGGAACGCGTGACCTCAACCGAGTCGATCCGGGGCAATTTCCGGCGAAGACGGTCCTCAATGACGCCCGTATCGACGGAAATCAGCGGGGCGCCGACCGGAACGGCCGCGGCCGCGCGCACTTGAGCGGGCGTCAGGACTCCGGTCCCCGAGGTCGTCACGCGCTCCACCCTCAGCCACTGAGAGCCGTACAGGAGCCAGACGGTGCCGGCGCCGAGCAGGAGGAGCGCGACCCCCGTCACGATCAGGAGGCGCGGGCGCCGCAGGCGCAGGCGGCCCCGAGGGGGCCGGGGCGGGCCGGACTTCGGCTTGTGCCGCTCGCCGCGGTCTGCGGTCGTCGGTCCGGCCACGCGCACTCCCGTTCCTGGCTCGGTTCACCTCCGGGGCGCCTCGACCGGTGGCGAGAGCCCGGCGCGCCCCTTCGGCTCACTCGCCGGTGTGTTATTGGCGGTGGCGCGAGGCGATCGCCTCGCGCACCATGCCGACGAGCAGCTCGTCGGCGTCCCGGCGGCCGAACTCGGAGGCGGCGCGGGACATCTCGTACAGCCGGTGCGGGTCGCCGAGCACGGGCAGGACGTTGCCCATGATCCACTCGGGCGTCAGTTCCGCGTCGTCGACCAGCAGTCCGCCGCCGGCCTTGACCACCGGCTGGGCGTTGAGCCGCTGTTCGCCGTTGCCGATGGGCAGCGGGACGTAGGCGGCGGGGAGCCCGACGGCGGAGAGTTCGGCGACGGTCATCGCGCCCGCGCGGCAGAGCATCATGTCGGCCGCGGCGTACGCGAGGTCCATCCGGTCCACGTACGGTACCGGGATGTACGGGGGCATCCCCGGCATCTGCTGGACGTGTGGCAGTTCGTTCTTCGGACCGACGACGTGCAGGATCTGGATGCCGGACTGCTGGAGCAGCGGAGCGACCCGCTGGACGACCTCGTTGAGGCGGCGGGCGCCCTGGGAGCCGCCGGAGACGAGAAGCGTCGGCAGGTTCGGGTCGAGGCCGAAGGCGGCGCGCGCCTCGGGCCGTACGCGCGCCCGGTCGAGCGTGGCGATCGTGCGGCGCAGCGGGATGCCGATGTAGCGGGCGCCGCGCAGCTTGCTGTCGGGCGTCGAGACCGCGACGCCCGCGGCGTAGCGGGAACCGATCTTGTTGGCGAGGCCGGGGCGTGCGTTGGCCTCGTGCACGACGATCGGCACACCGAGGCGCTTGGCCGCGAGGTAGCCGGGCAGGGCGACGTAGCCGCCGAAGCCGACGACGCAGTCCGCCTTGGTGCGCTCCAGGATCTGCTCGGCCGCCTTGATCGTGCCGCGCAGCCGGCCCGGGACGGTGATCAGTTCAGGGGTTGGCTTGCGCGGCAGCGGTACGGCGGGGATCAGCGCGAGTTCGTATCCGCGCTCGGGTACGAGCCGCGTCTCGAGCCCCTTCTCCGTACCGAGGGCCGTGATGCCCACGGTCGGGTCCTGCCTGCGCAGGGCGTCCGCGAGGGCGAGCGCGGGCTCGATGTGGCCGGCGGTCCCCCCGCCGGCGAGTACGACATGCACCGAAATTCACCGCTCTCCGGACGTACGCGCCGTGGCGCGCCGTCGCATCGTGTTCCATCTCATCCGAGGCTGCCGCATGGCCAGGGCCGCCCGCGCCGCGGGTTCCTGCCGCGCGAACGCGATCAGAAGTCCTACGGCGAACATGGTCGGCAGCAACGCTGACCCCCCGTACGAGAACAGCGGGAGCGGGACACCGGCGATCGGCAGGAGACCGAGCACCGCACCGAGGTTGACCACGGCCTGAGCCGTGATCCAGGTGGTCACGCCACCCGCGGCGTACCTCACGAAGGGGTCCTCCGTGCGTCCGGCCACGCGGATACCCGCATAGCCTAGAGCCGCGTACAGGGCGAGCACCGACAGCGTCCCCGCAAGGCCCAGTTCCTCACCGGTGATGGCGAAGATGAAGTCGGTGTGCGCTTCGGGGAGTTGGCCCCATTTTTCCACACTCGCACCGAGCCCGGATCCGAAGAATCCGCCCGAAGCGAGGGCGTAGATGCCGTGCAGCCCCTGCCAGCAGATGTCGTCGGGGCCCGCGTCCGTGGAGCCGAGGCAGGACAGGCGTGCCATGCGGTTCGGGCTGGTCCTGATGAGGAAGACGCCGATGGCGGCCGCGACGGAGAGCACACCGACGAACAGACGGGTGGGCGCCCCGGCCAGCCAGAGCAGTCCGAAGAGGATGGCGGTGAGCAGGATCGCCGTGCCCATGTCGCCGCCGAGCATGATCAGCCCGAGCAGCAGGAAGGCCACGGGAACGAGCGGCACCAGCATGTGTTTCCACTGGCTGAGCAGCCGCTTGTCGTGCTTGCGCGCCATGAGGTCCGCGCCCCACAGGACGAGGGCCAGCTTCCCGAACTCGCTGGGCTGGAGCATGAAGGGGCCGCCCAGCGAGATCCAGTTCTGGTTGCCCCCGATGGAGACTCCTATCCCCGGCACCTGCACGAGGACCATCAGGAAGACGCTGACGGTGAGCAGCGGGTAGGCCAGCGCGCGGTGCAGCTTCACCGGCATCCGCATGGCGGCGAACAGCAGTGCCCCGCCGATCACCGCCGCGAGGAACTGCTTGCGGAAGTAGTACGAGCTGGGCAGCCCGTTCTGCAGGGCCGTGATCATCGAGGCCGAGTAGACCATCACCAGGCCGAGCACGGTGATCAGGAGGCTGGAGCCGAGGATCAGGTAGTACGCGGTGAGAGGGCGGTCCCAGGCGCGGCGGGCCCGGGTGTAGAGGCGCCTTACGGGGCTGACGCGGGCCTGCCTGGCCGGTTTCTTCGGGGGTCGCGCCGCCGGGGACCGCCGGGCCGCCCGCGCACTGCTGCCGGGCATCAGCTCACCCCACCGCTGTACGACGATGACGCTGCCACGATCCCCTCCCGAGGGTGCCCGGCGTCACCGGGCACCCGAAGGCCCCGTCAGACGCTCGTGGAGCCGAGTTCGCGGACCGCTTCCGCGAACGCGTCGCCACGCTTGTTGTAGTTGGTGAACATGTCCATCGACGCACAGGCCGGGGCCATCAGCACGGTGTCCCCCGGCCGGGCGAGCCGCGCGGCCTCCCGGACCGCCTGCGACATCGCCCCAGTGTCGGTCCGGTCGAGGTCGACCACCGGGACGTGAGGGGCGTGTCGCGCGAGGGCTTCCCGGATCAGCGCGCGGTCCTGGCCGAACAGGACGACCCCGCGCAGCCGCTCGGCCGACCTGGTGACGAGCTCGTCGAAGGTCGCGCCCTTGGCGAGCCCGCCCGCGATCCACACGATCGACTCGTACGCGGCCAAAGAGGCTTCCGCGGCATGGGTGTTGGTCGCCTTGGAGTCGTCGATATAGGCGACTGAGTCGACGTCGGCGACGTGCGCGATGCGGTGCGCGTCCGGCGTGAAGGCGCGCAGTCCGTCGCGTACGGCGGCGGGCTCCACCCCGAAGGCGCGTGCGAGGGCGGCCGCCGCGAGGGCGTTCGCGATGTTGTGCGGGGCGGGCGGGTCCACGTCCGCGACCTCGGCGAGCTCCTGGGCGTTCTTGTGCCGGTTGTCGACAAAGGCCCGGTCGACCAGGATGCCGTCCACGACGCCGAGTTGGGAGGGGCCTGGCGTGCCGAGGGTGAAGCCGATCGCGCGACAGCCCTCCTCGACGTCGGCCTCTCGGACCAGGTCCTCGGTCGACGGCTTGTCGGTGGCATCGACGTTGTAGACGCAGGCGACCTGATTGCCCTCGTAGATACGACCCTTGTCGGCGGCGTACGCCTCCATGGAGCCGTGCCAGTCGAGGTGGTCGGGCGCGAGGTTGAGGACCGCCCCGGAGTGGGCGCGCAGCGAGGGCGCCCAGTGCAGCTGGTACGAGGAGAGCTCGACGGCGAACACGTCGTACGCGTCGTCGCCTTCGAGTACGACGTCGATGATCGGCGTGCCGATGTTGCCGACGGCGGCCGTGCGCAGGCCCGCCGCTTCCAGGATCGACGCGAGCATCTGCGTCGTGGTGGTCTTGCCGTTGGTGCCCGTGATGGCGAGCCAGGGAGCGGCGCCGGGGCCGCGCAGGCGCCAGGCGATCTCCACGTCCCCGACGACGTCCACGCCGGCCTGCGCCGCCGCCGCGAAGAGCGGGGACGAGGGCTTCCAGCCCGGTGACGTGACGACGAGTTCGGTGCCTTCGGGGAGCGTCTCGGCGTCCCCGAGCCGGGCCGCGACGCCGAGCTGCGCGAGCTCGGCCGCCTTGGCGCGGTGCGCCTCGCTGTCGCCGCCGTCCACGACCGTGACCGACGCGCCGAGGCCGGCCAGGGCGCGGGCGGCGCTGATGCCGCTCACGCCGAGACCGGCGACGGTGACTCGCTTGTTCTGCCAGTCGGACCCAGTGGTCACTTGTCGGCTGCCCATCCCGCGTAGAAGAGGCCGAGTCCGACGATCACGCACATGCCCTGGATGATCCAGAAGCGGACCACCACAAGGACTTCGGACCAGCCCTTGAGTTCGAAGTGGTGTTGCAGTGGCGCCATGCGGAAGACGCGCTTGCCGGTGAGCCGGAAGGAGCCGACCTGGATGACCACGGACATGGTGATCAGGACGAACAGGCCGCCGAGCAGGGCGAGCAGGAACTCCGTGCGGGAGCAGATGGCCAGACCCGCGAGGGCGCCGCCGAGCGCGAGGGAGCCGGTGTCACCCATGAAGATCTTCGCGGGCGAGGTGTTCCACCACAGGAAGCCGAAGCAGGCGCCCATCAGGGCGGATGCGACGACCGCCAGGTCCAGTGGGTCTCTGACCTCGAAACAGGCGGCGGGGTTGGTGAGGGTCTGCGCGTTGGCGCAGGACTCCTGGAACTGCCAGACACCGATGAAGGTGTACGCGCCGAAGACCATCACGGAGGCGCCGGTGGCGAGGCCGTCGAGGCCGTCCGTGAGGTTCACGCCGTTCGACATCGCGAGGATCATGAACAGCGCCCAGACCACGAACAGGACCGGGCCGATCGTCCAGCCGAAGTCCTGCACGAAGGAGAGCTTCGTGGAGGCCGGGGTGTTGCCGCGGTTGTCGGCGAACTGGAGCGAGAGCACCGCGAAGGCGATGCCGACGGTCAGCTGTCCGGCCATCTTCGCCTTGGCCCGCAGGCCGAGCGAGCGGCGCTTGACGATCTTGATGTAGTCGTCGAGGAAGCCGACCAGGCCCATGCCGCCCATCAGACCGAGCACCAGCAGGCCCGACAGGGTCGGCGCGGCGCCGGTGATGATCTTGCTCATGAAGTACGCGATGAACGTCGCCAGGATGAAGGCGATACCACCCATCGTCGGCGTACCGCGCTTGGCATGGTGCTCGCGCGGGCCGTCGTCACGGATGTACTGGCCATAGCCCTTGCGCGCAAGGAGCTTGATCAGCAGGGGCGTCCCGATCAGGGTCAGGAAGAGCCCGATCACACCCGCGAAGAGGATCTGCTTCATCATCGGGCAGCAACCTCGCCCACGTTGTCGCCGTCGACGGCGAGCAGCGCCTGCGCGACGCTCTCCAGGCCCACCGACCTCGAGGCCTTCACGAGCACGACGTCACCCGGGCGCAGCTCGCTGCGCAATAGGTCGACAGCCGCCTGTGCGTCGGACACGTGCACCGACTCCTCACCCCACGAACCCTCGTTATAGGCGCCCAGTTGCAGCCAGGACGCTTCCCTGCCCCCGACTGCCACGAGCTTGCTGACGTTGAGCCGGACGGCAAGCCGTCCGACCGCGTCGTGCTCGGCCAGCGCCTCGTCCCCGAGCTCGGCCATATGACCGAGCACCGCCCATGTACGGCGCCCTCTGCCCATCGCTGCGAGCGCTCGCAGAGCGGCTCGCATGGACTCGGGGTTCGCGTTGTAGGCGTCGTTGACGACCGTCACGCCGTCCGGGCGCTCGGTGACCTCCATACGCCAGCGGGACAGTGTGCCCGCCTCGGAGAGCGCGAGGGCGATCTCCTCCACGGACATGCCAAGGTCATGGGCGACGGCGGCCGCGGCGAGCGCGTTCGACACGTGGTGCTCACCGTACAGGCGCAAGGTCACGTCGCTGCACCCGGAGGGTGTGCGAAGGCTGAAGGAAGGCTGTCCGTTCTCCGTGAGCCGGACATTCTCGGCGCGTACGTCGGCGTCGGCACCCTCTCCGAAGAGCAGCACCTTCGCCTTCGTGCGGGAGGCCATCGCGCGGACCAGCGGGTCGTCGGCGTTGAGGATCGCAGTGCCGTCGGCCGGCAGGCTCTCGACGAGCTCGCCCTTGGCCTCGGCGATCTGCTCGCGGCCGCCGAACTCGCCGATGTGCGCGGTGCCGACGTTGAGGACGACGCCGACCCTCGGCGGGGTCAGACCGGTGAGGTACCGGATGTGGCCCTTGCCGCGCGCGCCCATCTCCAGGACGAGGTAGCGGGTGTCGTCGGTGGCGCTCAGCGCCGTCAGCGGCAGGCCGATCTCGTTGTTGAACGAGCCCGGCGTGAAGACCGTGGGCGCCTTGCGGCGCAGGACCTGGGCGATCAGGTCCTTGGTGCTGGTCTTGCCGGCGGAACCGGTGAGCGCGACGAGGGTGGCGCCGAGCCGTTCGACGACGGTGCGCGCCAGCGCGCCGAGGGCGGCCTGCACGTCGTCGACAACGATGGCGGGCACCCCGACCGGGCGCGAGGCGAGCACGGCGGCCGCTCCGGCGTCCACCACGGCGGCCGCGTAGTCGTGGCCGTCGACGCGCTCGCCGACGAAGGCGACGAAGAGGCTGCCGGGCTCCACTTCACGGGAGTCCCTGACGACCGGTCCGGTGACCTGGACGGACGGATCCGGTATGTCGTACGTCTGCCCGCCGACGACTGTGGCGATCTCGGCGAGGGAGAGGGCGATCACAACTTCATCCCTGGGTTTGCTGGATAGCTTCGCGAAGCACCAGGCGGTCGTCGAAGGGACGCACCACCCCGGCGATGTCCTGGCCCTGCTCGTGGCCCTTGCCCGCGATCAGGACGGTGTCGCCCGGCTGTGCGCGGGCGACCACGGCGGCGATGGCCGCCGCCCTGTCCTCGAAGACCTGGACCTCGCCGCGCTCGTGGGCCGGCACCTCGGCGGCGCCGGCGAGCATCGTGGCGAGGATCGCGAGGGGGTCCTCGGAGCGGGGGTTGTCCGATGTCAGTACGGCGGTGTCGGCGAGCCGGGCGGCGGCGGCGCCCATCGGCATCCGCTTGGTGATGTCACGGTCGCCGCCACAGCCGAGCACGATGTGCAGCCTGTTCTCGGTGACCTTGCGCAGCGCGCGCAGCACGGACTCGACGGCGTCGGTCTTGTGCGCGTAGTCGACGACCGCGAGGTAGGGCTGGCCGGCGTCGACGCGCTCCAGGCGGCCGGGGACGCCCGGCACGGCGGCGACGCCGTCCGCGGCCTGCTGCGGGTCGATGCCCGCGGCGGCGAGCGCGACGATCGCGGCGAGCGCGTTGGCCACGTTGAACGGCCCGGCGAGCGGGGACTTGGCGGTGATCCGCTCGCCCTTGGGGCCGACGGCCACGAAGGCGGAGTCGAACGGGCCGACCTCGACGTCCTCGGCGCGCCAGTCGGCGTCCGGGTGGCCCTCGGCGGAGAAGGTCACGACGGGCACTTCGGACTCGCCGACCAGGCGGCGGCCGTACTCGTCGTCGAAGTTCACGACGCCCTGTTTGCTGCGTGCACGCGTGAACAGCTGCGCCTTGGCCCGGAAGTAGTCCTCCATGTCGGAGTGGAACTCCATGTGTTCCGGGCTGAGGTTGTTGAAGACCGCCACGTCGAAGACGCATCCGTCGACCCGGCCGAGCACGAGGGCGTGGCTGGAGACCTCCATGGCGACCGCGTCCACGCCGCGCTCGCGCATCACCGCGAACAGCGCCTGGAGATCGGTGGCTTCGGGGGTGGTGCGCTCCGACTTGATGCGCTCGTCGCCGATGCGCATCTCGACGGTGCCGATGAGTCCGGTGCTGCGCATCGTGCGCAGGCCGCCCTCGATGAGGTAGGCCGTCGTGGTCTTGCCGGAGGTGCCGGTGATCCCGATCTGGAGCAGATCGCGGCCGGGGTGGCCGTAGATCGTGGCCGCCAGCTCGCCCATCCGGCCGCGCGGGTTCTCCACGACGAGGGCCGGCAGACCGGCCGCCTCGACGCGTTCGGCGCCGGACGGGTCGGTGAGGGCGGCGACGGCGCCGAGGCTCGCGGCCTGGGCGGCGAAGTCGGCTCCGTGGAAGCGGGCGCCGGGCAGGGCCGCGTAGATGTCGCCGGGGCGCACGGCGCGCGAGTCGTGCGTGATGCCGGTGCTCCCCGTCGACGCCGTGGGCTCTTCGGGCGCGGGGACACCCAGCTGATCTGCGAGATCGGCAAGTCGCGTCGCGGTGACCTGCACCGGTCGCGGCGGTCCCGGATATGTCACGGGAGCGCCCTTCTGGGTGGTTTGGGACTGATCAGCTTGTGGCACGGCGGTGAGCGTACCGGGCGCACCGCCCATGGAGCGAAGCGAGGGGCGTGGCGCGGGCTGGTTCCCGGGGTCCGGGGTGATCGTTGTCACGGGCTGTACCTGGTCACTCTCGGGGCTCGGATCAGGGCTGGAAGCTGACGGGCAGCCGGGCGGGCCCGGCGCCGGTGGGCGGGACCTGGAGCGTCTTGAGGGCGAACTCCATGACCTGCTTGTAGATGGGGCCGCAGATCTGGCCACCGAAGTAGCTGCCCTTGGTGGCGTTCTGGATCGCGCAGTAGACGGTGACGCGGGGCTGGTCGGCGGGGGCGAAACCGGCGAAGGACGAGGTGTAGCCCTTGTATCTGCCGGTGGCCGGATCTACTCGGTTGGCGGTGCCGGTCTTTCCCGCGACGCGGTAGCCGGGGATGCGCGCCTTGGCGCCGGTGCCCTCCTCGTCGTCCACGACGGACTCGAGCATCTGCGCGACCCTCTTGGCCGTTTTCGCGCTGACGACCCGGTTCTCCTTGGGCTTCGGGGCCGGGGTGAACCTGCCGTCGGGTCCCTTGGTGCCGCGTACGAGGGTGGGCTCCACGCGTACGCCGCCGTTGGCGATGGTCGAGTAGACGGAGGCCGCCTGCATCGCGTTGATGGAGAAACCCTGGCCGAAAGGGATCGTGTACTGCTGCGAGGTCGACCACTTGTCGGCGGGGGCCAGGATGCCCGGGGTCTCGCCCGGGAAGTCGAGCCCGGTGGGGCGGCCGATGCCGAACTTGCGCAGGTACGACGAGAGCACCTGGTTGGCCTGGGGCTGGGTCTTGCCGAGCTGGCCCGTGGCCAGGATGGTGCCGATGTTGCTGGACTTGGCGAGCACGCCGTTCAGCGTGAGGTGCCAGGTGGGGTGGTCGATGTCGTCCTGGAAGAGCCGGTCGCCGCGGTGCAGCCGGTTGGGCACCGTGACATGTGTGTCCGGGGTGGCCGCGTTCTCCTCGAGCACGGCGGCCATCGACATGACCTTCGCGGTGGAGCCGGGCTCGTAGGCGTCCTGGAGCGCGGCGTTGCCCATGGAGGTGGAGTTGGCCTGCGAGAGGTCGTTGGGGTCGAAGCCGGGCGCGTTGGCCATCGCCAGGACCTCACCGGTCCGGGTGTCCTGCACCATCACGTAGCCGCGGTCCGCGCCGGACTTCTTCACCTGGTCGGTGATGGCCTTCTGGGCGGCCCACTGGATGTCGCGGTCGATGGTGAGCTCGACCTCCGAACCGGGCACGGCGGGCTGCTCGTTGCTGCCGGCCGTGGGCACCTGGCGGCCGCCGGACTGGGCGTACTTGATCTTGCCGGGCTTGCCCGAAAGATCCTTGTTCAGCTGCTGCTCGACACCGCCGCCGCCCTTGCCGTCGGCGTTGACCCAGCCCAGTATCCCGGCGGCCAGATCGCCGTTCGGGTACACGCGCTTGCTGCTGGGGTCGGCGAAGACTCCGGCGATGACGCTCGCCGACTTCTCCCGGTCCGCCTTCTCCGCGAGCGTGCTCTTGAGGTCCTTGATCTGCTTCCAGACCTGGGGGGTCTGGCGGCGGGCCAGCAGGACGTAGCGCGTCCTGGGGGTCCGCAGCTTCTTCGCGACCACATCGGCGTCCATGCCGAGGATCGGGGCGAGGAGCGCCGCGGCCTGCTCGGGCGCGTCCCCCGGCACCACCGGGGGCGGGGTGTTCTTGCCGGCCACGGTGTCCGCCGGCCGGAACATCGTGGGGTCGGCCGTGATGTCGTACGCGTCCACGCTGGTGGCGAGCGCGACGCCGCTGCGGTCCGTGATCCCGCCGCGCTCGGCCGCGAGGACGTGCTCGACGTACCGGTGCTGTTCGGCCTTGGCCGCGTACGCGCTGGCGTCGACGGCCTGCACCTGGAGCAGGCGTACGACGAAGGCGATGAGGACGAGGGTGAGGCCGAGGCTGACCATGCGCAGCCGGGGGCGCGGGCTGCCGAGGCGCAGGGCGACGGGCGCCTTGACGGGGGCCGGGCGCGGGCGCCGCACGCCGGGGCTGGGGCGCCGGGGGGCCGGGCGTCCGTTCCTCGCGGGCGCTGGGACCCGGCGTCGCGGGGGCTCCCTGTCGGTCATTCCGTCACCTGCCGGAGGTCGAGGGCGCGGGTTTCACCTGCGAGGACGTGGGGTTCGGCGTGGCCTTGGGGGTCACTGACGGGGTCGGCGAGGCGCTCGGAGTCCTGCCCACGACCTCGGGCGGGGGCGGCGCGGGGAGCCACAGCGCGGAGGGGGCCGCCGCGCCGGGGACGCCGCGCACGGTGCCGTCGGGGTTGAGGAAGGCCGGGTCGCCGCCGGGGACCATGCCCAGCTCGCGGGCGCGGCGCTGCAGGGAGTCGGGAGCTGCGTAGGCGTCGACGTCGCGCTGGAGCGCCTGCTCGTCCTCGGTGAGGTCGGTCGTCTGCTTCTTGATGTCGTTCAGCCTGAACGACCCTTCGTTGAGCGCCGAGTTCAGCATCAGGAGCGTGATCAGCCCGCCGCCGAGCAGGAGCACGACGAGGAGCACGAACGGTGTGCGGGCGGCCTGACTGCCGCCCGCGGGCCCCGAGGGCAGCAGCCGCGCGAGTCGCGCGGCCCTCCCCCGCAGTTCGCCCCTGGGACTCATCGACCCCTCCTCGCGCGCCCGGAACTCACCCGGCGACCTCCTCGCGGATGCGCTGCGCACCCCGCAGCCGCGCCGGGGCCGCCCGGCGGTTCTCGGCGACCTCTTCCTCCGTGGGGAGCTCGGCGCCGCGCGTGAGCAGCTTGAGCCGCGGCTGGTAGCGCTCGGGGACGACCGGGAGCCCGGGCGGCGCGGTGTTCGCGGCGCCGGCCGCGAACACCTGCTTCACGAGCCGGTCCTCGAGCGAGTGGTACGACAGGACCGCGATACGTCCCCCGACGGCGAGCGCCTGCACGGCGGCCGGAATCGCCCGCTCCAGGACGCTGAGCTCGCCGTTCACCTCGATGCGCAGGGCCTGGAAGGTGCGCTTGGCGGGGTTGCCGCCGGTGCGCTTGGCGGCCTGCGGCAGCGCGTCGCGGATCAGTTCCACGAGCCGGGCGCTGTTGCTGAACGGCTCCTTCTCGCGCTCGCGCACGACCGCCGAGACGATCCGCTTGGCCTGCTTCTCCTCGCCGTACGCGCGCAGGATCCGCACCAGCTCGCCCGGGGGGTACGTGTTGAGGACCTCGGCGGCGCTCATTCCGGTCGTCTGGTCCATGCGCATGTCGAGCGGCGCGTCCTGCGCGTAGGCGAAGCCGCGGTCGGCCTCGTCGAGCTGCATGGAGGAGACGCCCAGGTCGAAGAGGACGCCCTGCACGCGCGGGACGCCGAGCCGGTCGAGGACCTCGGGCAGCTCGTCGTAGACGGCGTGTACGAGGGTGGCGCGGTCACCGAACGGGGCGAGGCGCTCACCGGAGAGGCGCAGGGCCTCCTTGTCGCGGTCGAGACCGACGAGGCGGCAGGAGGGGAACGTGGAGAGGAGGGCCTCGCTGTGTCCGCCGAGGCCGAGCGTGCAGTCGACGACGACCGCGCCGGGCTCGGCGAGGGCCGGGGCCAACAGGTCCAGGCAGCGCTGGAGCATCACCGGGACATGTCGGGTCTGGCTCAAGGGGCCCTCTCAGTTCCGGCGCGGCGCCCACGCACCGCCGGGGTGCCCGTCGCGCGCGTGATGAAGAGTCCGGTGAAGTGCCGGGATCTTCGGTGTTTCCTGGGGTTTCCGCGTCACTTTAGTCCACGGTGACGCCCGGTCAATCAACCGGCCTGCGCGTCGCGCGCCGCCTCTTCGCGATGCCATGGATCAGGAGAAATCACCCGTACGGGCGAGTCGGTGCCACCTCTGTGGGTTACCTCACAACAAGCCGCGATGGCGTTCTTTGTCCCCTCTCACAGCGGGCTTGTCCCGGGAGTGACCATTACCGTCATAGCTATGACGACTTCCGCATCCCTCCCTGCCGAGTCCGAAAGCGCCATACCCGTCGACGGCACCGTGACCGACCGACTCGTCGAGGCGAACCAGCGCTACGCAGCGGCGTTCACCGACCCCGGCATGGACGCCCGGCCCGTCCTGAAGGTGGCCGTCGTGGCGTGCATGGACGCCCGGCTCGACCTGCACGACGCCCTGGGTCTCGAACTCGGTGACTGCCACACCATCCGCAACGCGGGCGGCGTCGTCACCGATGACGTCATCCGCTCGCTCACCATCAGCCAGCGGGCGCTCGGTACCCGCAGCGTGGTCCTCATCCACCACACCGGCTGCGGCCTGGAGAGCCTTACGGAGGAGTTCCGCCACGAGCTGGAGATGGAGGTCGGCCAGCGCCCGGCCTGGGCCGTGGAGGCATTCCGCGATGTCGACCAGGACGTGCGCCAGTCGATGCAGCGCGTGCGGACGTCCCCGTTCCTGGTGGACACCGACAATGTGCGCGGATTCGTCTTCGATGTGAAGACGGGTCTCCTCCGGGAGATCGATCCCGCGTAACAAAAGGCCGCAAGGCCCGACATATCGCTGGCAGTTATCCACAGGCGGATGACACGAACCGGTAACGGCAACAAGAATGCGGAGTGGCACCCCGTGCGAGGAGATGGAACTCGTCGCGCGTGGTGTCCGTGTTTCGGGGTGGGCCGGGCCGCAGCCAAGAGCGTCGGCCCGGACAGTACGGGCCGAGGAGGGCCGGGTGACGACCTATGACGATCGAGCGAGCCTCACTGATCTGACCACCACTGTGGAGCGGGTCCGCAGGTCGGTGGAGGGTGTGATCGAGGGCAAGCCGGAGGTCGTACGGCTTTCGCTGACGGTGCTCCTGGCCGAGGGGCACCTGCTCATCGAGGATGTACCGGGCGTCGGCAAGACCATGCTGGCGAAGGCGCTCGCCAAGTCCATCGACTGCTCGGTGCGTCGCATCCAGTTCACGCCCGACCTGCTGCCGTCGGACATCACCGGTGTGTCCATCTGGGACCAGCAGCGCAGGGACTTCGAGTTCAAGCCCGGCGCGATCTTCGCGCAGATCGTGATCGGCGACGAGATCAACCGCGCGTCCCCGAAGACGCAGTCGGCGCTCCTGGAGTCCATGGAGGAGCGCCAGGTCACCATCGACGGGCAGACGTACGAGCTGCCCAGCCCCTTCATGGTGGTGGCCACGCAGAACCCGGTCGAGATGGAGGGCACGTACCCGCTGCCCGAGGCGCAGCGCGACCGTTTCATGGCCCGGGTGTCGATCGGCTACCCGAGCCCGGAGGCCGAGCTGCAGATGCTCGACATCCACGGCGGGGCCTCCCCGCTGGACGACCTCCAGCCGGTGGCGCACGCGCACGACATCGTGAAGCTCGTCGACGCCGTCCGCTCGGTCCACGTGGCCGACTCGGTGCGGCGGTACGCGGTCGACCTGGTCGCTGCCACGCGCAGCCACCCCGACCTCAGACTCGGCGCCTCGCCGCGCGCCACGCTTCATCTGCTGCGGGCGGCGAAGGCATCCGCGGCGCTGAGCGGGCGTGAGTACGCACTGCCGGACGACGTGCAAGCGCTCGCCGTGCAGGTCCTCGCGCACCGCCTGCTGCCCACCGCCCAGGCCCAGTTGAACCGGCGCACGTCCGAACAGGTCGTCCTGGAGATCCTCCAGCACACGGCGGTCCCGGCCGCCTCGGGCCACGGATCCCCGATGTACGGCCAGCAGCCGCCCGGCGCCCGGAGGCTGTGATGGCCGACGGGGGAGGCTTCGGGGGTGACGACGACAAGGGCGGCCTCCGGGTCGCGCTCTCGGGGCTGACCACCAGGGGCCGTTCGTTCCTGGCCGCCGGAATCGCAGCGGCGATCTGTGCGTACGTCCTGGGGCAGGCCGATCTGCTCCGGGTCGGGCTGCTGCTCGCCGTGCTGCCGCTGGTCTGCGCGTTCGTGCTCTACCGCACGCGCTACCGCGTCTCGAGCAGCCGACGCCTGTCCCCCGCGCGCGTGCCCGCGGGCAGCGAGGCCCGCGTCCATCTCCGGATGGACAACGTCTCTCGGCTGCCCACCGGCCTGCTGATGCTCCAGGACCGGGTGCCGTACGTGCTCGGGCCGCGTCCCCGTTTCGTCCTGGACCGGGTGGAGGCGGGCGGCCGCCGCGAGGTGTCGTACCGCGTGCGCTCGGACCTGCGGGGCCGCTATCCGCTCGGCCCGCTCCAGCTGCGCCTGACGGACCCGTTCGGCCTGTGCGAACTGTCCCGCTCCTTCTCCACGTACGACACCCTCACGGTCATCCCGCGCGTGGAGTCGCTGCCCGCGGTGCGGCTGACCGGAGAGGCCAAGGGGTACGGCGACGGGCGGAACCGCTCGCTGGCCCTGGCCGGCGAGGACGACGTGATCCCGCGCGGTTACCGCTACGGAGACGACCTGCGCCGCGTGCACTGGCGCTCGACCGCGCGATACGGCGAGCTGATGGTGCGCCGCGAGGAGCAGCCGCAGCGGGCCCGCTGCACGGTGCTCCTCGACACCCGGCGCCTCGCCTTCCAGGGCGCGGGCCCCGACTCGGCCTTCGAGTGGGCGGTGTCCGGTACGGCGTCGACGCTGTTCCATATGCTCGAACGGGGCTTCTCCGTACGCCTGTTGACCGATACGGGCACTTCGGTGCCGGGCGAGGGGTCCGACGGGTTCGCGGGCGCCAGCCAGGAGTCGGCGGACGCGGCCGGACTGATGATGGACACGCTCGCCGTCGTCGACCACTCGGACGGCTCGGGGCTCTCGCGCGCCTACGACATGCTGCGCGGGGGGAACGAGGGGCTGCTGGTGGCCTTCTTCGGCGATCTCGACGAGGAACAGACGGCGGTCGCCGCCAAGATGCGGCAGCGCAGCGGCGGCGCCGTCGCCTTCGTCCTGGACAGCGGGGCCTGGACGCGCGGCGCCCCTTCGGAGCGCTGCGAGGAGCGGCTGCGGATGCTGCGCGAGGCGGGCTGGTCCGCCCTCGCGGTCCCGCCCGGCACGTCCTTGACCGAGCTGTGGCGCGACGCCGACCGGCACCGGGCGGCCACGGGCGCGGAGAGCGGACCGGCGGTGGCGGGGTGGGGTTCTTGATCATGCGTGATGTCACAGGGGGAAAGGCGCGGTCATGAGTGGAGGCGCTCGGCTGACGCTGTGTGCGACGGCGGCCACGTTCATGGCGGCGTGTGCCCTGCTGCCGCTCGTCGACGACGCGATCTGGATCGTCCAGGCCGCGTTCCTGCTGGTCGTCCAGGCCGGGGTGGGGGCACTGACCCGGCGCGTGCCACTCGCGCGGCCGCTCACGGTGGCCGTGCAGGCGCTCGTGACGCTGCTGCTGCTGACTCTGCTGTTCGCGAACGCCCAGGCCATCGGCGGGGTGTTGCCGGGGCCGGAGGCGTTCCGTCACTTCGGGGAGCTGCTCCAGGCGGGCGGCGACGACGTGGGGCGGTTCGCGATCCCCGCGCCGCTGTCCGACGGGATCCGGCTGATGCTCGTGGGCGGCGTCCTGGTGATCGGCCTCGCGGTGGACGCGCTCGCGGTGACGTTCCGCAGCGCGGCGCCCGCCGGGCTGCCGCTGCTCGCCCTCTACTCGGTCGCCGCGGGCCTCTCCCAGGCCTCCATCGACTGGCTGTGGTTCCTGCTCGCCGCCGGCGGCTATCTGCTGCTCCTCCTCGCCGAGGGCCGGGACCGGCTCTCGCAGTGGGGGCGCGTCTTCGGCGGTACGGCCCGTTCACCGGGCCGCGCGGGCGGCGCGGTGGAGAGCACGGCCGACGCCGTGGCCCCGATTCGTACGGGCCGCCGCATCGGCGCGCTCGCGCTCGGCATCGCCCTGGTGGTGCCGCTCGCGCTGCCCGCGCTCGACGGCGGCCTGCTCGGCCCGTCGGGTACGGGGACGGGTGTGGGCTCCGGGGGCGGCGGCACCATCTCCGCCGTGAACCCCCTGGTCTCCCTTCAGAACAGCCTGAACCAGCCCGAGGACCGGGAGGTGATGTCGTACCGCACGAACTCGAAGAACACCCAGGACCTGTATCTGCGGATCGTCTCCCTCGACGAGTTCGACGGGACGACCTGGCGGCCCGCCAAGCGCAGCATCATCGACGTGCCCTCGCCGTTCCCGAGCCCGCGCGGCCTCGGCGCGGACGTCCGCAGGACGGAGATCCGCACGAACATCGCGGCGGCCGGCTGGTACGCCCAGGACTGGCTGCCGCTCCCCTACCCGGCGACGAAGGTCGACATCTCGGGACGCTGGCGGTACGAGCCGGTGGGCCGGACCCTCGTCGGCGATCACAACCAGACCACGCGCGGCAAGAAGTACGGCGTCGAGAGCCTGATCGTGCAGCCGACCGCCGAGCAGCTGGCGAACGCTCCCGCGGCGCCGAGCGAGCTGCGCCGGGAGTTCACCAAGGTGCCGTCCTCGCTGCCGGCGATCGTCGAGAAGACGGCGCTGCGCGTCACCGAGGGCGCGGCGAACGACTACCAGCGTGCCGTGAAGCTCCAGAACTACTTCGCCGTGAGCGGCGGCTTCACGTACAACACGGAGGTCCGGGCGGGCAGCGGATCCTCGGCCATCGCCCGTTTCCTGAAGGACAAGGAGGGCTTCTGCGTCCACTTCTCCTTCTCGATGGCCGCGATGGCCAGGACTCTGGGGATTCCGGCGCGGGTGGCGGTGGGCTTCACGCCGGGCTCTCCGCAGGCGGACGGCCGGATGTCGGTTGGCCTGCGGGACGCGCACGCGTGGCCCGAGCTGTACTTCGAGGGCGTGGGCTGGACCCGCTTCGAGCCGACGCCGAACCGCGGCACGGCGCCCGAGTACACGCGTGACGACACCCCGGCGGGCAGCCCGAGCAACCCGGCGGCGCCCAGCGAGGCCGCTTCGTCGGAGCCGTCGGCGGGGCAGCCCTCCGCGTCGGACAACTGCCCGGCGGCCGAGCGGAAGCTGGGCGGCTGCTCGAACGCCGCGCCCGCGGTGATCGGCTCGTCCGGCGGCGACGGCCCGCCCTTCGGCACGATCGCCCTCATCGCGCTCGGCGTACTGCTGGTGGTGCTCGTGCCGCTGCTCCCGATGCTGTGGCGGCAGCGGGTACGGGCGATGCGGCTCGGCGTCCCCGGCCGTACGGACGGGGACGCGGCGGCACGCGCCCTCGCGGCGTGGCTGGAAGTGACCGATACGGCGTGGGACCACGGCATCGCACCGGACGAGTCGCAGACGCCGCGGAAGGCGGCCGCGCGGATCGTCCGCGTCGGACAGCTCGACCAGGTGGCGGCGGACTCCGTGCATCGGGTGGCGGCCGCGGTGGAGCAGGTCCTCTACGCACCGAGGCCGCAGCCGACGGCGGGCCTCGGGGACGACGTGCGCCGCCTTGCGCAGGGCCTGCACGTCAAGTCGAGCCGCTCGGCCCGGCTGCGGGCGACGCTCGCACCGCGCTCAACCGTTCGAGTGGCGTGGAGTCTTTCGCGGCGCTGGGCGGCGCTGGGCTCCCGCTGGACGGCACTGAAGTCGACGCTCCTGCGGCGTCCGCGGCGACCTTCCGGCCAGGAGAGCTGAAGGGGGCGGCCGCTCGGGCGCAAGCGGCCACGCTGCGGCGCCGGCGCGCGCATACGCCTGAGGGGTGACCACCCGTGAGTGGTCACCCCTCAGCTACGTCTGTTCCTGTGAGGACTAGTGTTCCCGTGAGGACTTCGTCCGGCGGGGGCTCAGTGGCCGCCCTGTTCGTCTCGGCGCCGCTGCCAGCGCTGCTCGATCCGGTTCATCATCGAGCGGCGCTGCTTGCCCTGACGCCGCGCGGTTGGCGGCGCTCCTGGCGCTGCTCCGGCAGCCGGCTGTTCACCGGGCTTGGGCGCTTTGCGCCATCCGGTCACGGCAAGGACCGCGCAGCCCAGCATGACGAGGAACCCCACCACGCTGATCCAGATCTGCTGTGCGACCATTCCGGCCATGAGGAGCGCGATACCCACCAGGAAGCCGGCGACTGCCTGGTAGACCCGACGTCGGGTGTACGTACGCAGCCCGCTTCCCTCAAGCGCTGTCGCGAACTTGGGATCTTCGGCGTACAGCGCTCGCTCCATCTGCTCGAGCATTCGCTGCTCGTGCTCCGAGAGCGGCACGGAGTCCTCCTCATCGTGCAGTCGCCGGGGCGACCGGGGGTCCCCTTCAGGATAGGCAGGGAATCGCCCCCGTGAAACCCGCCCCTCTACGCCAACTTCGCCAACCAGGACCACCACTCCGCTCCGGCTCGCTGAGGCGTTAATGCCCCGGCGGCCGTCCCGTCATGCCGGACCAGTTCCCTCGATCATACGGCGCCCGGCGCCGAAGCGGGGGGCCTGTGGCGTACTCCATCCGCCGCTGCGCCGCTGATCAGCGGCGCGTCACCGGGGGCAGTCAGGCCTCAGGGGTCCCCTGCTTCTCGCCGAGGACGTGCAGTTGCGTGGCGACGGAGTGGAAGGCGGGCACCTCGGCGGCGGCGGCCTCCAGCTTGAGGAGCTCCTGGAGGGCTCCCGGTTCGGTGTCCACGAGGACGCCCGGTACGAGGTCGGCGAAGACCCGAACGCCGTGCACCGCGCCGACCTCGACGCCCGCGGATCCGACGAGCTGGGTGAGCTGCTCGGCGCTGAAGCGGCGCGGCACGGGGTCGCCGTCACCCCAGCGGCCCGCCGGGTCGCCGAGGGCCTGCCTGGCCTCCTTGAAGTGCCCGGCGAGTGCCCGGGCGAGCACGGCACCGCCGAGTCCCGCGGCGAGCAGGCTGAGGACGCCGGAGGAGCGGAGGGCGCCCACCGCGTTGCGTACGCCCTCGGCCGGGTCGTCGACGTACTCCAGGACGCCGTGGCACAGGACCACGTCGTATCCGTCGCGCTCGACGACGTCGAAGAGACCGGAGACGTCGCCCTGCACCCCGCGCACGCGGTCGGCCACGCCGGCCTCGGCCGCGCGGCGCTCGAGTGCGAAGAGCGCGTTCGGGCTGGGGTCGACGACGGTGACGCGGTGACCGAGGCCGGCCACCGGCACCGCGAAGTTGCCGCTGCCGCCTCCGGTGTCGAGCACGTCGAGCGACTCGCGCCCCGTGGCCTTGACGCGTCGGTCGAGGGCGTCCTTGAGAACGTCCCAGACCACGGCGGTACGGAGAGAAGCGCGGGGGCGCATCGGGTCCGACACGACAGGTGACTCCTCGGCGCGGCTCCGGCTCTTGGGCTGCGGAGCGATGGGGATTCCTCCCCCACCGGCACGGCGATGGGTGGAGGCTTCGGGCGCCTCCACCCTATTGCCTCGTGAGAGCTGTCCGGTCACCCCACGTCGGGCACCTCCCGGCCCGCCGCCGGGCCCTCGTCCTGCGCCCTGGGCTGGGGCAGTAACGGCTGGAGGACCAGCATCCGTTCGACGAGGCGCAGGAACATCGCGACGTCGCGGAGCAGGTCGTCCGCGTCGCGGACGCTAGCCGCTCCCTGGATGCCCGCTTCGGCGCGTGCCCTGCGGGTGGCGCCGGAGGCGAACAGGGCGCTCCACTCGGTCAGTTCGGGTGCGATCTCGGGGAGCACTTCCCAGGCGCTCCGTATCCGGGCGCGGCGTCGGGGCGTGGGTTCGGGGCGGCCGCGGGCGGCGAGTACGGCGGCCGCGGTGCGCAGCGCGGCGAGATGGGCCGTGGCGTACCGCTCGTTGGGCGTTTCGAGGAGGGCCGCCTCGTCGAGGCCCGTGCGCGCCTGGGCGAGCAGGTCAAGAGCGGCGGGAGGGGCAGTTGTCCGGCGGAGTACGGGGTGGACGTCGGCGGCGGGTCCGGTCAGCGAGGGTGCAGGGCCTGTGGCGCGGGGCCGGCGTGCGGCTGCTGCTGAATGTCCAGCCATGACGAACCTCCTGTCGTCTGCGTGACGGCTCAGTGGCCGTATGTGCCCATCGTGGAGTACGCCACTGACAATCGGCCCTGGCCTGCACTTTTGCTTCGAGCGACAGTTCGGGCTAACTTTTGCACTGACCAGTCAGTTCAAAAGTAGGGGGCCCGACCATGGACGGTCCGAACGCGGTCGCCGTCAGCGCCGAGAGGTTCGGGCTCAAGGGTCCGCGCGGCTGGGCGTTCCGCGGGGTGGACATCGACGCGGAGCCCGGGGCGCTCGTCGCCGTCGAAGGGCCGTCCGGGTCGGGCCGCACCTGCCTGCTGCTCGCCCTCACCGGACGCATGCGGCCCACCGAGGGCGCTGCGTCCGTCGGCCCCTTCCGGCTGCCGAAGCAGTTGTCCGCGGTCCGGCGGATCAGCGCTCTCGCCCATGTGCCCGGGGTCACCGACCTCGATCCCGCGCTGACGGTCGAGGAGCATCTGCGCGAACGGGCGCTGCTGCAGCGGCGGTTCGACGGTTCCCTGCGGACGCTGCTGCGGCCACGGGCCGAGCGGGCGGCCGCCTCGCGGCTGCGGATCGACACCGCGCTGGCCGCCGCGGGCCTCGACCGGGAGGCGCTGCCGAAGGGCACCCGCACCGCCGTGCGCGACCTTGAGCGGATCGAGGCGCTCCGGCTGTCGGTGGCCCTCGCGCTGATCGGGCGGCCGCGGCTGCTCGGCGTCGACGACACCGACCTGAAGCTCTCGGACGCCGAACGGACGCAGGTCTGGGACCTGTTGAGGTCCGTCGCCGAGTCCGGCACGACGGTCGTGGCGGTGTGCAGCGAGGCGCCGAAGGACGCGGTCGTCGTATCGACGGCGCCCCGCGACGAAGCGGACGAGCAGAGCCCCGAGAATCCCGAGACCGACAAGAAGGAGACGGCGGATGCGCTCGCCGAAGCTGGCCGCGCTTGAGCTCAGGCGCTTCGGCAGGGGGAAGCTGCCGCGCGCCGCGCTCGCCGCGCTCCTGCTGCTGCCCCTGCTGTACGGCGCCCTGTACCTGTGGTCGTTCTGGGACCCGTACGGGCGTCTCGACAGGATTCCCGTCGCGCTCGTCAACGACGACAAGGGGGCGCGGGCCGCCGGTCAGAAGATCGTGGCCGGCGACGACATCACCGAGGGGCTGCACGACAGCAGGACCTTCGAGTGGCACGAGGTGAGCGCGGCGCAGGCCCGCAAGGGCGTCGAGGACGGGACGTACTACCTGTCGCTGACGATGCCCGCGGACTTCAGCGAGCGCATCGCGTCCAGCTCCGGGGACACCCCGGAGACCGGCGCTCTTCAGGTGCGGACGAACGACGCCAACAACTACATCGTCGGGCAGATCTCGCGGACGGTGTTCTCCGAGGTGCGTTCGGCGGCGTCCACCAACGCGTCGCGCTCGTTCCTCGACCGGATCTTCATCTCGTTCTCCGACATCCACGACGCGACCAAGAAGGCCGCGAAGGGGGCCGATCAGCTCAAGGGCGGTATCGGCAAGGCGAAGAAGGGGTCCAAGGACCTGGCGGACGGTCTGAAGGACGCCAAGAAGGGCAGCGGTGAGCTGGCCGGCGGGATCAAGAAACTGAACAAGGGCGCGGGGGATCTGGAGTCCGGCTCGAAGCAGGTCTCCGACGGCACCCAGCTCCTCGCCGACAAGGTCAACGGCGTCGCCCGGCAGGTGCGCCCGTTCCTGAAGGACAACAAGAAGGCGATCGGCGACACCGCCCGGCTCGTCGCCGACTCGGCGAAGGGCATCCGGCACAACCTCGACGTCCTGGTGAAGACGGCGCCGACGGCCGCCAAGGGCGCGCACGCGGGGTCCGACGTCCTGGACGGGGTCTACAAGGCGCGCTGCGAGACGCTGCCCCTGCCCGACCCGGCCTGCCCCGACCTCAAGAAGGCCAAGGTGGCGGCGGCCGACGTGGCGAAGGTCGCCGACGACCTGAACGTCCTGATCGAGGACGACCACGGCGACCTGGACACCCTCGACCGCCGTCTCGCCACGCTCCAGCGGCAGTCCGAGGCGCTGGCCGAGCACGCCCCGACACTCGACCAGGACGTGGCCACCGCCGTCTCGAAGATCAATGCCCTCAACAAGGGCGCGGGCCAGGTCGCCAAGGGAGCCAAGCAGCTCCACACCGGGCTCGGCACGGCGAAGACGGGCTCGGCGGACCTCGACACGGGCGTCGGCAAGCTGAAGACGGGCGCCGGCGATCTCAACGGCGGCATGTTCCAGCTGGCCGACGGCTCCGGAGAGCTGGCCGGCGGGCTCCACGACGGGGTGAAGCAGATCCCCGACTACGACAAGAAGGACCGCGACCAGCGCACCGGCGTCATGTCCGACCCGGTCCAGCTCGCCTCGCAGTCCCTGCACAAGGCGCCCAACTACGGCACCGGATTCGCCCCCTACTTCATCCCGCTGTCCCTGTGGGTCGGCGCGATGGTGGCCTACATGCTGATCCAGCCGCTCAACCGGCGCGCACTCGCCGCGGGCGCCTCCGCCTGGCGGATCGCGCTGGCCGGCTGGCTGCCCGTGGCCGCGCTCGGGGTGCTCCAGGTGGCCGCCCTGATGTCCGTGCTGCACTGGGCGCTGGGGCTCCAGATGGTCAGGGCGGCCGGAACGGTCGGCTTCCTGTTCCTCGTCACGGCGTGCTTCGCGGCGATCGTGCAGTGGCTGAACGCCCGCTTCGGAGCGGCGGGGCGGATCCTCGTACTCGCCGTCCTGATGCTCCAGTTGACGTCGGCGGGCGGCACGTATCCCGTGCAGACGAGCCCCGGCTTCTTCAACGCGATCCACCCCTTCCTGCCGATGACATACGTCGTCGAGGCTCTGCGGAGACTGATCTCGGGCGGCGGCCTCGGACCCGTGTGGCAGGCATGCGCCGTGCTCGCCGCGTTCACGGCCGGCGCGCTGGCCCTGACCGCGCTGAGCGCCCGCAGCAAGCAGGTGTGGACACTGGACCGGCTGCACCCCGAGCTCAGCCTGTGAGCGCACCCGCACCGCCGCCTGTGAGAATCAGGGGTATGGAAAGCAGCACACGGCGCCAGGCCACCCGGCAGAAGCTGTACGAGGCCGCGGTCACGCTCATCGCGGAGCAGGGGTTCTCGGCCACCACGGTCGACGAGATCGCCGAGCGCGCCGGGGTCGCGAAAGGCACGGTCTACTACAACTTCGCCAGCAAGTCGGTGCTCTTCGAAGAGCTGCTCCGGCACGGCGTCGGGCTTCTCACCGCCTCGTTGCGGGAGGCGTCGGAGAAGACGGCCGCGAGCGGCGGCAGCAAGATCGACGCCCTGGACGCGATGATCCGGGCCGGCCTCGTCTTCATCGACCGCTATCCGGCCTTCACTCAGCTGTACGTGGCCGAGCTGTGGCGCACGAACCGCGCCTGGCAGTCCACCCTCGCCGTGGTCAGGCAGGAGGCCGTCGCCGTCGTGGAGGACGTGCTGCGGGACGCTGTCGAGGGCGGTGAGCTGAGCGAGGAGATCGACATCCCGCTGACGGCGGCCGCGCTGGTCGGCATGGTCCTGGTGGCCGCGCTCGACTGGCAGGCCTTCCAGCCGGAGCGCTCCCTGGACGACGTCCACGCGGCGCTGTCGCGGCTGCTCCAGGGACGCGTGACGGGCGGCCGCTGACCGCTCCCGAACGCGAAGGGGAGACAACGGAGCGCCGGTCCGGCGTGGCCCGAATTCTCAGGCCTCACCGGACCGGCGCGTCCCCCGTGTTCCCCGTATCCCCCACTGTTCCCCCGTGGGCCCGTCGGTCGTGCGGGCCCCCGTACCTCGCCCCGCCGTGGCGGGAGGAGCGGCCAAGGGGGCGAAGCGCTGTTCCGCCGCCCCGTGTCGGCGGTACCGGCGCCGCGCCCCCTTCCGTGCCTCCACTCTCCCGTCCGCGCAGGTCGGACCCCATCCGCGCAGCTACTCATCTCACCTACTAGGTACGGATACTCAGGCCTGGGTGCTCATGCCCAGGACGGGGAGTTCGCGACTGGTTACGATCACGTCCGTGTCCGTACTCCCCCTGGTCTTCACCAGCGGCTGGGCGAGCGGGATCAACGCGTACGCGGTGGTCCTCCTCCTCGGCATCTTCGGCGCGACCGGGCTGACCGACGAAGTCCCCGAGTCGCTCCAGCGCACCGACGTGCTCATCGCCGCCGGAGTGCTGTTCCTGTGCGAGGCCGTTGCCGACAAGATCCCTTACGTGGACTCGCTCTGGGACACCGCGCACACGGTGATCCGGCCGGTGTCGGGTGCGGTCGTGGGCGCGCTGCTCGCCGGCCAGAGCGGGTCGCTGTCCGACCTCGCGGCGGGCGCGGTCGGCGGGTCGACGGCGCTGGCCAGCCACGCCGTGAAGGCCGGGACGCGGATGGCGATCAACACCTCGCCCGAGCCGTTCAGCAACATCGCGATGAGCTCGGCCGAGGACCTCGGGGTCGCCGGGATCATCACATTCGCCATATTCCATCCCGAGGCGGCCGCGATCATCGCCGCCGTCCTGCTCGCCCTCGGTCTGTTCATGCTGTACTTCCTGATCTCGCGGATCCGGCGGTTCCTGCGGCGCCGGGCGCAACGGCGCGAGGAGCGGCGGATCGCGGACCGTACCGGAGCGCCGCCGGGCTGATCCGGCCCCCGGCCGGGCTGTCGGCGAGGGTGTCAGTGGGGGCCGATAAAGTCGCTGACATGGCACGGATTGCGGTGATCGGCGCCGGGATGGGCGCGATGGCGGCCGCTGCCCGGCTGGCCGTGGCAGGCCACCGGGTGGCGGTGTACGAGCGCGCGTCGACGTACGGCGGGGCGCTCGGCGGCTTCGCTCGGGACGGCTTCTCGTTCGACACGGGCCCCGGGCTGCTCCAACTGCCCGCGGTCTACCGGGACTTGTTCATCAAGACGGGCAAGGAACCCCTGGAGGACGCGGTCGGGCTGACCCAGGTCGAGCCCGCCGTGCGGCATGTCTTCGCGGACGGCACGGCGGTGGACCTGCCGAACGCGCGGCGCGGGGGCACCGCCGACGCCCTGGACGCGGCGCTCGGCAAGGGCTCGGGGTCGCACTGGTCGGCGTTCATGAACCGGGCGCGCGAGGCCTGGGACCGCACCCGGCGCCCGCTCCTCGAAGAGCCCCTGTGGCCGAACTGGCGGATCCTCGCGGACCGCGAGCCGTACCCCGTGGTGGTCCGCCGCCGGATGCTGCGCAAGGACCTGTCGGCGACGACGCTCTCCGAGGTCGCCGCTCTCGAGCTGGGCGGGGACCCGCGGCTCGTCGCGCTCCTCGAGCAGTACGCGCTCGCGTCCGGCCTCGATCCGCGTACGGCTCCGGCGAGCGCGGCCGTGCTGCCGTACATGGAGCAGACGTTCGGTACCTGGGCGGTGCGCGGCGGGATGCGGGAGCTGGCGCGGGCCGTGTACGAGCGGTGTCTTCAGCGGAAGGTCGAGTTCGAGTTCGACGCGCCGGTGGCGCGGATCGTGGAGAAGGACGGCCGGGCGGCGGGTGTCGAGCTGGCCGGGGGCAGGGTCGTGGAGGCCGACTTCGTGGTCGCGGGTGTGGCGCCCGGCGTCCTCGAAGCACTGCTGCCCGGGCGGGCGCTCAGGGGCGAGGACGACGTGGCGCCGCAGTCGGCGCTGCCGAGCCGGCTGACGGTGTTCCTGGCGCTGCGCGGCGCGCGTCCCGGCGACGTCCCGCACCGGACGGTCGTGCACGCGGCGGACCGGGAGGCCGAGCTGGCCTCGCTGTTCGGCGGGGGCACGGCGGTGGCGGAGCGGCCGACGGTCACGGTCCTGCGTCCCGACGACGCCTCCGTGGTGCCGGACCCGGACCATGAGGCGGTCACGCTGGTGGTCACGGTGGCGCGCGGCGCGCGCGTGACGGACGCGGACGTGGAGCGGGTCATCGACGCCGCCGGGCAGGCGGTCCCCGGGCTGCGCGACCGCTTGCTGTGGCACGAGGTCCGCACGCCGTCGGATGTCGCCGAGGCGACCGGAGCCGACGGCGGTTCGGTGCCCGCACCTGCCCTGGCAGCGGCCTCCGGCCGGCTTCTGCACTCGTCCAACAGCACGCTCGTTCCGGGCCTGCTCGCCGTCGGCGGCTGGTCGCACCCGGGCGGCGGGCTGCCGCACGCGGGGATGTCGGGCGCGCTGGCGGCCGGGCTGATCGTGGAGGGCCCGGACTTCCGCGGCTCGCAGTGACGGGCGACGCCCGCCGGGTTCAGTAGCGGTACTGCTGCTGCTCGTTGTAGCCGGAGCCGCCGTCGTAGCCGCCCTGGCCGTTCTGCTCGTACGGGTAGGGCTGCTCCGGGGGAAGTTCGCCGCCGTACTGCTGGTGCTGGTCGTCGCCGGTGCGCTGCTGGGGCACCCAGACCCCGCCGGACGGCGTCTCCATGCCGTAGCCGTCGTTCGCATACGGGTCGCCGTACTGCTGTCCCGTGCCGTACGCGTCGTCGTACTGGGGCTGCGCCGGGTAGGTCTGCGTCCCGATGTACGGGTCGGAGTAGGCGGCGTACTGCTGCTGGCCGTTGTCGTAGCCGTACTGCTGCTGGTCGTAGCCCGCGTACGCGTCGTAGGCGTAGCCCTGTGCGGCAGCGTCCGTGTGGGCGGCGGCCGGCGTGTAGACGCCGTACTGGCCGGTGTCGTCGGGCATCGGCTGCGGCGCGTAGACGGACGTCACCTCGGCCGCGGACTCGGGCTCGGGCGCGTCCGACTCGTACTCCAGGTCGGAGACCTCGAGGACCGGGTCCTGGTGGACCGGCTCCCTGAGCTTGCGCCGCTTGCTCGCGCCGGGGTTCCCGCCGAGCGCCCAGCCCGTGGAGAAGCCCCTGCGGAACGACAGCGTCACATACGTCTGGCCGACCGCGAACGTGATGGCGCCGATCCCGATGACGATCACCGACGGGATCAGCACACCGAAGACGACGCCGACAAAGCCGACGAAGGCGAGCAGCCGGAAGCGCAGCCTCGCCTTGTACTGGAGCAGTACCTCACCGAGCAGCCACAACGCGACGATTCCGAACGCGATGTAGAGGACCGTCCAGCCCATGTACGCCCCTCTCGTACGGCCGCCGCCCCTGGTGGAATACGGCCGGGTCAGGCCCGCTGGTCGTGCAGGCCCAGATTCTCGTAGATCTCCAGTGTCGCCGTGGAGTTGTTGAGCGTGATGAAGTGCAGACCCGGAACGCCCTCGTCCAGCAGCTTCGCGCAGAACTCCGTCGCGAACTCGATGCCAATGGAGCGTACAGCCGCCGGATCGTCTTTGGCTGTGAGGATGCGCTCTTTCAGGGCGGGCGGGAACGTGGCGTTGCTGAGCTGCGGCAGCCGCTCCAGCATGCGCACGCTCGTGACCGGCATGATCTCCGGGATGACGGGGGTGTCGCAACCCGCTGCCTCGACCCGGTCGCGCAGCCGCAGGTATTCCTCGGGGTAGAAGAACATCTGGGTGATCGCGTAGTCGGCGCCCGCCCGGCACTTGTCCACGAAGTGGCGGACGTCGGAGTCCCAGTCCTCGGAGCGCGGGTGCATCGCGGGGAAGGCCGCGACGCCGACGCAGAAGTCGCCCGACTCCTTGATGAGCCGGACCAGTTCGGCGGCGTAGGTCAGGCCCTCGGGGTGCGCGACCCAGTCGGCCATGGGGTCGCCGGGCGGGTCTCCGCGCACGGCGAGGATGTTCCTGATGCCCGCGTCCGCGTACTGGCCGATGATGTTGCGCAGCTGGGCCACGGAGTGGTCGACGGCCGTGAGGTGGGCGACCGGGGTCAGGGTCGTGTCGGCGACGATCTGCTCGGTCTCGCGGACGGTGCCCGCGCGGGTGGAGCCACCGGCGCCGTACGTCACGGAAACGAAGTCGGGCGCGACGGCCTCGACCCGTCGCAGCGCGTTCCAGAGGTTCCGCTCACCCTTCGGGGTCTTCGGCGCCGAGAACTCGAACGAGAAGGTCGTCTTGCCGGTCGCGAGCATGTCGCGCACGGTGCGTGCGCGATCAGTCCTGGTGGAAGCGGTGCCAAGGGCCATATGGGCAGGTTAGCCACGGGAGGGCTCTGTCCCTAATCCCCGTCCACCCTGCGGACACACGTCTTGGCGGGGCCCGACCGAACGGATCAGGCGGTACGCAGCCGCTTCGCGAAGTCGGCCGCCGCTGCGCCCGGGTCGTCCGCCTCGGTGATGGCGCGGACCACGACGACGCGGCTTGCGCCCGCTTCGAGCACCTCGTCCAGATTGCCCGCGTCGATGCCGCCGATCGCGAACCAGGGGCGGTCCGTGCCGAGCGAGGCCGTGTAGCGCACCAGGTCGAGGCCGGGCGCGTACCGGCCGGGCTTGGTGGGGGTCGGCCAGCAGGGGCCGGTGCAGAAGTAGTCCACGCCGTCCTGGACGGCGGCCGCGGCGGCCTCCGTGTCGGCGTGCGTGGAGCGGCCGATCAGGACGTCCTCGCCGAGGATGGCGCGGGCGGCCGCGACCGGCAGGTCGCCCTGGCCCAGGTGCAGGACGTCGGCGCCGGCGGCGTGGGCGACGTCCGCCCGGTCGTTGACCGCGAACAGCTTGCCGTGGCGGGCGGCGGCGTCGGCGAAGACGGCCAGGTGCTCCAGCTCCTCGCCCGCCTCCATGCCCTTGTCGCGCAGCTGCACGATGTCCACGCCGTTCGCCAGGACGGCATCGAGGAACTCGGGGAGGTCGCCCTGGCGCTTGCGGGCGTCCGTGCACAGGTACAGCCGGGCGTCGGCGAGCTGGGCGCGCTGCGTTGCGGCCATGGCCATGGGTGAGTCCCCCCTGGTCGGTGGCGTGCGGGCCGCGGTGAGCGCGGCCCGCACGCCGGACGGTTGTCAGGTCAGACGGCGAGCGCCTGGGCGCGGCGCTTCACCTCCGTGCCGCGATTCTCGCTCAGCGCCTGAGCGGGAGTGCCCGGCAGGGTCGGGTCGGGGGTGAAGAGCCACTCGAGCATCTCTTCGTCGTTGTAGCCGTCGTCCCTGAGAAGGGTCAGAGTCCCGGTGAGGCCCTTGACGACCTTGTCGCCGTCGATGAAGGCGGCGGGCACGTGCAGCGCCCTGTTCTCCCCACGGCGTACGGCGATCACCTGGCCTTCCTTCACCAGCTGCCGCACGCGCGTCACCTCCACGCCGAACTGCTCGGCGATGTCGGGGAGGGTGAGCCACTCGGGGACGAGAGCATCGATCTTTGCGTCAATCTCGGTCACAGGACAAGCGTGCCATCCCGGACTGACAGTGGGAAACGCGGCCACGCAAAAGGCCCGGTCGCCCCGGCGGGGCGGTCAGACGACAGCGGCCTTCAGCGGGCGGGCCGGGTCGCTGACGACCTGCGGGTCCAGGGGGGCGCCCGACTCGATGAGCTTGCGTCCCTGGGCCAGGTCGCGCGGGCGGCCCACGGCGAGGACGCCGACGAGCCGGCTCTCGCGCAGCCAGCACACGCTCCAGGACGCGCCCTGCGGGTCCCCGCGCCACACGGTGGCGTCGGCGGCCGCGTGATGTCCGGCGTACTGCACGAAGCGGCCGAACTGCTCCGACCAGAAGTACGGCACGGGGTCGTACGTCGCCGGGTTCTCGCCGATGATGTTGGCGGCGACCGTGCGGGGGCCCTGGAGCGCGTTGTCCCAGTGGTGGACCATCAGGCGCTCGCCGTATCTGCCCGAGGGGAAGGACGAGCAGTCGCCTACGGCGTACACATCGGGCTCGGAGGTGCGCAGGCGGTTGTCCGCCACGACCTCGCGGTGGGCGCCGAGCGTGATGCCGGAGCCGGTGAGCCAGCCGGTGGCGGGGCGGGCCCCGATGCCGACGACCACGGCACCTGCGGGCACCCGGGTGCCGTCGTCGAGGACCACGGATCCCGGCTCGACGTGCTCCACGCGCGCGTGGGTGCGCAGTTCCGCCCCGGCGTCCGCGTACCAGGCGGCCATGGGGGCGGCGACCTCCTCGGGCAGCGCTCCCGCGAGCGGCCGCTCGGCCGCCTCGACGACGGTGACCGCGCATCCGGCCTCACGGGCCGCGGTGGCGAACTCGGCGCCGATCCAGCCCGCGCCGACGACGACGATGTCGCGCTGCGCGGCGAGGACGGGGCGCAGGCGTTCGGCGTCGTCGAGCGTGCGCAGCAGATGGACGCCGGGGATGTCCTCCGTGCCGGGCAGCCGGATGGGCTCGGCGCCGGTCGCGAGGACGAGGACGTCGTAGGGGGCGGGTCCGGTGGCGGTGTCGAGGGTGTGCTCGGCGGGGCGTACGCCGGTGACCTCGCGGCCCAGTTCGAGCGTGATGTCGAGGGCTTCGAAGTCCACGTCGAAGGCGGACCCCTCGGCCTTGCCGAGCAGGACGGCCTTGGACAGCGGAGGCCGGTCGTACGGCTGGTGGGGTTCCGCGCCGATCAGCGTGACGGCGCCGGTGAAGCCCTGTTCGCGCAGGGCCACGGCGGTCTGGACCCCCGCCATCCCGGCGCCGACGATGACGACGTGCCGCCCTGCCTGGGGCACCGGGGCCTGGTTCTGGGTCTGCTCACTCACCGGATCACCATATGCACCTGACGTTCAGTCAGTCAGCGGGCCGCGTCACTCCGGTCCCGTGACGTCTTCCACACCGGACGCCGGTTTGACCGCTCCGGCCGTCCGCGCTCCCGCCGTCAGGCGCCCGGGACCTCTTCGACGACGCTCGTCCCGCTGCCCGCCTGCGACTCCCACTCCCACGTCTCGTCCAGCCGCACCCGCCCGTCGGGAAGGTCCACGACGAGCGAGACGCAGTGTCCGGAGGAGGTCGTCGCGTCCGTCTTCAGCTGTACGTACCTGAAGTCGATCCGGTCGCCCTCACGGATGCCCACGAGGTGGCCGCGCACGACGTCCCCGCCCGCGTACTCGGCCCAGATCCGGCCGTCCTCCTCGTGGTACGTGAACCGCGTCCGCGTACCCACCTGTCCGGGGGCCTGGTCGGCGACCGGGGCGAGGACGAGTCCGTCGAGCGAGCGGGCCATGCGGGCGGGCTCCCTTACTGGAGGTCGGGGCAACGGTTTAGGCTGGCCACCGTAAAGCACTCGCGGGAGCCCGGACGTACCGGGCTGAGAGGGAGGCTGTGACGGCCTCCGACCGTACGAACCTGATCCGGGTCATGCCGGCGAAGGGAGGGGCTGGACGCCCATGTCGCGTACTTCAGAAGGTTCCGACGTCCTGGTCGTGGGCGGGGGGATCATCGGTCTCGTCACCGCGTGGCGGGCCGCGCAGCGCGGGCTGCGCACCGCGGTCGTGGACCCCGAACCGGGCGGCGGGGCCGCGCAGGTGGCGGCCGGGATGCTCGCCGCCGTCACCGAACTGCACTACGGAGAGGCCGAACAGACCCTCCTCGGGCTCAACGTGGAGTCCGCGCGCCGCTATCCGGCGTTCGCGGCCGAGCTCTCCGAGGCCACCGGGCTCGACCTCGGCTACCGCGCGTGCGGCACCCTCGCCGTCGCGCTCGACGCGGACGACCGCGCGCACCTTCGGGAACTGCACGCCCTCCAGCGCAAGTCGGGCCTGGAGTCGGAGTGGCTGTCGGGCCGTGAGTGCCGGCGCCTCGAACCGATGCTGGCCCCGTCCGTGCGGGGCGGCCTGCGCGTCGACGGTGATCACCAGATCGACCCGAGACGCCTCGCGAAGGCCCTTGTCGCGGCCTGCGAGCGGGCCGGGGTGCGGTTCCACCGGCAGTGGGCCGAGCGGCTGACAGTCGTCCGCGAGGGCGCGCGCGGCGTGGTCCTCGCCGACGGCACCGGTCTCAACGCGGACCAGGTCGTCCTCGCCGGCGGCAGCCTCAGCGGCCGCCTCGCCGGAGTCCCGGACGACGTGCTGCCGCCGGTACGCCCGGTGAAGGGGCAGGTCCTGCGCCTGACCGTGCCGAAGGTGCACGCGCCGTTCCTGAGCCGCACCGTGCGCGCCGTCGTACGCGGCGGCAACCTCTATCTGGTGCCCCGGGTCAACGGCGAACTCGTCGTCGGGGCCACCAGCGAGGAGCTCGGCTGGGACACGACGGTCACGGCGGGCGGCGTGTACGAGCTGCTGCGCGACGCCCACGAGCTGGTGCCCGGCATCACAGAGCTGCCGCTCACGGAGACCCGCGCGGGCCTGCGCCCCTGCTCCCCCGACAACGCCCCGATCCTCGGCCCGACCGCCCTGCCGGGCCTGCTGCTCGCCACGGGCCACTACCGCAACGGCGTGCTGCTCACGCCGGTCACCGGCGACTCCATGGCCCACGTTCTCGCCACCGGCGAACTCCCCGAAGCGGCCCGCCCCTTCACCCCGCGGCGCTTCGGTGCCGTCCCCGCACCCGTCTCTGTGGAGCAGCCCGTATGACCGTGTCCGTCACCCACGTGTCCGTGAACGGCGAGGGCCGCCAGGTCGCCCCGGGCACCACGCTCGACGCCCTCGTCTCGGCACTGACCACCGCGCCGTCCGGGGTCGCCGCCGCACTCAACGAAACCGTCGTCCCGCGCGCGCAGTGGGCCGTCACCGCACTCACGGACGGGGACCGCGTCGAGGTCCTCACCGCAGTCCAGGGAGGCTGAACCCATGGCTGACGACCCCTTGGTCATCGGTGGTACGTCCTTCTCGTCCCGCCTGATCATGGGCACCGGCGGGGCGCCCAGCCTCGACGTCCTGGAACGTTCCCTCGTCGCGTCCGGCACGGAGCTGACGACCGTCGCGATGCGACGCGTGGACGCGAGCGTGCAGGGCTCCGTGCTCTCCGTCCTGGAGAAACTGGGGATCCAGGTGCTGCCCAACACGGCGGGCTGTTTCACCGCCGGTGAGGCCGTCCTGACCGCCCGCCTCGCCCGCGAGGCGCTCGGCACCGACCTGGTCAAGCTGGAGGTCATCGCGGACGAGCGCACCCTGCTGCCCGACCCGATCGAGCTCCTGGACGCGGCCGAGATCCTCGTCGACGACGGCTTCACCGTGCTGCCGTACACGAACGACGACCCGGTGCTCGCGCGGAAGCTGGAGGACGTGGGCTGCGCCGCTGTCATGCCGCTCGGCTCCCCCATCGGCTCCGGGCTCGGCATCCGCAACCCGCACAACTTCCAGCTGATCACCGAGCACGCGCGCGTGCCGGTGATCCTGGACGCGGGCGCCGGGACCGCGTCCGACGCGGCGCTCGCGATGGAGCTGGGGTGCGCCGGTGTGATGCTCGCCTCAGCCGTGACCCGCGCGCAGGAGCCGGTCCTGATGGCGGAGGGCATGCGGCACGCGGTCGAGGCGGGGCGGCTGGCGTTCCGGGCGGGCCGGATCCCCCGCAGGCACTTCGCCGAGGCCTCGTCGCCCGTGTCCGGGATGGCCAGGCTCGACCCGGAGCGGCCCGCGTTCTGAGGGCTGTACGGCACGGTTACAGCTCTGCTGCAGTACGGCCGCCAGTGGACGACTGCGGAGCCGGGTGTCGGCGACGGCTCGTACACTCACCTGCGTGGACACGACCCTTCAGGACCCTCTCGTCGGGCAGGTGCTCGACGGCCGGTACCGCGTCGACGCACGCATCGCGGTCGGCGGGATGGCCACGGTCTACAGGGCCGTGGACACCCGCCTCGACCGCGTGCTCGCGCTCAAGGTGATGCACCCGGCCCTCGCCGCCGACGTCTCGTTCGTCGAGCGCTTCATCCGCGAGGCCAAGTCCGTCGCCCGGCTCTCCCACCCGAATGTGGTCGGGGTCTTCGACCAGGGCGCGGACGGCCAGTACGTCTATCTGGCGATGGAGTACGTCGCGGGCTGCACTCTGCGAGACGTCCTGAGGGACCGCGGGGCACTGCGGCCGCGTGCCGCGCTCGACATCCTGGAGCCGGTCCTCGCCGCGCTCGGCGCCGCGCACCGCGCGGGCTTCGTGCACCGCGACATGAAGCCGGAGAACGTCCTGATAGGGGACGACGGCCGCGTGAAGGTGGCGGACTTCGGCCTCGTACGGGCCGTGGACACCGTCACGAACACCACGGGCGCCGTCCTCGGCACCGTCTCCTACCTCGCCCCCGAGCAGATCGAGTCGGGCACCGCCGACCCCCGCGTCGATGTGTACGCGTGCGGGGTCGTGCTCTACGAGATGCTCACGGGCGCCAAGCCGCACTCGGGCGACTCCCCCGCCCAGGTCCTGTACCAGCACCTGAACGAGGACGTGCCGCCCCCGTCCGCGTCGGTGCCCGGCCTGCCCGCGGAGCTGGACGAGCTCGTCGCGTCCGCGACCGCGCGCATGCCCGATCTCAGGCCGTACGACGCGGTGGCGCTGCTCGCCCAGGCCAGGGGGGCCAGGGCCGGCCTCACCGACGCACAGCTCGACGCGGTGCCGCCGGCCGCACGGCCCGAGGACCGTGACATCTCGGACGACCGTACGAGCGTGATCCCGCGGGCGCTGCGGACCAGGGGCGTACAGCTCCCGCTGCCCGCCGACGACCAGGACCCGCAGGCGGAGCTGAACCGCACGAGCCGCTTCGAGACATCTCCCCCGCCGCCCGCCCCCTCCCGGAGGCGTCGTCCGCGGCGCGGTGTGCTCGCTGCCGTCGCGGCCGTCCTGCTCGCCCTCGGCCTCGGCGCGGGTGTCTGGTACATCAACTCGGGCCAGTTCACGCAGGTCCCGCCGCTGCTCGCCAAGACGCAGACGCAGGCGAAGGAGCGGCTCGGCGACGCGGGCCTCGACCTCGGGCACGTCAAGCGCGCGTACAGCGACACCGTGAAGCGCGGCACCGTCATCGCCACTGACCCCAGGGCGGGCGCCCGCATCCGGGACAACGGGGCGGTGGATCTGACGGTGTCCCTGGGCCCAAAGACCGTGCGGGTTCCCGATCTCGAGGGCACGCCCCTCGCCAGGGCCGAGCGCCGGCTGAAGGACGCGGGCCTGGAGCCCGGCATGGTCACCAGGGACTTCGACGAGGACGTCCCCAAGGGGTCGGTGATCGCCACGGACCCGGCGTCCGGCACGACCCGCAAGGCCGGTTCGGCCGTCGCGCTCAGGGTCAGCAGGGGCAGCGCGGTGGACGTCCCGGACGTGACGGGCGAGGCCGAGGAGGACGCCATCGCCGACCTTCAGGACGCTGGCCTGAAGGCCGAGATCGCCACGGAGCGGGTGAACTCGGACGAGGACAAGGGCAGCGTCGCCCAGCAGTCCCCCGTCGAAGGCAAGCAGCTCGGCGAGGGTGACACGGTCACGCTGAAGATCTCCAAGGGCCCGGTCATGGTCGAGGTCCCCGACGTCGTGGGCATGAGCGTCGACGACGCCACACAGAAGCTCAAGGACAGCGGGTTCGACGTCGAGGAGGACCGCGGCCTGCTCGGCTTTTTCGGCGACACCGTGAAGAAGCAGTCCGTGGCGGGCGGTGACGAGGCCCCGAAGGGGTCGACGATCACCATCCAGATCCGCTGACGGAGCGCCCACGCACGCGTGCCACCCTTGACCGGTGAGCAGCACCGATTCCCTCCCCCGTAACCCGGTCGGCGGCCACGTCCCCGTCGCCGGCGGCCTGGCCTCCGTAGGGCTCTCGTACGCGCGCGAGCTGGACGCCGAGACCGTCCAGGTCTTCGTCGCCAACCCGCGAGGCTGGGCGACGCCTCCCGGCAACCCGAAGCAGGACGAGGAGTTCCGCGCGGCCTGCGCCGCCGAGGGGATTCCGGCGTACGTCCACGCGCCCTATCTGATCAATTTCGGCTCGCACACCGTGGCGACCGTGGAGAAGTCCGTGGAGTCGCTGCGGCACTCGCTGCGCCGGGCCCGGGAGATAGGCGCGCTCGGCGTCGTCGTGCACACGGGTTCGGCGACCGGCGGCCGTGAGCGCGCCGTGGCGCTCGCACAGGTGCGGGAGCGCATGCTGCCGCTCCTCGACGAGCTGACCCATGACGACGACCCGTATCTCCTGCTCGAGTCGACCGCGGGCCAGGGCTCCTCGCTGTGCTCGCGGACCTGGGACTTCGGGCCGTACTTCGACGCGCTGGACGCGCACCCGAAGCTGGGCGTCTGCCTGGACACGTGCCACATCTTCGCGGCGGGCCACGACCTGACCGGCCCCGACGGCATGCGGCAGACCCTGGACCTGCTCGTGGACACCGTGGGCGAGGGCCGCCTCAAGCTGATCCACGCCAACGACTCGAAGGACGTCGTCGGGGCGCACAAGGACCGACACGAGAACATCGGATCCGGCCACATCGGCGCTGAGCCGTTCCGCGCGCTGATGGCCCACCCGGCGACCGAGAACGTGCCGCTGATCCTCGAGACGCCCGGCGGCAAGGAGGGGCACGCGGCGGACGTGGCCCGCCTGAAGGAGCTCCGGAAGCGCTAGGAGATCGCCTCGGAGATCACTTGAGGAATACCCCCAGGGGGTATACGGTTCTTGTCGGCGACAGGAACCGCTCTCTGACGTTGGGGGAACTCATGAAGCACGAGACGCACGCCGGACACGAGCAGCACGCCCACGCCGGTCACGGCGGCCTCGGCAATGTCAGCTGGTCCATGGCCGCGCAGGCGACGCTCCACTGCCTCACGGGGTGCGCCATCGGCGAGGTCCTCGGCATGGTCATCGGCACAGCGTTCGGCTGGGGCAACGTGCCGACGATGATTCTGGCGATCGTGCTCGCGTTCTTCTTCGGCTATGCGCTCACACTGCGCGGCATCCTGAAGGCCGGCGTCGACTTCAGGACCGCGTTCCGGGTCGCGCTCGCCGCGGACACCCTGTCCATCGCCGTCATGGAGCTGATCGACAACGGCGTGATCGTGCTGTGGCCGAACGCGATGGACGCCCATCTGGCGGACGGCCTCTTCTGGGGCGCGCTCGCGGCCTCACTGGCGATCGCTTTCGTGGTGACCACCCCGGTCAACAAGTGGATGATCGGCCGCGGCAAGGGCCACGCGGTGGTGCACCAGTACCACCACTGACGGACCGTACGACCACCGACAGACCGTACGAGAATCGCCAGGACTCAGAGCTCGGGACCGTCCCCGGGCTCTTCCTGGTACGAGTAGCGCTGCTCCCGCCAGGGGTCGCCGACGTTGTGATAGCCGCGCTCCTCCCAGAAGCCGCGGCGGTCGGCCGTCATGTACTCGATGCCGCGGACCCACTTCGGGCCCTTCCAGGCGTACAGATGGGGCACGACGAGGCGGAGCGGGAAGCCGTGTTCGGCGGTGAGGAGTTCGCCGTCCTTGTGGGTGGCGAAAATCGTGCGGTCGGCGGCGAAGTCCTCAAGCCGGAGATTGGCGCTGAAGCCGTACTCGGCCCAGACCATCACATGGGTGACGGCGGGCGCGGGCGGCGCCAGTTCGAGAATCGTCGCGGCGGGCACGCCGCCCCACTCGGCTCCGAGCATGCTGAACTTCGTGACGCAGTGCAGATCGGCCACGACCGTGCCGTACGGCAGAGCGGAGAACTCCTCGTGCGTCCAGCAGTGCTTGTCCCCGTCGGCGGTGGCGCCGAAGACCCTGAACTCCCAGCGTTCGGGGCGGAACTTGGGCACCGGGCCGTAGTGCGTGACCGGCCAGCCCCGCTGGAGACGCTGTCCCGGTGGAAGCTCCGACTGCACTGCTCCCCCAGACTCGCGACCCACCGGATGACCCATGCCTCCATCCTGACAGACCCCGGGCAGTGGACGTGACCAGCGAGAGCCTGGCCGCCCTTGAAACGGGCAACTCCTACTAAGCGTGCACTTACTGGACGGTTTTCGGTGCCGGTGCGAGGATGCGCGAAACCTGCCGAGTCCACCACGCGGAAGGAGCCTCTGCGATGCAGGGCGACCCCGAGGTCATCGAATTCCTCAACGAGCAGCTCACGGGCGAGCTGACGGCCATCAACCAGTACTGGCTCCACTACCGGATCCAGGACAACAACGGCTGGACCAAGCTCGCGAAGTACACCCGTGCAGAGTCCATCGACGAGATGAAGCACGCGGACCGGCTGACGGAACGGATTCTCTTCCTCGATGCCCTGCCGAACTATCAGCGGCTCTTCCACGTACGGGTCGGTCAGACCGTCACGGAGATGTTCCAGGCCGACCGACAGGTCGAGGTCGAGGCGATCGACCGCCTCAAGCGCGGCATCGACGTCATGCGGGCCAAGGGCGATGTGACGTCGGCGCGGATCTTCGAGGACATCCTGGAGGACGAGGAGCACCACATCGACTACCTCGACACCCAGCTGGAGCTGCTCGAGAGTCTCGGTGAGGCGCTGTACCTGGCCCAGCAGATCGAGCAGCCGGACAGCTAGCAGGCGCAAACTCTCAGGCGGAGCCTCAGGCGGCGTCCGGAAGGTCCACGAGGGCGTTCGGGTCGGCCGTCAGGGCGGGCCTTCCCTGCTCCACCAGCTCGCGGCGCGGGCAGGATCCGCGGCCGAGCAGCGCCTGAATGCGGCGTACGCACGAACCGCAGTCCGTGCCTGCCTTGCAGGCCGACGCTATCTGGCGGGGGGTGCACGCACCGTCGTCCGCGTGCTTCTTGACCTGGTCCTCGGTCACACCGAAGCAGTTGCAGACGTACACGCGGTTCACCTCCCAGGGATCAGGACCGGTTCGTTGCTGCCGCCCCAATGAACGGTGAGGCTAACCTAACCTTACCCGCCGGGCCCGGAGCACAAAAGTGCCGTGGGGCGCGGATCACTGTGATCCGCGCCCCACGGCGTGTACTGCAAGATCACTGGTCGCGGTACATCTCCGCCACCAGGAACGCCAGGTCGAGGGACTGGCTGCGGTTCAGACGCGGGTCGCAGGCCGTCTCGTAGCGCTGGTGCAGATCGTCGACGAAGATCTCGTCGCCGCCGCCCACGCACTCGGTGACGTCGTCACCGGTGAGCTCGACGTGGATGCCGCCCGGGTGCGTGCCGAGCGCCTTGTGGACCTCGAAGAAGCCCTTGACCTCGTCGAGCACGTCGTCGAAGCGGCGGGTCTTGTGGCCCGAGGCCGCCTCGTACGTGTTGCCGTGCATCGGGTCGGTGATCCAGCCGACGGTCGCGCCGGAGGCGGTGACCTTCTCGACCAGCTCGGGGAGCTTGTCGCGGACCTTGTCGGCGCCCATGCGGACGATGAAGGTCAGGCGGCCGGGCTCGCCGTCCGGGTCGAGGCGCTCGATGTACTGCAGCGCTTCCTCGGGCGTCGTCGTCGGGCCGAGCTTGATGCCGATCGGGTTACGGATCTTCGAGGCGAACTCGATGTGCGCGCCGTCCAGCTGGCGGGTGCGCTCACCGATCCACACCATGTGGCCCGACACGTCGTACAGGGTGCCCGTACGCGAGTCCACGCGGGTCAGCGCCGACTCGTAGTCGAGGAGCAGCGCCTCGTGGGAGGAGTAGAACTCGACCGTCTGGAACTCGGCCGGGTCGGTGCCGCAGGCGCGCATGAAGTTCAGCGCGTTGTCGATCTCGCGGGCGAGCTGCTCGTAGCGCTGGCCGGACGGGGACGACTTCACGAAGTCCTGGTTCCAGGCGTGCACCTGGCGCAGGTCGGCGTAGCCGCCGGTGGTGAAGGCGCGCACCAGGTTGAGCGTGGAGGCGGACGCGTTGTACATCCGCTTCAGGCGCTCGGGGTCCGGGATGCGGGCCTTCTCGTTGAACTCGAAGCCGTTGACCGAGTCGCCGCGGTACGTCGGCAGGGTCACGCCGTCACGGGTCTCGGTGCCCTTGGAGCGCGGCTTGGAGTACTGGCCGGCGATGCGGCCGACCTTCACGACCGGCACCGAGGCGGCGTAGGTGAGGACGGCGCCCATCTGGAGGAGCGTCTTGAGCTTGCTACGGATGTGGTCGGCCGACACCGCGTCGAAGGCTTCGGCGCAGTCGCCGCCCTGGAGGAGGAACGCCTCTCCCTTGGCGACGGCCGCCAGTCGGGCGCGCAGCTGGTCGCACTCGCCCGCGAAGACGAGCGGCGGATACGACTCGAGGTCCGCGATCACATCGCGCAGAGCCTCGGCATCGGGGTACTCGGGCTGCTGCGCCGCGGGCAGGTTTCGCCAGGTGTTGCCAGCGCTTGCGCTGGTCTTAGCGTTCACGGTCACATCCTCAACATTACGGGGTCATGTCGGTGGTCCATCCGACCGCTCACCCTTTGAGACGCGTCGTCCACAGATGAGCTGCCCATCGGGTAGGGTTCCGCCCATGTTCGCGCACACGACCCGTAACTGGTGGTGGACCGCTCACCCGGCGGCCCACTGACTGCGCGTACAGCGAAGCGAAGGCCGCCCGAGGGCGGCCTTCAGTGTTTTCCGGGACCTGGCCGTTCCTCTCCGTCACCGGAGTCTGGAAGAGGAATCACCTGCCATGGACCTGTCCGAGCTGCTGCACGACGACCGACCCTTCGCCCTGCTGCGCCGCCGCGCGCCGGGCCGTGCCGCCGGGAACACCGACACCGTGGAACTCCTGATCGGCCCGGTGAACACGTACGAGCGACTCGCCGACATCCCCGAGGGCCTCGCCCTCGTGCCGTTCCGGCAGATCAGGGAGCGCGGCTTCGACGTCCGCGACGACGGCACCCCGCTCGCGGTGCTCACCCCCGAGGAGACGTACGAGCTGCCGCTGGCCGAGGTCCTTGCGCAGCTCCCGGCCCATGACGTCCGCGTGTCGGACGGCGGCTTCGACGTGGACGACGCCGAGTACGCGGACATCGTGGAACGGGTCCTGCGCGAGGAGATCGGACAGGGCGAGGGCGCCAACTTCGTGATCCGGCGGACGTACGAGGGTGAGATCCGGGGGTTCGGGCGGGCGGACGCGCTCGCGCTGTTCCGGCGGCTGCTCGCCGGGGAGCGGGGCGCGTACTGGACGTTCGTCGTGCACACCGGAGATCAGCAGGGGACGGGCGGGCGGACGCTGGTCGGGGCGAGCCCCGAGGTGCATGTGCGGATGAGCGGCGGCACGGTCGTGATGAACCCGATCAGCGGAACCTATCGCTACCCGGCCGGGGGCCCGACGCCCGAGCACCTGCTGGACTTCCTCGCCGACGGGAAGGAGATCGAGGAGCTGTCGATGGTCGTCGACGAGGAGCTCAAGATGATGTGTACCGTCGGCGACATGGGCGGGGTCGTGATCGGCCCGCGCCTGAAGGAGATGGCCCATCTCGCGCACACGGAGTACGAGTTGAGGGGCCGGTCCTCCCTCGACGTGCGTGACGTGCTGAAGGAGACGATGTTCGCGGCGACCGTCACGGGGTCTCCGGTGCAGAACGCGTGCCGGGTCATCGAGCGACACGAAGTCGGCGGGCGCGGCTACTACGCGGGGGCGCTCGCGCTGGTCGGGCGCGACGCGGGCGGGGCACAGACCCTGGACTCGCCGATTTTGATCCGTACGGCCGACATCGACGCGGGCGGGAGACTGCGGGTGCCGGTCGGGGCGACGCTGGTGCGCGGCTCCGACCCGGCGAGCGAGGTCCAGGAGACGCACGCGAAGGCGGCCGGGGTCCTTGCCGCGCTGGGGGTGCGGCCCGGGCGGCCGCGCGGCGAGGGCGTGCGGCCCGCGCTCGCCGACGATCCGCGGGTGCAGGCGGCGCTCGACGGGCGGCGGGCGTCGCTGGCGCCGTTCTGGCTGCGGATGCAGGAGAAGGCGGCGGCTCTGGAGGGGCACGCGCTGGTGGTGGACGCCGAGGACACGTTCACGGCGATGCTGGCGCATCTGCTGCGGTCGTCGGGGCTCACGGTCTCCGTACGGCGCTATGACGAGCCGGGGCTGCGGGAGGCCGTGCTCGCCCACGAGGGACCCGTCGTCCTGGGCCCCGGACCGGGCAACCCCTCCGAGGAGGCGGACCCGAAGATGCGGTTCCTGCGCGCGCTGACCGCCGACGTGCTGCGTGATCATGGGCACGGCGTGCTCGGCGTGTGCCTCGGTCATGAGCTGATCGCGGCCGAGCTGGGCCTGGAGATCGTCCGCAAGGAGGTGCCGTACCAGGGCGCGCAGACGGACGTCGATCTGTTCGGGCGGAGCGAGACCGTCGGGTTCTACAACAGCTTCGTGGCGCGCTGCGACGACGACGCGGCGGTGGAGCTGGCCGCGCACGGCGTCGAGGTGAGCCGGGACGCGGCGAGCGGCGAGGTGCACGCTCTGCGCGGGCCGGGCTTTGCCGGCGTTCAGTTCCACCCGGAGTCGGTGCTGTCGCTGCGCGGGGCCGACGTCGTGCGGGAGCTGCTGGCTCAGCTCTTGGGCGCGGAGGGCACGAGGACGTTCTCGGAGCGCCGGCCCGCCCGGTAGTCGAGGACGTTGGCCACCGTGGTCTCGATGATCTGGTTCACCGCGTCCACGGTGTAGTACGCCTGGTGCGACGTGACCAGGACGTTCGGGAAGGTGACGAGGCGGGCCAGGGTGTCGTCCTCGACGACGTCGAGCGACTTGTCGAGGAAGAAGAGCCCGGCCTCGGCCTCGTACACGTCGAGGCCGACGCCCGTGAAGCGGCCCTCGCGCAGCTCGGAGACGAGCGCCTTGGTGTCGATGAGGCCGCCGCGGCTGGAGTTCACCAGGATGGCGTCGTCCTTCATGGTGCGCAGGGCCGCGCTGCCGACGAGGTGCTCGGTGGCGGGGAGCAGGGGTACGTGCAGGCTGATCAGGTCGGCATCGGTGAAGAGGCGCTCTTTGTCGACGTACTTCATGCCGAGTTCGACGCAGGCGGGGTTCTCGGCGATGTCCCAGCCGAGGAGGTTCATGCCGAAGCCGTGGGCGATCCGGGTGAACGCCTCGCCGATCTTGCCGGTGCCGAGGACGCCGACCGTGCGGCCGCGCAGGTCGCGTCCCATCAGCCCGTCGAGCCTGAAGTCGAAGTCACGAGTGCGGTTGGAGGCGCGGACGACACGGCGGTTGACGGCCATCGCGAGGGTCCAGGCGAACTCGGCGACGGAGTACGGCGAGTAGTACGAGACGCGGGCGACGGTCAGGCCGAGGCGCTCGGCGACCTCCAGGTCGATGTTGTTGAAGCCCGTGGAGCGCTGGGCGATCATCTGCGTGCCGCCGGCGGCGAGGGTCTGCAGGACGCGGTTGTTGAGGGTGGCGTTGACACTGGTGGAGATGATCTCGTAGCCGGCCGCGATGGGGGCCGTGTCCTCGTTGAGGAAGACGCCCAGGCAGCGGACCTCGTGATGCCCCTCGAACGCCTTCTCCATGAGGGGCTTCTCGTCGGACTGCACGCCGAATGCGAGGATCTCCACGACTGCTCCCGTTTCTTCCGTATCGCGTCGTGTGTGCCGGTCATGGCGAATATACGGGCCGGGTAACCCCGCGACACCCGGGAGTGGGAGGACCTCGCCCCGCCCACCCCCGGCGTCACTAAGGGCGTCAGCCGCGGCCTCGCGCCTCAGCCGAAGAAGACCCCGGCCTCCTCGTACAGCGCCGGATCGACGGTCTTCAGCCGGGCGGTCGCCTCCGCGATCGGCACCCGGACGATGTCCGTGCCGCGCAGCGCGACCATCTTCCCGAAGTCGCGGTCGCGCACGGCCTCGATGGCGTGCAGCCCGAAGCGGGTGGCGAGCCAGCGGTCGAAGGCGCTGGGGGTGCCACCGCGCTGGATGTGGCCGAGGACCGTGGTCCTCGCCTCCTTGCCGGTGCGCCGCTCGACCTCCTTGGCCAGCCATTCGCCGACTCCGGAGAGGCGGACGTGCCCGAAGGAGTCGAGCGTCCCGTCCTTGAGGACCATCTGCCCGTCCTTGGGCATGGCGCCCTCGGCGATGACGACGATCGGGGCGTACGAGGCCTTGAAGCGGGAGGTCACCCAGGCGCAGACCTGATCGACGTCGAAGCGCTGCTCGGGGATGAGGATGACGTTGGCGCCGCCCGCGAGGCCGGAGTGGAGCGCGATCCAGCCCGCGTGGCGGCCCATGACCTCGCAGACCAGGACCCGCATATGGGACTCGGCGGTGGTGTGCAGCCGGTCGATGGCCTCGGTCGCGATGCCGACGGCGGTGTCGAAGCCGAAGGTGTAGTCGGTGGCGGACAGGTCGTTGTCGATGGTCTTCGGCACGCCGACGACGGGCACGCCGTACTCGTCGGTGAGGCGCGCGGCGACGCCGAGGGTGTCCTCGCCGCCGATCGCGATGAGCGCCTCGACCTCCTCCTTGGCGAGGGTCTCCTTGATGCGGCGGATGCCGTTCTCGACCTTGAGGGGGTTGGTGCGCGAGGAGCCGAGGATGGTGCCGCCGCGGGGCAGGATGCCGCGGACGGCCGGGATGTCGAGCCTTACGGTGTCGCCTTCGACCGGCCCGCGCCAGCCGTCCCGGAAGCCGACGAAGTCATAGCCGTACTCCTGCACGCCCTTGCGGACGATGCCCCGGATGACGGCGTTGAGTCCGGGGCAGTCGCCGCCTCCGGTCAGTACTCCGACCCGCATGGAAATGTCCCTTCGCCACAGCACTGTGAGCTGACACGGGTCACGCTAATAGTGATCCATGTCACTTCGGCAGCACGCGAAGGGTGAATTCCGTTGAAGAGTGAGGGAGTTGACCTTTGTATGGTGATCGTTCAGGAGACCACGGGGGCGCTCACGCCTCGTCGAGGCCGCGCTCGATGGCGTACCGGACCAGCTCAACGCGGTTGTGCAGCTGGAGCTTGCCCAGGGTGTTCTGCACATGGTTCTGCACGGTGCGGTGCGAGATGACGAGCCGCTCGGCGATCTGCTTGTAGCTCAGCCCCTTGGCGACCAGGCGCAGGACCTCGGTCTCGCGCTCGGTGAGCTGCGGGGCCTTGGGCTCGCCGGCGCCCGCGGCGGGCGCGGGCTCGGAGGCCAGACGGCGGTACTCGCCGAGGACGAGGCCCGCGAGCCCCGGGGTGAAGACGGGGTCGCCTGCCGCCGTGCGGCGCACCGCGTCGGTCAGCTCCTCGGTGGACGCCGACTTCAGCAGATAGCCGGTGGCGCCGGACTTCACCGCCTCCAGGACATCGGCGTGTTCCCCGCTCGCCGACAGGACGAGGACGCGCAGGGCGGGGTTGGCGCCTACGAGTTCCTTGCAGACCTGGACGCCGGGCTTCTTCGGCAGGTTCAGGTCGAGTACGAGGACGTCGGGTGCGGCGGCGCCGGCCCGGCGCACCGCCTGCTCGCCGTCGCCCGCGGTGGCCACCACGTCGAAGCCCGCCTCGGCGAGGTCCCTCGCGACGGCGTCGCGCCACATCGGATGGTCGTCGACCACCATGACCCTGATCGCGCCTGCGGCGGCGCCTTCCCGCTGCTGCTCGGTCATCTTCCCGATCCCGCCTTCCCCCGTGAAACCTTCGGAACTCTCAGTTCGACCTCGGTGCCCTGTCCCGGGACCGAGATCAGCTCGGCGGTGCCGCCGATGTCCCGCAGCCGGCCGCGGATGGACTGGGCGACGCCGAGCCGCCCCTCCCCCTCGGCCTGCGCGAGACGCCCTTCCGGGATGCCGGGTCCGTCGTCCCGCACCGTCACGATCACCGCGTCGGGCTCGTCCTCGACGAGGATCCAGGCCCGGGCGTCCGTCCCCGCGTGCCTGCGCACATTGTCCAGGGCGGCGCTGACAGCCGCCGCGAGTTCCTTCGCCGCGACCGGCGCGAGGAACACCGGAGCGCCCGGCTCGGCGAAGCTCACCCGCGCCCCGGCGTGCGGCGCGAGCAGCGACCTCAGATCGCTCGGCGCCGAGGTGTCGGGCAGCTCGTCCGGCTCCTCCACGGCCCGTACCAGCGCGCCCTGCGAGGCGTCCTCGGAGGCGCGCGAGGCGGGCACGAGACCGCCGGCGACCAGGGTCCGCAGGGCCACCTCCTGCTCGCCGGCCATCCTGCCGAGCTCGGCGGCCTCGCCGCCCAGGGCGGTGCCGCGGCGCTGCACCATGGCGAGGACCTGGAGCACTCCGTCGTGGATGTCGCGGGCGAGCCGCTCCCGCTCGCGGGTGGCCGCCTCGATCTCCAGGGCCCGGGCGAGGGTGCGCTCGGAGGCGCGGGCCACCTCGACGACGTAGCCGATGGCGATCGACGCGATGCACACGAGCAGGACGTTGTGGAGCGTGTCGCGGCTGAAGGCGCCGCGCTGCAGCACGTTCGCGACGCCGACGAGCAGCGAGGCGAACGCCGCCCACCGCCAGCCGCCCTTGACCGCGTACGCGAGGACCGCGCCGGCCGTCCAGATCGACGGCAGGGTCGGACCGCCCGCAACGATCCCGCTGTGCCCGACGGCGAGAGGGGTGAGCAGGATGCCGACGAGCGCGACGATCAGGTCGACGGTGAGGAAGCGCTTGGTGCAGCTAGCGGCGTTCGCGACACGCGGCAGGGTGGCCAGGGTCCACACGACGAGCACCGCGAAGTAGCCGATCGCCACCCAGGGGCGTACGAACCTGTCCTGCTCGGTGGCGAAGAGGCCGATCGCGTAGAGCATCGTCAGCAGCCGGTACGCCGTCAGCGCGCGCCACAGCGGCTGCTCGACGGACATCCTCATCACGCGCTCACGCCTGGCCACGCACCCACCCCCCGAACCACCGCTCCCGCAACGACCGCTCTCAGAACGACGACGCTGCTAGGAGGCCGGCCGTTCCGTGCCGCCGCTCTTGTTCTCCCTGGCTTCCTTCTCCGCGGCCTCTTTCTCGGCCCTGGCTTCCTTCTCCGCCTTGGCCTCGGCCTTCGCCGCGTCCGCGATCTGCCGCTTGGCGGCGGTCGCGTACATGTCGACGTACTCCTGGCCGGAGAGTTTCATGATCTCGTACATGACCTCGTCGGTCAGGGCCCGCAGCACGAACCGGTCGTGCTCCATGCCCTGGTAGCGGCCGAAGTCGAGGGGCTTGCCGATGCGGATGCCGGGACGCATCAGCTTGGGCAATACCTTGCCGGGGGGCTGGATCTTCTCGGTGTCGATCATCGCGACCGGGATGACGGGCGCGCCGGTGGCGAGCGCCACGCGCGCGAGGCCACCGGGCTTGCCGCGGTACAGGCGACCATCGGGCGAGCGGGTGCCCTCCGGGTAGATACCGAACAGCTCGCCTCGCTCCAGGACCTCGATGCCGCTCTTGATGGCGGCCTCTCCCGCGCCGCGGGAACCGGAGCGGTCCACGGGGAGCTGGCCGACGCCCTTGAAGAACGCGGCCGTGAGCTTGCCCTTCACACCGGGTGTCGTGAAGTACTCGGCCTTCGCGATGAAGGTGACCTTGCGGTCGAGCACCGCCGGGAGGAAGAAGGAGTCCGAGAAGGACAGGTGGTTGCTGGCCAGGATGGCGGGACCCTCGGCGGGAATGTTCTCGAGGCCCTCCACCCAGGGCCTGAAGCCGAGCTTCAGCGGCCCTCCGATGGCCACCTTCATTGCGCCGTAGATCAACCCACTGCCTTCCCTTGTGCGTGGATCAGACCTTAACCCGCGCCGCAGGCCGGGGGCCCGACGGCCCTGGTCGGTGTCAGCGCGGTCGCGTACGGTGAAGTACACCCCGCAGTCCTGGGCAATCCCCTCTCACGAACAGGAGACCGAAGGTGCCGGTCATTCCTGGAGCCGAGCCGTACCGCCACGAGGGCGGCGAGGTCGGCGTCCTCCTCTGTCACGGTTTCACCGGTTCCCCCCAGTCGCTGCGCCCCTGGGCGGAGTACCTCGCCGAGCGCGGCCTCACCGTCTCGCTCCCCCTGCTGCCCGGTCATGGCACGCGCTGGGAGGACATGCAGGTCACGGGCTGGCAGGACTGGTACGCGGAGGTGGACCGCGCCCTGCGCGAGCTGCGGGACCGGTGCTCCCAGGTCTTCGTCTTCGGTCTGTCGATGGGCGCCGCCCTCGCGCTGCGGCTCGCGGCCAAGCACGGGGACGAGGTGGCGGGCCTGGTCCTGGTGAACCCGGGGAACAAGGTGCACGGCCTCGCCGCGCACGCCCTCCCGGTGGCCCGGCACCTCGTGCGCACGACGAAGGGGATCGCCAGCGACATCGCGAAGGAGGGCTCGACGGAGATCGGGTACGACCGGGTGCCGCTGCACGCCGCGCACTCCCTGCGGAACTTCTTCCGCATCGTCGACCGTGAACTGCCGCAGGTGACACAGCCGTTGGTGGTTCTGCACAGCACCCAGGACCATGTCGTGCCGCCCGTCGACTCGGCGCGCGTCCTCAGCAGGATCTCGTCCACGGACGTCGAGGAGATCCTGCTGGAACAGAGCTACCACGTCGCGACGTTGGACCATGACGCGGACCGGATCTTCGACGAGAGCTTTGCGTTCATCGGCCGGCTCGCGCCCAGTGTCGGTAAGGAAGGGACGGCCACCGGTGGCTGAGCAGGACCGACGTGAGCCCGCCGGCGACGAGAGCCGCGAGCCGGAGGACGCGTCCACCGAGACCTCGGCGTCGGGCACGGCGCTGCCCGGTCCGGCGCAGCTCGGCAAGGAACAGCAGCTCCCCGCAGAAGCGGCCGCGGGAGCCGGGGACGCCGGCGAGCCCGTGGACGAGGACGCCGTCTGGGCCGCCATCGTCGCCGGGTACGGCACGGAGCCGCCGGACCCGCCGGGCGCCAGGCCGTTCAAGCCGATCGAGGACCTGGCCCTGCCCGACCTGGATACGGACGGCTCCGAGACGAACGGTTCGGAGACGAACAGCTCGGAGCCGGGCGCCGGCAAGCCCGCGACGCCGCTCGGCTCCTCTGTCTCCTTCGCACCCGGCGTCGGCGGCCCCCGCGACTACTCGCCGTCCGAGCCGTCGGACAGCGACGCCGACGAAGAGGGCCACTTCGTGCCCCCGGAGCCCCCGCCGCTGCCCGAGGCAGATGTCACCGCCAAGTTCGCCTGGCTTGCCGTGATCGGCGGCCCGGTCCTGATGCTGCTGGCCGTGCTGCTCGGCTGGCAGATGACGTGGTGGCTCACGACGGTCTGCGTCGGTGGCTTCCTCGGCGGCTTCGGCACGCTCGTGATGCGTATGCAGGGCGACGATGACGACGACGATCCGGGGCGCGGCGCGGTCGTCTGACCCGCGTCAGCCCCGGGCGGCAGGAACCCTGAGGGCGGCCAGGACCGGCAGATGGTCTGTGGCCGCCCTCAGGTCGTCCTCGCTCACCCCCGGCATGCCCACCGGGACCCCGCAGCCGAGGACCTCGACGCCCTCTGTCGCAAGGATCGCGTCGATGCGCTGATGCGGGTCGGACGGCGTCGAGGTGTACTCGCCGAGCCACGGCTTCGTGGTCCAGCCGTCCTGAAGAGCCTCCGCAAGACGCCGGAACGTGCGGCCACTGGGGCGTTCGTTCAGGTCACCGCCCGCGACGGCGTGATCGACACCGAGCGCCGCGAGCCGGTCGAGGAGCATCCCGCCCTGCGCGTACCGCTCGTCCTTCTGCAGGCTCAGATGGCAGCTCAGTACGCCGATCCTGGCACCGCCGAAGCGGACGACGGCGGTCGCGAAGCCGCGCCGGTGAAGACCGGGGGTGAGGGGCAGCAGGACGTCCTCGGTGCGTTCGACGGTGGCGCGCAGGGAGCAGAGCAGCGCCGGGCCCGCCGCACTCGCGCCGCCCGAGAGGATCACCAGGTCCGAGGCGGCCGCGAGCCGGGCGAGCTTCTTGCGCCAGCGGAAGAAGCGGGGCGCCTCCTGGATCAGGACCAGGTCGGGGGCGCAGGCCGCGATGACGCGGGCGAGCGCGGCGGTGTCGTCGCGCATCGAGCGGATGTTGTAGCTGAGCACCCGGACGACGGCCGAACCGTCGGGTTCGGTGCGGGAGTTGGGGAGCGATCCGGTGACCATGACGATCAAGATACGACGAACGCCCGCCGTTTCTCCGGGGAAACGGCGGGCGTCCGGTGGCTGAAGCAGCCGGTGTCACATGATCGGGTCCGGCTCCCGTGCCAGGTCCGCCGCTCCGACCATGCCCGCCTTGTTGCCGAGCTGGGCCGCGATGACGTCCGCCACGGGGCGCCAGTTGCCGCCGACCAGCCAGCGCTTGTAGGACTTGCGGATCGGGTCGAGGACGAGCTCGCCCTCGTCCGAGAGTCCGCCGCCGACGATGAACGCGGACGGGTCGAAGAGCGAGGCCAGGTCGGCGAGGCCGGCGCCGGCCCAGCGGGCCAGCTCGCGGTACGAGTCGACGGCCACGGCGTCACCCTGGCGGGCGGCCATGGAGATGTGCTTGCCCTCGATGCCGTCCGGGGTGCCGTCGCCCAGGGAGAGCAGGAACTCCGCGTTCTCCGGAGTCGCGTTGGCGCGCTGCTTGGCGTAGCGGACGAGTGCGCGGCCGGAGGCGTACTGCTCCCAGCAGCCCTGGCTGCCGCAGCCGCACAGGAGGCCGTCCGGGACCATCCGGATGTGGCCGAACTCGGCGGCCACGCCGAAGTGGCCGCGACGCAGCTTGTTGCCGATGATGATGCCGCCGCCGAGGCCGGTGCCGAGCGTGATGCAGATGACGTTCCGGTGGCCCTTGCCCGCGCCGAACTTGTATTCGCCCCAGGCCGCCGCGTTCGCGTCGTTCTCGACGACGACCGGCAGGCCGACCCGCTTCTCGACCTCTTCCTTCAGCGGTTCCTGGCGCCAGTCGATGTTGGGCGCGAAGTAGACCGTGGAGCGCTGGCGGTTGACGTATCCGGCGGCGCCGATGCCCACGCCGACGATCTCGTGTCCTGCCCGTGCGCCCTCGACGGCCGAGGCGATCGCGTCAACGATGGCCTCGGACGTGCTGGGAGTCGGCACCTTGAACGTCGAGAGGATGTTGCCTTCCTCGTCGACCACGCCGGCCGCGATCTTTGTGCCGCCGATGTCGACGCCGATGGTGAGTCCCATGAATCCCTCAGTTCGGTCGAGCCCCGCTACGGCCCACCGTACCCGAGCGGCTCTCAGTCGAGGTCGATGTGCTCGCCTGCCGGAGGCGCCTCGGGGCCCTCGTCACGGGGGTCCGTGTCGTCCCCGGAGGCCCGTCCGGCCTGGGCGCCCGATGATCGCTGGGTCCAGCGCTGCTCCTGGCGCTCCACGGCGGAGCGGTAGGCGGCGAGCAGTTCGTTGCCCGCGGCGGCGAGGTGGTCGAAGACCTCGGGGTTGCGTTCGACGACCGGCTCGACGGCCGCCTTCGCCTGCTTGACGACCTGGCTGACGACCTGCTGCGCGGTGCCCTGGGCGACCGCGCCGAGAAGGGGCGTCTGGAGCCCCGACAGCTTTTCGGCGACGGCGTCGACGAGCTTGCGCAGCTCCTCGGCGGCCGAGCCGGGCGGGGGCCCGTGCTGGGCACGGCGGCGGGCCTTCTCCTCAGCGAGGTCCTCGGCGCACGCCTTCTCCCAGGCGTCGGCGTCGGCGTCGGCCTCGGGTGCGGGCTGCTCGGTGGCGTCGCTCATGACGGCTGACTCCTGCGAGAACGTATATGGGTGGGTGCGTACCAGGTGGGTGCGTACCTTCGACGTTACCCGAACGGCGGTAGTCGGTTCACCGTCCCCGCGGCCACAGGCCGGGGTCGGGGGTGAACCGGATGCGCAGGACGCCGTCGCGCAGGCCGGCGCCGGCGACGGTGCAGCGGCGCAGCGCCGACGGCAGGGCGACGATGCGGCGGAGCGGTCCGGTGGTGACGACGAGTTCGTCGCCGCGCCGCACCAGACCGAGGTCCTCCCGGACGGCGCCGGGCAGCGGCAGGTGCCACACGAGGACGCCCTCGTCGGCGATGCGGTCCTCGACGGGCCAGGCGATGGCGGGCGGCGCGGGCGAAACCGGCGGTGCGCCGAGCGCGGCCAGGTCGTCGGCGCCGCGCGGGTCACGGCCCAGATGCGGCAGTTCATGCACGGCGTACGTGCCCTGCCAGGCGGCGACGACCTTGCGCTGGCGGGCGGCGGCGTCGGTGAGCCACGGGTCGGTGGAGCCGTCGGGGAGCAGGCGGGAGGCGAGCAGCGCGTCGGCGCGCAGGCCGTGCAGGGCGAGGCCGGTGGTCGTGGTGAGCAGGGCGTCGGCCGCGGCGGGCGTGGGTTCGGCGACGAGGCGCACGGTCGTGTGCGGGTCCTCGATCACGGCCTGGGCGGCGGCGAGTTCGGTGTCCCAGCGGTCCGCCGTCTCGTACAGCCACTCCGCGGGCATGGGGACGCCGGCGAGGCGGCCGAGGAGGGGGCGCAGGGCGCGGGCGGCCTGCCGTTCCGGGGGGAGCAGCCGGCGCAGATAGCGGCGCAGCTGTTCCGGCAGGGCGAGCAGGGCGAGAGCTTGCGGCGCCGGGGGAAGGTCGACGACGACGAGGTCGTAGGGACCGTGGGCGCTGTCGCGCAGGGCGCGGAGCAGGGCGAGTTCGTGGCTGCCGGGCAGCGGGGTGAACTCCTCGGCGTCGAGCCGGGTGGCGCCCAGGAGGTCGAGGGCGGACGCGGCCTTTTCCTGGAGGCCGGCGAGGTCCTCGCGGAAGCGGTCCGCCGGGGCGAGACGTATCGCGGTGAGACCGGGTTCGACGGACGTCGGCGCCGCGCTCGTAGGGGTGGCGAGGGCGGCGCCGAGGGTGTCCGTGGGGTCCGCCGAGAGCACGAGGGTGCGGGCTCCGCGGCGGGCGGCGGAGAGGGCCGTGGCCGCGGCGGCGGTGGTCCGGCCGGAGCCGCCGGGGCCGGTTACCAGAACGGTGCGCATGGGGTCTGAGGCTACCTGGGGCGCAGGTCGCCCCCGGCAGGCCGCCGGACGGAGACGGCGGGCCGCCGGACGCGGGTGGTGGAAGCTACTTCGTCTCCACGCGCTTCTTCAGGCCGGCGAGGGCGCGGTCGATGATGACCTTCTCGGCCTTGCGCTTGATCATGCCGAGCATGGGGATCTTGACGTCGACCGTGAGGCGGTAGGTGACCTCGGTGCCCGTGCCGGCCGGCTTGAGGAGGTACGTGCCGTCGAGGGAACGCAGCATCTGGGACTTGACCAGGGTCCAGGAGACCTCGTTGTCCCCGGTCCAGGTGTAGGCCAGGGTCTGGTCGTCCTTGATCGCTCCGGCGTCCATGACGAGTCGCACCTGCTCGGCGCGGCCCGCGCCGTCCTTGGCGAGGACCTCGGCCTCCTTCACCTCTCCCGTCCAGTCGGGGTAGCGGGCGAAGTCGGCGATCACCCCCATGACATCGGCCGGTGCCGCCTCGATCGTGATGCTCGAGCTGGTGTGTTCCGCCATCGCGGTGGCTCCTCCAGATGCGGTCCGCTGAGGGGTGGTGTGTATCGCGTGAAGGCTACCGCGCACCGGCGCCGGCCCTGTCACCACTCCAGGGCCCAGGGCCTGCCCGAACCGGCGAAGTGGCCGACATTGACGCACTCCGTCGCCCCGATCCGCATACGGCGGGCGAGCGGCTGGTGAACGTGGCCGAACAGGGAGTACCGGGGTCGGGTGCGCCGGATCGCCTCCAGGAGGGCGCGGCTGCCGCGCTCGAAGCGGCGGGCGACGGTGTCGTAGACGAGTTCGGGGACGTCCGGCGGGATGTGGGTGCACAGCACGTCGACCTCCCCGACGGCCTCGAGCTTGGCGGCGTACTCCTCGTCGCTGATCTCGTACGGGGTACGCATGGCGCTGCGCAGTCCGCCGCCGACGAAGCCGAAGACGAGGCCGCCGATCTCGACGCGCTCGCCGTCGAGGACGGTCGTGCCTGGTCCGGCGTACTCGGACCACAGGTGCGGGATGTCGACGTTGCCGTAGGTGGCGTACGTCGGTGTGGGCAACGCCGCGAAGAGCTCGGCGTACTGCTTGCGGACCGCCGTCTCGATGGCGGTCCCGCGATCGATCCCGGCCCAGAGCCCGGCTCCGAACGCGCGTGCCTCCTCGAAGCGGCGGGCGGTGCGCAGCTCGACGATGCGGTGCGCGTTCTCCACACCGAACAGATCGGGGAAGATGCCGCGCGAATGATCTGCGTAGTCGAGGAAGAGCACCAGGTCACCGAGGCAGACGAGAGCGTCCGCCCCGTCTCCCGCCCGGGCGAGGTCTGTGGAGTTTCCGTGCACATCGCTGACCACATGTACGCGCATGCGATCACCCTAGAACTGTGTGGGAATCGTGGGTAGAGGGGGCCGGACCTGCGGTTACTTCCTATTGGCCGATTCGGTGGACTAGGGTCGGCGGAGCAGTTACACGGCGTGTGACGCAGCGAACATCTGGCCTGGACCCCCTACCGGAAGAGCAGTACCGGTGGGTAACGTCCGGGCAGTCCAGTAGTGCTCAGCATTTCAACCACTGGGGCTACCACTGCTTCAGCAGCTGAGCACCTGCCCGATCTTGGACCGCATCGTCGACTCACACAATGCCGTGGCGCCGGTGCCCTATGAGGAGCAGCAGTCTTGCGCGAGTTCAGCCTTCCGGCCCTGTACGAGGTCCCTGCGGACGGCAACCTGACCGACATAGTCCGCAGAAACGCCGCGCAGCACCCCGACGTCGCCGTCATCGCCCGCAAGGTGAACGGCACCTGGCAGGACGTCACTGCCACCACCTTCCTCGCGGAGGTGCGGTCCGCCGCCAAGGGCCTGATCGCCTCCGGCGTGCAGCCGGGCGACCGGGTCGGCCTGATGTCCCGTACCCGTTACGAGTGGACGCTCCTCGACTTCGCGATCTGGAGCGCCGGCGCGATCACCGTCCCGGTGTACGAGACCAGCTCCGCCGAGCAGATCCAGTGGATCCTCGGCGACTCCGGCGCCGTGGCCTGCGTGGTCGAGAGCGCCGCGCACGCGGCCACCGTCGAGTCCGTGCGCGACGGCCTCCCCGGCCTCACCCACGTCTGGCAGATCGACGCCGGCGGTGTCCAGGAACTGGACCGCGCGGGCGCCGATGTCTCCGACGTGACCGTCGACGAGCGCAGCGCGGTCGCGAAGGCCGACGACCCGGCAACGATCGTCTACACCTCGGGCACCACGGGCCGCCCCAAGGGCTGTGTCCTCACGCACCGCAGCTTCTTCGCCGAGTGCGGGAACGTGGTCGAGCGTCTCAAGCCCCTGTTCCGTACGGGCGAGTGCTCGGTGCTGCTCTTCCTGCCCGTCGCGCACGTCTTCGGCCGCCTGGTCGAGGTCGCCTCGCTGATGGCCCCGATCAAGCTGGGCCACGCCCCCGACATCAAGCACCTCACGGATGAACTGGCCGCGTTCCGGCCGACGTTGATCCTGGGTGTGCCGCGCGTCTTCGAGAAGGTCTACAACTCGGCGCGCGCCAAGGCGCAGGCCGACGGCAAGGGCAAGATCTTCGACAAGGCGGCCGACACGGCCATCGAGTACAGCCGCGCCCTGGACACCCCCAAGGGCCCGTCCATCGGTCTGAAGCTGAAGTACAAGACGTTCGACAAGCTCGTCTACTCGAAGCTGCGCGCCGTCCTCGGCGGCCGCGGCGAGTACGCGATCTCCGGCGGCGCTCCGCTCGGCGAGCGCCTCGGCCACTTCTTCCGCGGCATCGGCTTCACGGTCCTGGAGGGCTACGGCCTGACCGAGTCCTGCGCCGCCACGGCCTTCAACCCGTGGGACCGGCAGAAGATCGGCACGGTCGGCCAGCCGCTGCCCGGCTCCGTGGTCCGGATCGCCGACGACGGCGAGGTGCTGCTGCACGGCGAGCACCTGTTCTCGGGCTACTGGAACAACGAGGCCGCGACCGGGGAGGCGCTGGCCGACGGCTGGTTCCACACGGGCGACATCGGCACGCTCGACGAGGACGGCTACCTCCGGATCACCGGCCGCAAGAAGGAGATCATCGTGACGGCGGGCGGCAAGAACGTCGCCCCGGCCGTCATCGAGGACCGCATCCGTGCGCACGCCCTGGTCGCCGAGTGCATGGTCGTCGGTGACGGGCGCCCCTTCGTCGGCGCGCTCGTCACGGTCGACGACGAGTTCCTCGGCCGCTGGGCCGCCGAGCACGGCAAGCCGGCCGACTCGACGGCGGTGTCGCTGCGGGACGACGCGGATCTCCTCGCGGCGATCCAGGCGGCCGTGGACGACGGCAACGCGGCGGTCTCCAAGGCGGAGTCGGTCCGCAAGTTCCGTATCCTGCCGACCCAGTTCACGGAGGAGTCGGGCCACCTGACGCCGTCCCTCAAACTGAAGCGCAACGTAGTGGCGAAGGACTACGCGGACGAAATCGAGGCGCTTTACCAGGGCTGAGCTCTGCGAGGGCTCCGCCCCCGCGTCCCTTGTCCTCGAACGCCGGACGGGCTGGATGATTCATCCAGCCCGTCCGGCGTTCGGCGTTCGGCGTTACAGCAGTCCGCGCAGCTTCTCCGCCAGCAGATCCCACCGCCACCGCTCCTCGACCCACTCACGCCCCCGCTCCCCCATGCGCCGCCGCAACTCCGCGTCGCCGAGCAGCGCCACGATCCGGTCCGCGGACTCCTCCGCCGAACCTCCCCTGACGACCCAGCCCGTCTCCCCGTCGAGCACCGCGTCCGGCGCCCCGCCGGAGTCGCCCGCCACGACCGGCAGGCCCGTAGCCGACGCCTCCAGGTAGACGATGCCGAGGCCCTCGACGTCGAGGCCGCCGCGCCGGGTCCGGCACGGCATGGCGAACACGTCGCCCGCCCCGTAGTGCGCGGGCAGCTCCGACCACGGCACGGCCCCCGTGAAGCGCACCGAGTCGGTGACACCCGTCTCCGCGGCGAGCTTGCGCAGCTCCTTCTCGTACGGGCCACCGCCCACGACGAGCAGTACCGCGTCCGGGACGGCCGCCAGGATCCGCGGCATCGCGAGGATCAGCGTGTCCTGCCCCTTGCGCGGCACGAGCCGCGAGACGCACACGACGACGGGCCGGTCCGTCAGTCCGAGCCGCGCCCGCACGAGGTCGCCGCCGGAGCCGGGGTGGAACGTCTTCTCGTCCACGCCCGGCGGCAGCTGCACCATCCGCCCCGCCGCGGCGGGCGTCAGCGCGGCGGCGATCCGCGACCGCGTGTACTCGCCGAGATACGTGATCGTGTCCGTCGACTCACCGATGCGGCGCAGGAGTTGGCGGGACGCGGGCAGTTGCGCCCAGCCGGCCTCGTGCCCGTGTGTGGTGGCCACCAGGCGCTGGGCGCCGGCCTTGCGCAGCGCCGGTGCCATCAGGCCGAGCGGGGCGGCCGCGCCGAACCACACCGACGTACAGCCGTGCTCCCGGAGCAGGCCCACCGCGCGCCGGGTGACGCGGGGCGTGGGCAGCAGCATCGTCGTACGGTCGCGGACGACGGTGAAGGGCTGCTCGGCGTCGAAGGCGGCAGTCGCCTCGACGCCCTCGCGGGTGCGCTTCCAGGTGGACGCGTAGACGACGAGCTGCTCGGGGTCCAGGCGGAGCGCCATGTTGTGCAGGAAGGCCTGGATGCCACCGGGCCTGGGCGGGAAGTCGTTGGTCACGATCAGGGTCTTGTGCATCGTCGCCGACAGTACCTAACGCGCCGGTGGGTCGTGCTTCATGGCCCCTGCACAGTTCTGCCGGGCATCATGGCCCGAATGATGCCGAGAATCCCGGTCCGTGCGGCGCTGGTGTGGGCCGCGACCCGGGCGCTGCTCCTCCTGTGCGTCCTGAAGGTGATCACGGTCCCGGGGCCGGACGTGACGACCGACGTCTCCGTCATCTACCGCAACTGGTACGGGGTCCTGCGCACGGGCACGTTCCCGCTGGACGACGTCACCTGGCAGTACCCGCCCGCCGCCGCGGGCGCGATCCTCTCCCCCGGCCTCCTGCCGTTCCTGTCCTACGCCACCGCGTTCTTCGTGCTCGCCCTCGTCGCCGACGCGCTCACCTTCGGACTCCTCGTGTACGCGGGCGGGCGGCCCGGCAGGTCGTGGCGCGGGGCGTGGGTGTGGGTGGCGGGCGTGCCACTGCTCGGTCCGACCGCGTATGCGCGCTACGACGTCATGGTCACTGCGGTCGCGGTGGCGGCGCTGCTGGCCGGGGCCCGGCATCCGCGCGTCATGGGGGTGCTCACGGGGCTCGGCGCGCTGCTGAAGGTGTGGCCCGTGCTCCTGCTGCTCGGGACCCGCCGCGGGCGCGTCACGCGGGTCTCCTGGGGCAGCGCGGCCCTCACGGCCGGCGCCCTGGTCGTCGCCTTCTCGGCGGCGATGCCGGGCGCGCTCGACTTCGTCACCTCCCAGCGCGACCGCGGCACGGAGGTCGAGTCGCTCGGCGCGCTGGTGTTCCATGTGGCGCGGCAGTTCGGCTGGCCGGGTTATGTCGGGCTGCACTACGGCTCGATGGAGTTCCTCGGCCCCTACGTGGACGTCGTGAGCGTGGTCGCACAAGGGCTGACGCTGCTCGCGTTCGGCTGGCTCCTGATGTGGCGGCTGCGGGCGCGGGCCTGGGCGCCGGGCACGCTCGCGGACGCGGCGTTCGTAGCGGTGCTGCTGTTCACGACGACGAGCCGGGTGATCAGCCCTCAGTACATGCTGTGGCTGACCGGCCTGGCCGCGGTGTCGACGCTGTTCTCCGCGAGCCGGATGACGCCGCCCGCCTGCCTGGTCCTGGCGGCGTCCCTCGTGACGTTCCTGGAGTTCCCGCTCGGGTTCGCACACGTCGTGGGCGGCGACGAACTCGGCCTCGCCCTGATCCTCGTACGCAACGGCCTGCTGGTCACCGCGTCACTGACCGCCGCACGGCGCCTGTGGCGACAGACGGTCACGGAGCCGCACCTGAGCGAACAGCCGCCGTCGCCACAGCCGACCCGCGACGAGACCCTGCTGGCGTCATAGGTCCGCTCGTCGGTCAGCCCAGCTGTGCGCTCAGATAGTCCCGCCACTCCGCCGTGAACTTCTCCTCCGTCGTCCCGAGCACGCTCGCCATCGCCTCCTCGACCGCCCCGGTCCGCCGCTTGTGCTTCCCCACCGCGCGATAGAAGTCGTTCAGCTTCGCCTCGCCCCAGCGGTCGGCGATCATCCGGCAGGCCAGCCACCCGCCCTCGTACGCCTGCGCGAGCCGCCCCGCGTCGCCGGTGAACCCGAAGTCGGGGTCGGTGGGGAGCGCGGCCGGCAGCCGGCCGAGCCGCACCGCGCGCTGCAGTTCCGGCGCGGCCTGCCCCGCGGAGCGTCCGGTGCCGCGGTAGCCGACCCAGTCCGCGTACCCCTCGGACAGCCACAGTGGAGTGGCCCCCGACGTCGCCGCGCGGCTGGCGACATGGGTCGTCTCGTGCGTGAGGACGACCTGCTTGCCGAAGGAGCCGAGCACGCCGTAGGCGTCGGGGTTCACGATGATCCGGTCGGCCGGCGTCCGCCCCGGCGCGCCCGCCTCGCCGGTGGTCACCGCGGCGATCCCCCGGTACCCGGCAGCGGGGGTCCCGAGCAGCGCGCCCATGCCGTCCAGGGACTTCGGGACGAGGACGACGACCCGCTGGGCCCAGCCGGTCCCCCAGGCGTCGCTCACGGCGGGCACGGCCTCGTCGGCGAGGTCCGCGTAGTCGCGCAGCGCGCCGTGGGACCTGCCGACGCCGAGGACGAGACTGTGCGCTCCCCTCTCGACGACGACCCTGCCCTGTTCCCAGAGCTGCTCGCCGGCCTTCGGCGCGGGCCGGTCGGAGGTCACGTACCAGCGTCCCTCGCGCAGTTCGAGCTCGAGGGAGCGCGCGGAGACGACGGGGGCGCTGTCGTAGCCCTCGATCCGGTAGCGCAGTTCCGCGCTTGCGGTGGCGTGGCTGCCCGAGCGGTCCAGGCGGGTGAGCCGGTACGTCCAGGAGGACAACGGGACGTCGGCGAGGTTCGTCAGAACCGCGGCGTCCGCGCTGCCGGTGGCCCGGTACGCGGCCGGATCCCGGACGAGAACGGCATCGGCCCTGCGGTCGAGGGTGTGCTGCACATCGCCCCGGACCGTGTCCTGCGCCGCGCCCCCGCCGCAGCCGACGAGCCCGGCGAGCAGGGCGGCCACGGACAGCAGGGCGACGCACGCCCCCGCTCCACCCGCACCACGCCCACGACCAGACATCCTCCCGATCGTACGGCGCCTCCCGCGCCGGGCCCCACCTGCCGCGACCGCTCAGACCCGCGTCACGGACGACACGGGCATCATGCCCACCGGGTCGTATCGCACGGGCGCGCCGGGATAGGGGGCGTGGATGACCTGGCCGTTGCCCACATACATCCCGATGTGGCTGGCGTCCGAGCGGTAGGCGACGAGGTCGCCCGGCCGCGCCTCGGAGAGGGGGACCTGCCGTCCCGCGTACCGCTGGGCCTGCGAGGTGCGCGGGAGGCCGACACCCGCGCGCGCGTACGACCACTGCATCAGGCCCGAACAGTCGAACCCGGTGGGCCCGTTGGCGCCCCACACGTACGGCTTGCCGACCGCGGACATCGCGGCGGCGACCGCCGCGGCGGCCCGGCCGGACGACGGGACGCCCGCGCCCGACAGGTCGGGGACGCCGTCGCGTTCGCCACCGCGCGAGGCGCGCTCGTAGGCCTCACGCTGCGAGGCGGGCAGGGAGTCGAGCAGGCGGCGGGCCTTGGCGAGCTTGTCCTCGACGGTCCGCTTGTGCCGGGCGACGGCCTTGCGGGAGCGCTCCAGGTCGACGAGCTTGCGGGTGGCCTCGGCGCGTTCCTGGGACAGGTCGCGCTGCGCCCGCTGCAGTTCGGTGAGTTCGCCGGCCTGGCGGGCGGTGACGCGGTTGAGGACGGACGCCTTGTCGAGATAGCCGTCGGGGTCCGACGACAGGAGCAGGGCGAGGGCGGGGTCGATGCCGCCCGAGCGGTACTGGGCGCCGGCGAGCGAACCGAGGGCGCCGCGCATGGTGTTGATGCGCTCCTGCCCGCGGGCGACGCTGTCCTGAAGGTCCCCCAGTTCGTCGCGGAGCTTGTCGGCTCGCTCGTCGGCCTTGTTGAACGCCTCGGTGGCCTGCTCGGCCTGTTCGAGGAGGCGGTCGACCTCGGCCCGGGTGCCGGACGGGCGGTCCTGTGGCGCGGCGCCCGCGGGGGCGGCGGTGAGCCCGGCGGCGGCGGTGGCCGCCACGGCCGACAGGACGTACACAGTGGAGCCGCGCGCGCTCCGGTCGAGGCCGGACTGCGCGGGACGGCGATGGGACCCCACGGGTTGCCGCTCTCCTTTCCCGTCCCCCCGCCCCCACCACCCCAAGGGGCGACAGGACTCCGGAATGCGGGGCGACATTGACGTCCGCCCGGCACAGGCCCGGCTCCGGCCTGCGAGCCCACGTCGCGGGCCCGCTTCCGGCGGGTTCCTGCTTCACAGGCCCCTGCCGAAATCTGGATTCCGGTCTTCCGGGAGCCTCCACAGGCGTCACTTCCCGCCCGTCCGGCGGTAGATACGCCAGCTCTCGCTGACGGACAGCGCGGAAGCTATCACGCAGCGCAGTGGACGGCGATGCCCGGAAATGCCGACGCCCCGGCATCGATGCAGGTCGACGCCGGGGCGCAAAGTCAGTGGGAGCTGCCGATATTCGCCCGAACGGGCGCGTATTCGCGTGGCACTCGCCCGGCGGATCCGGGCCGGGTCCTCAGCCGGAGAGGCGGACGCCGAACTGGAAGGAACCGACGGTGCTCATCGACTCGTAGCGGACGACGGCACCGGGGTGCGGGGCGTGCAGCACCTGGCCGTTGCCGGCGTACAGGCCCACGTGCGCGAGGTTGTTGAAGAAGACCAGGTCGCCCGGCTTGAGCTGGCTCATGCCGATCTTCGTGCCGTCGTTCTGCTGCGTGTACGTGGTCCGGGTTATGCCCACACCGGCCTGTCCGTACGACCACTGGGTGAGCCCGGAGCAGTCGTAGGAGTTGGGGCCCGTGCCGCCGGAGACGTACGGCTTGCCGAGCTGGGTGGCGGCGGCGCTCAGGGCGGCGGCGCCGCGCTTGGAGGCCGGGACCTCGTTGCCGAGGTCGACGCGGGCGCCGGCGGAGCGGCTCGCGCGGGCGTCGTCGGCGGCCATCTTCTGCCGCTCGGCGGCGGTGAGGGTGTTGAGGAGCTTCTGCGCGGCGCTGAGCTTGCTCTGGACCTGCTGCTTCTTCTTGCCGAGTTCCGTGCGGGTGTCGGCGAGGTCCTTGAGCTTGTCGGCGGCTTCCTGGCGCTCCTGCGCCAGCGAACGCTGCTTCTCCTGGATCTTCTTCAGGCCCTCGACCTGCTGACCGGTGAGCTGGTCGAGCGTGGAGGCCTTGTCCAGGAAGTCGTCCGGGTCGGCGGAGAGGAAGAGCTGGACGGAGGGGTCGATGCCGCCGGAGCGGTACTGGGCGCTGGCCATCGAACCGAGGCCGGTGCGCATCTCGTTGAGATCCTCCTGGCCGCGGGCGACCTTGTCCTGGAGGTCGCCGATCTCCTTCTCGAGCTTCTTCTGCTTCTCCTTGGCCCCGTTGTACTTGTCGGTGGCCTTCTCCGCCTCTTCGTAGAGCTTGTCGACCTTGGCCTTGACCTCGCTCTTGCTCGGCTTCGGCGCGGCCTGCGCGGCCTGCGACGTGAGGGCCACGGCTGCGGCGGCGGTTGCGGTGAGCACGGTCACACGGGTGCGGCTCGGCTGCTTGGGTCGACGGTGGGACGCCACGAAGGCGAGCTCCTTCTTCCTCCAGCCGCCTACCGACACGCCGGTGGGCGGTGACCCTCTGCCGTCACTCCCGATGAGCGATCACCCGAGCGGAGGTTCGAGGCCAGACCTTAGTGACCTTCTTGTGATCAGTTCAAATCCTGACGAGAAAAAAGTCGGTCACCGAGCGCATTCTTTACACTCAACTCACGTGCGGTAATGCTCGTTTGACACTACGTTGCGTAAACGTTCCGCCAATTCGGGCATCAGGCCCAGAGGTTACGTATGAGACCTACGTTGCCTATGTGGCGAAGGGCCGGAACTGCGCGGCGGTCGGTCAGCCGCGCGAGAGACGCTTCAGAAGCATCACGGAGGCGACGGGACGCGCACCCGACTTGGCGACCCCGTCGGCCACCTCGCGGTCCGTGGAGACGACCACCACGGGCCGTCCGGAGGGCTCGGCGCGCACCAGCTGACGGATCAGCTCGTCGGCGGTGACACCCGCCTTCGAGAAGAGCACGCGCACCCCGCGCGGCGGCGCGAGCAGTACGGGCGCGGCGAGTTCGGCCCCGTCGAAGACACAGGTGACCTCGGCGCCGGTCTGCGCGGCGAGCTGGGAGAGCGAGCCGAGCAGCCTCAGCCGCTGCTTCTCCAGCGGCATCGTCGGATAGCCGGTCTTGGTGACGTTGTAGCCGTCGACCACGAGATGGGCCTGCGGCAGGGCGAGCAACTGGTCCAGGATGGCGGGGTCGTGCTCGGACAGGGCGCGGGCCGCGATGTCCTTGGGCGACATCCGCCCGGGCTCGACGGCGTCCACGGTCTCGGCGGGGCGCACGGACACGGGCGGCAGCGCCAGCTCGCGGCGCAGCCCCTGCGCGGACTCCAGGACGGTGTCGAGCAGCAGCCGTACGCGCATGTCCTCGACGCTGCGGCCCTCGCGCGCCGCCTTGCGGGAGGCCTCGAGCGCCGCCTCCGTCTCGCCGAGCCGCGCCTTGAGCCGCCGCGTCTCGCTGTCGGCGGCGGACAGCTGTGCCTGCATCTCGGCCCGCACGGCCTCGGTCTCGCCGTGGATCTTGCGCACGGCCGCCTCGCCGCGCTTGACGTCACTGAGCGCGCTGCGCAGCTTGCGGTGGAGGGAGTCGGCCTCCTTCTTCGCCGACTCCAGCTCCGTGCGCAGCCGTTCGGTCTCGGACCTGGTCTGGTCGCGGGCGGCCCCGACCTCGGCGCGCAGCCGCTCCAGCTCGGCCCGCGCCTCCTCGTCGGCGCGCTCGGCGTCGGCCCGCACGGCCTCCTCGCCGGCGGCCGCGACGAGCTTCACCCAGCCGGTGGGCCGCAGCACATAGGCCGCGGCGGCCACGTCGAGGGGGTCGGCGGCGGGCGGCGGCGCCCCGGAGTCCAGGGCGCCGGCGAGCTCCGGCTGGGCCTCTCTGAGACGTTCGCCGATGCGCTGGCGGAAGAGGGTGTCGCCCTCGAGAGCGGCGGCCATCGCATTGCCGGCGAACTTGGCACGCCGAGTCGGGGTGAAGCGCGCATACTGCCGCAACTGGGGCGGCAGTTCGGCGACCGTCAGCCCGCCGAAACCGTCCGAGACGATCTGCACGACCCGGCGCCGCACACCTTCGGGCAACGGCCGGTCGAGCACCTCAGCGGCGCCGTCCCCGGCCTCTCCGCCTGCGCTCTCCACCATCCGTCACCCCAATGTCCGAATTTTCTGGGGGTTCGGCTCCCTCTCAGGAGCCGGCACCCGGCCTGTCCACGAGTTCGACCTGATCCACGGCGTTGCACCAGCGGCAGCGGACCGACTCGATGGTCTCACTGACGACCTCGCGCTCCTCGACCTTCGGGTCACCAGCGAGGTCGAGGTGCACGTATTCGACGACCTTCGACGATCGGGTCACGTCGAAACGCGTGAGGTTGCCGCAGAGAGTGCAGCGCCAACGGGTCTCGGCGGTCGGCAGGGGAACCGTCATCGGGGCTGTCGCCTTCTTTCGGGGTCGTACGTTTTCCGTGGTGCGTGGTGCCCGTAACCCTACGGCCTGCCGGGTACCCCCCGCGCGGGCGTCCACAGTAGGGAATCCCGGCAGGCCGTCTGGGCAGGTGTGCACCGTTACGTCATGATCTGTTGCATGATCGACAATCGGGGTGTGACGGCGGGCAGGACGGTCAGATCGGCTGTCAGGAACCACCCGGCACCGGTGACGTACGGGCTGATCGCTCTGTGCTGCGTGGTGTTCCTGCTGTCCCCGGCGTCCGGGTTCAACCCCGTGTACGGCACGGGCGACCGGCTGCTCGCGGCTCAGAGCGACTACTTCGAGCGCTGGGGCGTGATCCCGGCCCAGTTGCTCACCGGCTCCCCGCGCGCCGCGCTCACCACCGTCACGGCCCTCTTCGTCCACGGCAGCTATCTGCACCTGCTGGGCAACATGCTCTTCCTGTACGTCTTCGGCGCGATGGTCGAAGAAGGAATGGGCCACCTCCAGTTCGCGCTCTTCTACGTGCTCTCCGGCTGCGCGGCGCTGCTCGGCTACGCCCTTGCGTACGCGAGCTCGGAGCAGACCCTGGTGGGCGCCTCGGGGGCGATCTCCGCGGTGCTCGGGGCGTTCCTGTATCTCTTCCCCCGGGCGCGCGTGACGAGCCTGTTCCCGTTCCTGTTCTTCCTGCCGCTGCGGTTTCCCGCGTGGGTGGTGCTGCCGTTCTGGGTGGCGCTCCAGTGGGCGGCGGCCCGGCAGAGCGGCCAGGGGCCGGGAGTGGCCTACCTGGCGCACCTGGTCGGGTTCTCCGTCGGGTTCCTCTACGCGTGGGCGCGCTACAGAGGAAGGAAGCGGGGTGCCCGGAGCGCTTCAGTGCAAGAGCGGGGGCGGGAGACGGGAGAGCTAGAGTGAAAGCAGCCCCAGCCACGGCCACCGAGGGAGACAGCCAGCCGTGATCACCGCGATCGTGCTCATCAAGACCAGCGTGGACCGGATCCCCGAGATCGCCGAGTCGATCGCCGCCCTCGACAGCGTCAGCGAGGTCTTCTCCGTGACCGGTACGTACGACCTGATCGCCATGGTGCGCGTCGCGCGCCACGACGACCTGGCGGACGTCATCCCCGGGAAGATCAGCAAGATCCCGGGAGTGGAAGCGACGGACACGCACGTCGCGTTCCGCACGTACTCGCAGCACGACCTGGAGGCGGCGTTCGCGATCGGACTCGACTCCTGATCCGGCCCGCTTGACGACCGAAGGCCGCCCCGAGGGGCGGCCTTCGTCATGTCCGGTGCGGTCGGCGGATCACACCGCCGGGACGCAACGCCCGTCCTCCGTGCGGTAGTTCCAGCGAGCACCGTCGCGGACCAGCTCGGTGACGGCGCGCACGAAGCGCTCGACGTGCTCGTCCGGGGTGCCGGCGCCGAAGCTGACGCGGATCGCGTTGAGGGACTTCTCGCCGGGCGCGGCCTCGGGCGCCCCGCACTCCCCCTGCGACTGCGGGTCGCTGCCCAGCAGGGTGCGCACGAGAGGGTGGGCGCAGAAGAGGCCGTCGCGCACGCCGATGCCGTACTCGGCGGAGAGCGCGGCCGCGAAGTGCGAGCTGTTCCAGCCGTCGACGACGAACGAGATGACGCCGACGCGCGGGGCGTCGTCACCGAACAGCGAGAGCACCTTCACCTCGGGCACGGCGGCGAGACCGTCGCGGACCTTGCCGATCAGGAACTGCTCGCGGGCGACGAGCGAGTCGAAGCCCGCCTCGGTGAGCGCCTTGCAGGCGGAGGCGATGGAGTAGACGCCGATGACGTTCGGCGAACCGGCCTCGTGGCGGGCGGCGCTGTCGTGCCACTCGACGTCCACACCGCCGTCGGCGCGCCGCGCGACCTTGCGGGAGGCGCCGCCGCCGGCGAGGTAGGGCTCGGAGTCCTGGAGCCAGTCGGCGCGGCCCGCGAGGACGCCGGAGCCGAAGGGCGCGTACAGCTTGTGCCCGGAGAAGGCGACCCAGTCGACGTCGAGGTCCTGGATGTCGACGGGGTGGTGCGGGGCGAGCTGCGCGGCGTCGAGGACGATGCGGGCGCCGTGCGCGTGGGCGGCGGCGGCGAGCTCACGGACGGGCCACAGCTCGCCGGTGACGTTCGAGGCACCCGTGACGCACACCAGGGCGGGGCCGTAGGGGTCGCGGCCGGCGAGGGCGCGCTCCAGGGTCTGGACGGCCTCGCCGGGCGTGCGCGGCGCGTTCAGGTACGTCACCCGGGCGTCGCGCCAGGGCAGGAGCGAGGCGTGGTGCTCGGTCTCGAAGACGAAGACCTCGCAGTCGGCGGGGAGCACGGCGGCGAGCAGGTTGAGCGAGTCCGTGGTCGACCGGGTGAAGATCACCTGGTCGTCCGCGCGGCAGCCGAGGAACTCGGCGACGGTCACGCGGGAGTTCTCGAAGAGGTCGGTCGACAGCTGCGACAGGTACCCGGCGCCGCGGTGCACGCTGCCGTAGTACGGCGCGTAGGCCGCCACGTCGTCCCAGACCCGCTGGAGCGCCGGGGCGCTGGCCGCGTAGTCGAGGGCCGCGTAGCTGACCTCGCCCCCGGTGACGAGCGGAACGGTGACATCCCGGCCCAGAACCGGCAGAGCCCCGGGAATTTCATGACAAAGCGACTGGTCGGCGGCAGCAGTGGGGACAGACATGGCGAACTCCCGTGAGAGACAAGCGAATTGACCACGCCGGAGCCGATGGCTCGACGGCGCAGCTGAAAAGGGAAAAGGTGTGCGGAGGTGGGGCGGAGATGCCCTATCGCATTCGCTTGCTCACGAGACTGCTCCCTTGAGGACCAGGACCCCAGGGTGTGCAGGGGTCCGCGCTTGCAGAGCACCTTGCTGTGCACTGCCTGGTCTTCACCCGGGGCACCCCGCCACGGACGGAGGGTTGCCGGACAGCGAGCCGGGGCCTAATCGCTGTCACTCATGACCTGCCGAGAAGTATGCCAGCTGATCGCTTCGTCGCAACAGCGTGTCCGCATCCCGGACGGAGCGTGGTGGGGAGGCACCGGACGGCACCTCCCCACCCCTTCTGTCCTGCACGTTTACGCGTTGCTGGCCGCCACCCAGCGCTCCAGCGTCCGCTTCGCCGAGCCCGAGTCGATCGACTCCGCGGCGCGGGCCATGCCGGCCCGGAGCTGGTCGGTCAGGGGGCCCTCGCCGGGCGTGAGAGCCACGAGCGCCGCCGCCGAGTTGAGGAGGACCGCGTCCCGTACCGGGCCCCTCTCACCGTCCAGCAGGCGGCGGGCCACCTCCGCGTTGTACGACGCGTCGGCGCCCCGCAGCGCGGACACCGGAACCAGGTCGATGCCGACGTCCCGCGGGTCGAAGGCCTCCTCGCGCACAGTGCCGTCCCGGACCACCCAGATCCGCGAGGTCGCCGTCGTCGTCAGCTCGTCCAGGCCGTCGTCGCCGCGGAAGACGAGGGACGAGTGGCCGCGCTCGGCGAAGACACCGGCCACGATGGGCGCCATCCGCGCGTCGGCGACACCGACGGCCTGGGCCCGCACCTTGGCAGGGTTGGTCAGCGGACCGAGGAAGTTGAACGTCGTGCGGATGCCCAGTTGGCCGCGCGCCGCCGCCACGTGCCGCAGCGCCGGGTGGAACTTCACGGCGAAGCAGAACGTGATCCCGGCCTCGTCCGCGACCTCGGCCACGCGCTTCGGCGTCAGCTCCAGATTCACGCCGAGCTTCTCCAGGACGTCCGAGGCGCCGGACGCCGACGAGGCGGCGCGGTTGCCGTGCTTGACGACCTTGGCGCCCGTGCCCGCGATGACGATCGCCGACATCGTGGAGATGTTGACCGTCTTGGCGCCGTCGCCGCCCGTGCCGACGATGTCGACCGTGTCGCCCGGGACCTCGATCACGTTGGCGTGCTCGTACATGGACCGTACGAGGCCGGAGATCTCCTCCACGGTCTCGCCCTTGGCGCGCATGGCCACCGCGAACCCGGCGATCTGCACGTCCGTGGCCTCGCCCCGCATGATGCGGTCCATGGCCCAGGCGGTGTCGTCGGCGCTCTGGTCGCGCCCTTCGAGGAGGCCGTTCAGGAGCTGGGGCCAGGAACGGCCCGCCGCGGTATTGCCTCCTGCGGGGGTCACAGCATTCATCTGCCGCTCCTGGTTTTCAGTGTGTATGGGAACAAGGCCACCCTATCCAGCCCGGAGAGCGGCAAAGAGCCCCGTCCAGTGCCTGGACGGGGCTCTCACCGTGGCGACCGTGCGGTCAGTTCAGGTGATCAGTGGTGGCCGTGGCCGCTGGTGATCTCCTTGTACTCCTCGACAGTCGGCTTGGGGATCTGGCTCTCCTCGCCGTACATCCCGTCGGAGAGCCTGGCCCGCAGCTTCTCCGTACCGGACACCTTGCGCTCCACACCGTTCTCGTCGACCGTCGGGCCGACCTCGAGCGGCGCGTACTGCTCGTGCGCGGTGAGGGTGTGCAGGGCGTCGGGCCCGAGCGGCTCGTGGACCTCGATGAACTCACCGTGCGGCAGGCGCTTGATGAGGCCGGACTCGCGTCCGTGCAGCACCTTGTCCTTGTCGCGGCGCTGGAGGCCGAGGCAGATCCGCTTGGTGATGAGGAAGGTCAGCACGGGCACGATGAAGAACCCGATACGCACGAACCAGGTGATCGCGTTGATCGACAGGTGGAAGTGCGTGGCCCAGAGGTCGTTACCACCACCGAGAAGCAGGACGAAGTACCAGCTGATCCAGGCGGCACCGAACGCGGTCCGGGTCGGGACGTTGCGCGGGCGGTCCAGGATGTGGTGCTCGCGCTTGTCGCCGGTGATCCAGGACTCGATGAACGGGTAGACCGCGATCACCACCAGGACCAGCGGGAAGATCATCAGCGGGATGAACACACCCAGGACGAGCGTGTGACCCCAGAGGTTGATCTCCCAGCCCGGCATGAAGCGGATCAGTCCCTCGGAGAAGCCCATGTACCAGTCGGGCTGCGCGCCGGTGGAGACCTGGTCGACCCGGTACGGGCCCATGGCCCAGATCGGGTTGACCGACGCGATCGCGGCGACGGCCGCGATGACACCGAAGACCAGGAAGAAGAAGCCACCCGCCTTGGCCATGTAGACCGGGAGCAGCGGCATGCCGACGACGTTCTTGTTCGTCTTTCCGGGGCCCGCGAACTGCGTGTGCTTGTGGTAGAAGACCAGGATCAGGTGAGCGACCACGAGACCGAGCATGATGCCCGGCAGCAGCAGGATGTGGACCGAGTAGAACCGCGCGACGAAGTCGCCGCCCGGGAACTCGCCGCCGAAGAGGAAGAACGACAGGTACGTGCCGACGATCGGCACGGACAGGACCGCGCCCTCCATGAAGCGGACACCGGTGCCGGAGAGCAGGTCGTCCGGGAGCGAGTAACCGGTGAAGCCGGTGAACATGCCGAGGACGAACAGCAGGAAGCCGAACACCCAGTTGACCTCACGCGGCTTGCGGAAAGCACCCGTGAAGAACACGCGCATCATGTGCACGAACATGCCGGCGAGGAAGATCAGCGCCGCCCAGTGGTGGATCTGCCGGATCAGCAGACCACCGCGCACCTCGAAGGAGATGTGCATGGTCGAGTTGAACGCCTCGGACATCAGCTGTCCCTGCAGCGGGACGTAGCTGCCGTGGTACTCCACCTCGTTCATCGACGGGTGGAAGAACAGCGTCAGGTACACACCCGTGAGGATGATGATGATGAAGCTGTACAGGCAGATCTCACCGAGCATGAAGGACCAGTGGTCCGGGAAGATCTTGCGCATGTTGGCCTTGGCCAGGGAGTAGATCCCGAGCCGGCCGTCCGCCCAGTCGGCCACCCGCTCACCGGCGGGCGCCTTCTCGCGCGAGGACGCGTCGTTGGTCGTCGAAGTGCTCATCCGCGCTCCCAGAAAGCAGGACCGACGGGCTCTGCGAAGTCGCCGAGCGCCTGCAGGTAACCCTCGTCGTTCACGCCGATACGCAGCTGCGGGAGCGCGTGGCCGGCGGGACCGAAGATGACGCGGGCGCCGTCGGAGAGGTCGAAGGTGGACTGGTGACAGGGGCAGAGCACGTGGTGCGTCTGCTGCTCGTACAGGGAGATCGGGCAGCCCACGTGGGTGCAGACCTTCGAGTACGCGACGACACCCTCGTGGCCCCACGCGAGCTCTTGCTTGTCCTTGATCTCGTCCGGCTGGATCCGGACCAGCATCAGGGCGGCCTTGCCCATGACCTGCTGGAAGTCCTCGTCGTGCTCCTCCACGCCCTCGGGCTTGGCGAAGGTGAGCGAGCCGACCACGATGTCCGAAGGACGCAGCGGCTCGTTCGTGTTCATGTTGACGAGGAGCTTGCCCTTCTTCCACGCGGTGTGCCGGAGCTTGTCCTCCGGCAGCGGACCGAGGTCACGGAGAAGGACGATGCCGGAGAGCGGGACCATCGCGACCGCGCCGAAGAGCGTGTTGCGGATCAGCTTGCGCCGGCCGAACTGCGACTCCTTGGCGCCCTGCTTGAAGTCCGCCAGGACCTTCGCCTTGACCTCGGGCTCGGCCGAGATCGCGTGACGGTCGTCGGCGACCTCCACGTCGGACATCAGGGTGCGGGCCCAGTGGACCGCGCCCGCGCCGATGCAGAACAGCGCCAGGCCGAGCGTCATGCCGAGCGCGAAGTTCAGCGCGCTGATGTGCCCGATCGGCCAGATGAAGACGCTCTTGTCGGCCTTGATCGTCACGAACGCGGCGATGAAGGCGACCGTGGAGAGCATCGAGAGCGTGAACAGGAAGGCGACCACGCGCTCGGAGCGCTTGGCGGCCCGCTCGTCGATGTCCTGGATCCGGTGCTCGTGGGGCGGCAGCCCCGGGTTGGCGAAGGGGTCTTCCTTCACCGCGACCGAGCCGTGCGGCTGGTCGGCGTCCTGCGCGCTGGGCAGGTTCTCTTCTGGAATCTCTTGACTCATGACTTCTTGGCCTTTGCGGTCCGAGCGGCGACCCAGACGGCGACGGCGACCAGGGCGCCGAGACCGAAGACCCAGGCGAACAGGCCTTCAGTGAACGGGCCGAGCCCGCCCAGCGTCAGCCCGCCGGGGCTCTCGGTCTCGTTGCCGTTGACCGCGTTGATGTACGCGATGATGTCCTTCTTGCTCTTCTCCGGCATCGTGGTGTCGGGGAAGGACGGCATGTTCTGCGGGCCCGTCTGCATGGCCTCGTAGATGTGCTTCGGGCTCACGTCCTCCAGGTTCGGCGCGAACTTGCCGTGTGTCAGCGCGCCGCCCTCACCGGTGAAGTTGTGGCACTGCGCGCAGTTGGTACGGAACAGCTCGCCACCGTTGGCGATGTCCGCACCCTCCGGGCTGACCTGGTTCTTCGTCGGGACGGTCGGACCGGCACCGAGCGAGGCGACGTACGCCGCGAGCTGGTCGATCTCGGCCTGCGAGTAGATGACCTTCTTCTTCGGGATCTGCGCGCCGGGCTGCTGCGCGGGCATGCGCCCGGTGCCGACCTGGAAGTCGACGGCCGCGGCGCCCACGCCCGTCAGCGGCGGACCGTCACTGGATCCCTGACCGCCGGTGCCGTGGCAGCTGGCGCAGCCAACGGCGTAGAGCTTCTTGCCCTCGTCGATGGCGAGGGACTGGGCGGTTTCGTCGGCCTGCGCCTTGCTCGCGGGTGCGAACGCGGCGTACAGCCCCCCGGTGGCCGCCAGCGCGAGGAGTAGGACGACGACCGCCGCCAGCGGATGGCGTCGTCGTGCGGAGAGCTTTTTCACGGATTACCCCGGTGTCAGGATCTTCTGCGTCGGTGCTTACTGGACGAGTCGGTACGTCGGGACGACGTGCCGGCTACTTGATCAAGTAGATCGTGGCGAAAAGGCCGATCCAGACGACATCGACGAAGTGCCAGTAATAGGACACGACGATGGCTGCGGTCGCCTGCTCATGGGTGAACTTCCTGGCCGCGTATGTGCGGCCGAGGACGAACAGGAAGGCGATGAGGCCGCCTGTCACGTGCAGTCCATGGAAGCCAGTCGTCAGGTAGAACACCGAACCGTACGGGTCGGAGGACAGCGAGAGACCGTCCTTCTTGACCAGCTCGGTGTACTCGAAGATCTGACCGCCGATGAAGATCGCACCCATGATGAAGGTGACGATGAACCATGTCCTGAGCTTCTTCACGTCCCCGCGCTCGGCGGCGAACACGCCGAGCTGACAGGTCAGTGAGGAGAGCACCAGGATCGTGGTGTTCGTCGCTGAGAACGGAACGTTCAGCGACTCGGCCATTTCCTTCCAGTGATCTGGCCCGGTCACCGATCGCAGGGTGAAGTACATCGCGAAGAGGGCCGCGAAGAACATCAGCTCGGAACTCAGCCAGATGATGGTTCCGACGCTGGTGAGGTTCGGCCGATTGACCGACGGGTGCGCGTGCCCGGTTTCTACTGTCGTTGCTGTCGCCACGACCGACATTATGTCGGTCGCTTATCTCGCGCTCACCCCGGGGGGTGCCGTTCGGAGTGTCTGTGGGGTGTGTCCAGCCCGTATGGCCCATCGGGGCGGTGTCCGAACCGGTGTTGACGGGGTGTCGGGAGGAGTAGGCTCCGCGCAACGCTTCCCCACCTTGATGAGTCAAAGACGCCGAAGTCTCGGAGGAACGATGCAGTCGACCGCGACGGTCCTGGTCTACAGCGACAACGCAAGCACCCGCGAACAGGTCCGCCTCGCGACCGGGCGCCGGCCCGCCGCCGACGCCCCCGAGATCGAGTTCGTCGAGTGCGCCACGCTCCCGGCGGTCCTCAAGGAGCTGGACCGCGGCGGCATCGACGTCTGCGTCCTGGACGGCGAGGCCGTTCCCGCGGGCGGCATGGGCGTCTGCCGGCAGATCAAGGACGAGATCTTCCACTGCCCGCCGGTGCTGCTCCTGATGGGGCGCCCGCAGGACGCCTGGCTGGCCACCTGGAGCCGCGCTGAGGCCGCCGTGACGCTGCCGGTCGATCCGGTGGAGTTCGCGGGCGCACTGGCCTCCCTGCTGCGCTCCCGGCGCGCCGTGGAGGCGTAAGGCGCTTCGGTACGCCGACGGGGCGGCCCGCAGCGCTGCTGCGGGCCGCCCCGTCCGTGTGTGTTCCGGAGTCAGAAGTCTCACACCTCGGGGCTCAGCCGGGCCGCCTGGACCGTGCTGCGGCCGCCGTCCCCCGCGACCGCCTGGACGGCGCTGCCCTTCTCCCAGTTCTTCCAGCTGAGGTTCCAGTCGCCGAAGCCGTTGCCGAACGGGTCCATCTGCGCGCCGTTGCTGTTGATGACCCTCACGACGTCGCCGGTGCGGACGGTGTTGAAGAACCACTCGGCGTTGCTCATGCTCATGCCGGTGCAGCCGTGGCTGACGTTGGCGTACCCCTGCGAGCCCTGGGACCAGGGCGCGGCGTGCACGTATTCGCCGCTCCAGGTCACCCGGGTCGCGAAGTACACGGGCATGTCGTAGGACTCCGACGAGCCCTCGGCGATGCCGATGCTGGTGCTGCGCATCCGTACGAAGCGTTCCTTGCCGAGTACGACCTTGACGCCGTTGCGGGTCTCGAACCCGGGCTTGCCGGTGGTGACGGGGATGGTGTTGATCACTCGGCCGTTGCGGTAGACCGTCATCTGGTGAGAGCCGGCGTCGGTCACGGCCTCTATTCGGTCGCCGATGGTGAGGCGAAGCGGCTTGGAGGCGCCGCCCCAGAGGCGGTCGCCGATCTTTATGCCGTCGAGGGTGCTGTGCGCTTCCACGGTGGCCCCTGCGGGCCAGTACTCCTCGGGGCGGAAGTGCAGCGTCTTGTCGTCCACCCACGTCCAGGAGCCCGCCACGGCGGGCTCCGAGTCGACCTTCAGGGCCCGCTCGACGACGGCCCGTGCAGCCTTGTCCTTGACGGCGGCGCTGAGTTCGGCGGTGACGGGCTGTCCTACGCCGTACTTGCCGGCCTCGGGGCCGAAGGTGACCTTGAGGGACTTCTTCTTCTTGTCCGGGTGGCCCGTGTCGAAGGTGAGGACCTTGCGGCCGGGCGCGCCCTCGTCGTCCTCGGTGCTCACGTGCACCGTGTAGTGGGCGTCGGCGGCGAGCGGGGCGGTGCTGTGCCACCTGCTGCCGTCGGCGGACAGTTCGCCCACGACATAGCGGCCTATCTCGTCGGTGGCCGTGACATCGGTTATGCGTGCTTCGTCGCCCTCCGAGGTGATCTCTATGGGCTTGTCCGGGTCGGCCTTCTTGCTCCCGGACTCCCCGCTGAAGCCGATCTCGCCCGCCGCGTCGTACGGCTTGGCGGAGAGCGGGTGACTGGAGCCGCTGCAGCCCGTGACGCTCGCACCGAGTGCGGTCACCAGCAGAGTGCAGCCCATTACCATGCGAATTCTCGGTGAGTTGTTCATGAGCAACACGGTATGAACCCTCGCCGCTCGCGGCGCGTCGATTGGGCCGTCCGAGGCACGGCCGGGGCGGGGCACGGGAAAGGGCCCGGACACTCCTGACGGAGTGCCCGGGCCCTTTCGGCGCCGGCCGGGCCCTACTGGGTCCGGTTCTCGCCGCGGTAGTACTCGAAGACCCAGCCCCACAGGCCGATCCCGATGATCGGGGCCGAGAAGTACATCAGCCACCAGCCGAAGACGACGCCCATGAAGCCGAGCGCACCGCCGATGGCCAGAGCCAGCGGCTGCCAGCTGTGCGGGCTGAAGAAGCCCACGTCACCGGCGTCGTCCGCGACATCGGCCTCCTTGTTGTCCTGCGCACCCGTGTCGAGCCGCCGGGCCGTGAAGGCCAGGTAGTAGCCGACCATGATGCACAGGCCGAAGGACAGGAAGAGCGCCGTGGTTCCGGCGGGCTCCTTCGACCACACGCCGTAGACGATCGCCATGGCGAGCACGAAGACGCTCAGCCAGATGAACATCTTGCCTTGGACCTTCACTTGCCGGCCTCCTTGCCACCAGAGAGAGCCTTGCCCCCGTGGCCGCCGTTCTGGAGCTGGTCCATCGCGGCGATCTCCGGGTGGTGCAGGTCGAACGCCGGCGATTCACTGCGAATGCGCGGCAGGGTGAGGAAGTTGTGCCGCGGCGGCGGGCAGGACGTCGCCCATTCGAGCGAACGGCCGTAGCCCCACGGGTCGTCGACCTCGACCTTCTTGCCGTACTTGGCGGTCTTCCACACGTTGTAGAAGAACGGCAGGATCGACAGACCGAGCAGGAACGAGGAGATCGTCGAGATCGTGTTCAGCGCGGTGAAGCCGTCGGCCGCGAGGTAGTCCGCGTAACGACGCGGCATGCCCTCGACGCCCAGCCAGTGCTGCACCAGGAACGTGCCGTGGAAGCCGATGAACAGCGTCCAGAACGTGATCTTGCCGAGCCGCTCGTCGAGCATCTTGCCCGTGAACTTCGGCCACCAGAAGTGGAATCCGGCGAACATCGCGAACACCACGGTGCCGAAGACGACGTAGTGGAAGTGCGCGACGACGAAGTACGAGTCCGAGACGTGGAAGTCCAGCGGCGGGGCCGCCAGGATGACGCCGGTCAGACCACCGAAGACGAAAGTGATCAGGAAGCCGATCGTCCAGAGCATCGGTGTCTCGAAGGACAGTGAGCCCTTCCACATCGTGCCGATCCAGTTGAAGAACTTCACGCCTGTCGGTACGGCGATGAGGAACGTCATGAAGGAGAAGAACGGCAACAGCACGCCGCCGGTGACGTACATGTGGTGCGCCCACACGGTCACGGAGAGACCCGCGATCGCAATGGTCGCGCCGATCAGGCCCGAGTAGCCGAACATCGGCTTCCTCGAGAACACCGGGATCACTTCGGAAATGATTCCGAAGAATGGCAACGCGATGATGTACACCTCTGGGTGTCCGAAGAACCAGAAGAGGTGTTGCCATAGCAAGGCGCCGCCATTACTGGCGTCGAACACATGGGCACCGAACTTACGATCCGCCTCCAGGGCGAACAGCGCGGCGGCCAGGACCGGGAAGGCGAGCAGGACCAGGACGGCGGTCAGCAGCACGTTCCATACGAAGATCGGCATGCGGAACATCGTCATGCCGGGAGCGCGCATGCAGATGATCGTGGTGATGAAGTTGACCGCGCCGAGGATGGTGCCGAAGCCGGAGAAGGCCAGACCCATGATCCACATGTCGGCGCCGATGCCCGGGCTGCGGACCGCGTCCGACAGCGGGGAGTAGGCGAACCAGCCGAAGTCGGCCGCACCCTGCGGGGTGAGGAAACCGCCGACGGCGATGGTCGAGCCGAACAGGTAGAGCCAGTAGGCGAACATGTTCAGCCGCGGGAACGCCACGTCGGGCGCGCCGATCTGCAGCGGCATGATCCAGTTCGTGAAACCGGCGAACAGCGGCGTCGCGAACATCAGCAGCATGATCGTGCCGTGCATCGTGAACGCCTGGTTGAACTGCTCGTTCGACATGATCTGGTTGCCGGGACGAGCGAGTTCGGCGCGCATGAAGAGCGCCATGACTCCGCCGATGCAGAAGAACGCGAACGACGTGACCAGGTAGAGCGTGCCGATCGTCTTGTGGTCAGTGGTGGTCAGCCACTTGACGACGACATTCCCCGGCTGCTTGCGCCTGACCGGCAACTCGTTCTCGTACGAGTCGTCAGCTGCGGCGGCACCCTGAGGTTCGTTGAGGATGCTCACAGGTTGTTCGTCTCCCGGTTCTTCTCGTGGCTCGTCTGCGCGATGCCGGACGGGATGTAACCGGTCTGCCCCTTCTTCACGAGGTCCTTGAGGTGCTGCTGGTAGCGCTCAGGAGAGACGACCTTCACGTTGAACAGCATGCGCGAGTGGTCGACGCCGCAGAGCTCGGCGCACTTGCCCAGGAAGGTGCCCTCCCGGTTGGGAGTCACCTCGAAGGCGTTGGTGTGGCCGGGAATGACGTCCTGCTTCATCAGGAACGGCACCACCCAGAAGTCATGGATGACGTCGCGCGAGGTGAGGACGAACCGGACCTTCTCGCCCTTGGGGAGCCAGAGGGTGGGGCCGGGGTTCTTCGTCTGCGGGTTCACCGACGCCGGCGTACCGGCCTCGTAGACGCCGCCGGCGTTCGCCGGGAAGTCCTTGATGAAGCGGTCCGGAATGCCGGCCAGTTCCTTCGAGGTCTTCGCGTCACCCGTGGAGCCGGGCACGTTCTCGACATAGTTGAAGCCCCAGCTCCACTGATAGCCGACCACGTTGATGGTGTGGGCCGGCTTGTCGTCGAGGCTGAGGAGCTTCGTCTCGTCTCGCGCCGTGAAGTAGAAGAGGACCGAGACGATGATGAGCGGTACCACCGTGTACAGCGCCTCGAGCGGCATGTTGTACCGCGTCTGCGTTGGTACCTCGATCTTGGTGCGGCTGCGCCGGTGGAAGATGATGCTCCACAGGATCAGGCCCCAGACAAGGACACCCGTGGCGAGCGCTGCCGCCCACGAGCCCTGCCAGAGGGAGAGGATCCTGGGACCTTCTTCCGTAACCGGGGTCGGCATACCAAGACGAGGAAAGTCCTTGTATGTGCAACCAGTAGCGGTTACCAGGATCAGGCCCGCAGTCAGCACCTGCGGCAGCTTCCGCCGCATCGGGCGCCGCGACGAGCGGTCGGAGCCGTTGGGACTCACGTAGCGCCTTCCCGAGAGTCTCGCCCGCGCTGGTTGGCTACGGCCGTCTCGCTGGTCGCTCGCCGCCCTGGCACACGGGCAGGGGTTTGGATGTTTATGCGGACCAAACCCTACTGGACGCTATTTGGGGTCGCGCGGGGAGGGTGCCTAACGCGCCGCGGGTCACTCAGAAGGGGTGGAACTTGCTGTTCCGGGGGGATCTGACGGGGGATCGGGGGGGGGAGGCCCGGCGGGTGACGGGCGCGGGCGGTCCGGCGGGTGCGCGCTCCGGGTGGCCGGTCACCCCCCTCCCCTCACCCCCTCCCCTCACCCCTTGCGGGAGGCCACGCTCACCCGGGGCTTTACCGTTGCGGTGTGTCCTACTTCGACGCTGCCTCCTCCGCTCCCCTGCACCCCGTGGCCCGGCAGGCGCTGCTCGCCTCGCTCGACGAGGGGTGGGCCGACCCCGCCCGGCTCTACCGCGAGGGGAGGCGGGCCCGGCTGCTGCTCGACGCCGCCCGTGAGGCCGCCGCCGACGCCGTGGGCTGCCGGCCGGACGAGCTTGTTTTCACCCCTTCGGGGACGCGTGCGGTGCACTCCGGGATCTCCGGCGCGCTCGCGGGACGTCGGCGTGCCGGCCGGCACCTGGTGGTTTCCGCGGTCGAGCACTCCTCAGTACTCCATTCGGCTGCCGCGCTGGAGGCGGACGGCGGTTCGGTGACCGAGGTGGGCGTGGACCGGGCCGGTTCCGTCTCTCCCGCCGCGTACGCCGAAGCGCTCGGGCAGGACACGGCGCTCGCCTGCCTCCAGTCCGCCAACCACGAGGTGGGGACGGTGCAGCCGGTGGCCGAGGTCGCCGCGGCGTGCCGGGCCGCCGGGGTGCCGCTGCTCGTGGACGCGGCGCAGTCGCTGGCGTGGGGTCCGGTCGAGGGTGACTGGTCCCTGCTCGCGGGCAGCGCGCACAAGTGGGGCGGCCCGGCGGGCGTCGGACTGCTCGTCGTGCGCAAGGGGGTGCGGTTCGCACCCCAAGGCCCGGCGGACGAACGGGAGTCGGGGCGGGCGGCCGGCTTCGAGAACATTCCGGCCGTCGTGGCGGCGGCGGCCTCACTGCGGGCGGTGCGGGCCGAGGCGGCGGCGGAGGACGCGCGGCTGCGGGAGTTGACGGAGCGGATCCGGGCGCGTGTCCCGGGGCTCGTGCCCGATGTCGAGGTGGTGGGCGACCCGGTGCGGCGGCTGCCCCACGTAGTCACCTTCTCCTGTCTCTATGTCGACGGAGAGACTCTGCTGCACGAGCTGGACCGGGCCGGTTTTTCTGTTTCGTCCGGATCGTCGTGCACGAGCAGCACGCTGACGCCGAGCCATGTGCTCAAGGCGATGGGGGTGCTGAGCGAGGGGAACGTACGGGTGTCGCTGCCGCTCGGGACGGACGAGGGCGACGTCGAGCGGTTCCTCGAGGTGCTGCCGGGGACGGTCGCTTCGGTAAGGGAGCGGCTCGGGGCGACGGCCGTGACCGCGCCCGCCCCCGCGCCGGCGAGTGCGCCCTCGCTCGTGGTGGACGCGCTCGGGAAGCGGTGCCCGATCCCCGTCATCGAACTGGCGAAGGTGATCGGGGACGTCCCGGTGGGCGGGACGGTGACCGTGCTCGCCGACGACGAGGCGGCGCGGCTCGACATCCCGGCGTGGTGCGAGATGCGGAGCCAGCAGTACGTCGGGGAGGAGCCGGCGGAGCGCGGTGCCGCCTACGTGGTCCGCCGGCTCTCCTGACGGGACTACTTCAGGTACTCCTTGACCTCGGCCGCGGCCTCGTGGCCGTACGCCTTGGTGAAGCGGTCCATGAAGTGGCCGCGGCGCAGCTGGTACTCCTGCGTGCCGAGGGTCTCGATGACCAGCGTGGCGAGCATGCAGCCGACCTGGGCGGCGCGCTCATGGCCGACGCCCCAGGCCAGGCCGGACAGGAAGCCCGCGCGGAACGCGTCGCCGACGCCGGTCGGGTCGACCTTGGCCTCCTCCTCCGCGCAGCCGACCTCGATCGGGTCCTCGCCGACACCCTCGATGCGGACGCCGCGCGAGCCGAGGGTCGTGACGCGGTGGCCGACCTTGCCGAGGATCTCCTCGTCGGTCCAGCCGGTCTTGCTCTCGATGAGGCCCTTCTCGTACTCGTTCGAGAAGAGGTACGTGGCGCCGTCCAGGAGCGTGCGGATCTCGTCGCCGTTCATCCGGGCGATCTGCTGCGAGAAGTCCGCGGCGAACGGGATGGAACGCGAGCGGCACTCCTCCGTGTGACGGAGCATGCCCTCCGGGTCGTCCGCGCCGATCAGGACCAGGTCGAGGCCGCCGACGCGCTCGGCGACGGACTGCAGCTCGATGAGGCGGGCCTCGCTCATGGCGCCCGTGTAGAAGGAGCCGATCTGGTTGTGGTCGACGTCCGTGGTGCAGACGAAGCGGGCCGTGTGCAGGACCTCGGAGATGCGCACGGAGGCGGTGTCCACGCCGTGGCGGTCGAGCCAGGCGCGGTACTCGTCGAAGTCGGAGCCCGCGGCGCCGACCAGGATCGGGTCCGTGCCGAGCTGCCCCATGCCGAACGCGATGTTCGCGCCGACACCGCCCCGGCGGACGTCGAGGTTGTCGACGAGGAAGGAGAGGGAGACCGTGTGCAGCTGATCCGCGACCAGCTGGTCGGCGAAGCGGCCGGGGAAGGTCATGAGGTGGTCGGTGGCGATGGAACCGGTGACTGCGATACGCACGGCGTGGTCACGTCTTCCTGAGCGGAGGGGGTTGACGCTTTACGCTACCGGGTCGCGTCCGTCCGGCTGAAGTGGCAAAATTACCCGATAGTAGGGCTTTCTTCGCGGGGACGGACCCGCATAGCGTTCCTTTATGACGAACCTCAAGGTCCGCACCGCGTCCGCGCCGCTCGACCTCGAAGGCGGCCTCGCGTCCCTGCGCGGCGACTGCGCCCGAATGGCCCCGCACTGGACGGCCCCCGCCAAGGAGAAGCAGACTCCCGTCGCCCCCTCCCTCCCCCACGGCGTCGTCGTGCCCTCCAAGTCCGCGCGGCTCATCGACTCGACGTCCGAATACGGGGACTAGCGGCGGGCCGGCACGGGCCCTGGTGAGCGAGGAGGGAACCACACGCTCCCCCGCCGCGTCCCATCGCTGTCCCCCGTAAAGGGGATACGGCGTACGACGCGGCAAAGGAGCGATGCAGTGAGCACCGAGCAGACGCAGGATCGACACCGGGGGCGCTCTCCGCTGGCCGTCGCCTCGGTCGCGGCAGCGGTACTCCTCGTCGGTGGCGGTGGCGCGTATTTCGCGGCGACCTCGGCCGACGGCGGCGGCCGCGGCGGCTCCCCGGCGGCGGGCGACGGCTCCACTCCCCCACCGCTCGCCCTGGACGGATACGGGGAGGGCGGTACGGGCTCCACCTCGGGGATCGCGCCGGGCGAGCCCGACCCGAACGGCACCCGTTACCGGGCCGACGGCAAGCTCCCCACGGGCCCAGGCGACGCCCCCGTCTACCGGACCGAGGGCAAGGTGACCGCGGCCGATGTCGCAGAGCTTGCCAGGACGCTGGACGCGCAGGGCACCCCGCGCCTGGAGAACGGCGCCTGGAAGGTGGGCCCGGCCAAGGACGGCTCGGGTCCCTCGCTCCAGGTGACCGAGCGAGCCCCCGGCGCATGGACGTATGCGCGCTACGCACCGTCCGCGGGCCACAAGTGCGCGAGCCCCACCAAGTGCACCGAGGCGCCGGGGAACGGCAGCACCAAGGACGCCGTGAGCGAGGACGCCGCGAAGAAGGCGGCCGCTCCGGTCCTCAAGGCGCTCGGCCAGGACGACGCGAAGCTCGACGCGCGCCAACTGATGGGCGCGATACGGGTGGTGAACGCGGAGCCCCGCGTGGGCGACCTGCCCACGTACGGCTGGACCACGGGCGTCCAGGTCGGCTCGGACGGTCAAGTGGTGGGCGGCAGCGGCCAGTTGAAGAAGCCGGCCAAGGGCGACACGTATCCCGTGATCAGCGCGCAGAAGACGCTCGATCTGCTCAACTCCACGGCTGTCGGGGCCGGTCGCGTCGGTATCGGCGGCTGTGCCAGCCCGGTGCCGGTGAAGGAGCGGGACGAGGCGCCGTGCAAGGCGCCGACGAAGCTGCCCGCGGCGGAGCCCGTCCATGTCACGGGCGCGACGTTCGGGCTCGCGGCGCAGTTCACGCAGGGGCGGCAGATCCTCGTACCGTCGTGGCTGTTCCAGGTGAAGCCGCAGGGCGGGCAGGCGGCCTTCACGGTGACACATCCCGCGGTGGACCCGAAGTTCCTGACGGCGCCGCAAGCGCAGGGGCCGACCGGCAAGCCGAGCCCGCGGCCGAGCGTGCAGCCCGGTGACCCGGGGACCGACACCCGCGATGTGCGCCCCGACGGCTACACCGGGGACGGGCGGACGCTGACGGCGCACTTCACGGGCGGCGTGTGCAGCACCTACACGGCCTCGGCGACGGAGCAGGACGGCACGGTCGCCCTGAAGGTCACGGAGACGCGGAAGAAGGGCACGGTCTGCGTCGCGATGGCGAAGTTCTACACGCTGCCGGTGACGCTGGACGAGCCGCTCGACGGCCGGAAGGTCGTGGACTCGAACGACAAGGCGGTGCCGCACGCGGACGGCAGGCAGGGACACGAGCCGGCGCCGCAGAGCTGACGTCGCAGCGAAACGCGAAGCGGCGGTTCCCCCACTAGGGGGAACCGCCGCTTCGCGGTGTACGGGTTCAGGCTCAGCTGAACGAGTCGCCGCAGGCGCAGGAGCCCGTGGCGTTCGGGTTGTCGATCGTGAAGCCCTGCTTCTCGATGGTGTCGACGAAGTCGACGGAGGCGCCGCCCAGGTACGGGGCGCTCATGCGGTCGGTGACGACCTTGACGCCACCGAAGTCCTTCACGACGTCCCCGTCGAGGGAGCGCTCGTCGAAGAAGAGCTGGTAACGCAGGCCGGAGCAGCCTCCGGGCTGTACGGCGACGCGCAGCGCCAGGTCGTCGCGCCCTTCCTGGTCAAGGAGGGCCTTGACCTTGGCCGCGGCGGCGTCGGACAGGAGGATGCCGTCGCTCACGGTGGTGGTCTCGTCCGATACGGACATCTGCTTCTCTCCAGGGTTGTACGGAGACTGCTTGCCGACGTTCCAACCGGCGGGGCCGCGGTTTCATTCCGGCCCTGGCGCTCGTGTTTCGCCTCTCGGCGAGTTCGGCTTCCTTGCCCTTTCATGCTCGCACATCCGGCGCGGGGCGGGCACGGGCCGGTCCACGCGGATTGCGTCACATCGACACGATGGCCATCGTCATTCTGACGTGAAGCAGTTATGATAGATAGCGTCATTTCGACGAGAAGCCTCGCCGCACGAATGTCATAACAAGAAAGGGTGCGTGACGTGACCACGGCCCAGACCACCGTTGACCTGGATGTTCAGCCGACTCCGCTGGCTCTCCTGCTGCTCGGCCGCGAGGCCGACCCGCGGAGCGAGCGCGGCGTGGAGTGCCCTGGAGACCTGCCCTCCCCGTCCGACCCGGACCTGGTGGAGCGCGCCCGCGCGGCCAAGGAGAGGCTCGGGGACAAGGTCTTCGTGCTCGGCCACCACTACCAGCGCGACGAGGTCATCCAGTTCGCGGACGTCACCGGCGACTCCTTCAAGCTCGCCCGCGACGCGGCCGCCCGGCCGGAGGCCGAGTACATCGTCTTCTGCGGTGTGCACTTCATGGCCGAGTCCGCCGACATCCTCACCGGCGACGACCAGAAGGTGGTCCTGCCCGACCTGGCCGCCGGGTGCTCCATGGCCGACATGGCCACCGCCGAGCAGGTCGCCGAGTGCTGGGACGTGCTGACCGAGGCCGGCATCGCCGAGCAGGTCGTGCCGGTCTCGTACATGAACTCCTCGGCGGACATCAAGGCGTTCACCGGCAAGCACGGCGGCACCATCTGCACCTCGTCGAACGCGAAGAGGGCGCTGGACTGGGCCTTCGAGCAGGGGGAGAAGGTGCTGTTCCTGCCGGACCAGCACCTGGGCCGCAACACGGCCGTACGGGACATGGGCATGTCTCTGGAGGACTGCGTCCTGTACAACCCGCACAAGCCGAACGGCGGCCTGACCGCCGAGGAGCTGCGGAACGCGAAGATGATCCTGTGGCGCGGGCACTGCTCGGTGCACGGGCGCTTCTCGATCGACTCGGTCAACGACGTCCGCGAGCGGATCCCCGGCGTACGGGTCCTGGTGCACCCCGAGTGCAAGCACGAGGTCGTCGCCGCGGCGGACGAGGTCGGCTCGACGGAGTACATCATCAAGGCGCTCGACGCGGCTCCCGCCGGGTCGAAGTGGGCGATCGGCACCGAGCTCAACCTGGTGCGGCGCCTCGCCAACGCGCACCCCGACAAGGAGATCGTCTTCCTCGACAAGACGGTCTGCTTCTGCTCGACGATGAACCGCATCGACCTGCCGCACCTGGTGTGGACCCTGGAGTCGCTGGCCGAGGGCAACCTGGTCAACCGGATCGAGGTCGACCGCGAGACGGAGCAGTTCGCCAAGCAGGCGCTGGAGCGGATGCTGGCGCTGCCGTAGGCACCACCAGCGCGAGAAAGCCCGGAGCCCGGGTCCCACTTGACGGTGGGACCCGGGCTCCGGGCGTTGTGCCGGGTGTGTCAGACCTGGGCCGGCTCCGGCTCGCCGGACTCGGCCTCCGAGGCCTGCGCGGCCTCCTGCTCGGCCGGCACGCCGGCCTTCTTCGCCCGCTTCGCCTCGCGCTTCTTGCGACGCCGCTCCTTGCGGAGCTCCAGCATCGCGTAGAGCGTCGGGACGAGGAGGAGCGTCAGGAGCGTCGACGTGATCAGGCCGCCGATCACCACGACCGCGAGCGGCTGGGCGATGAAGCCGCCCTCGCCGGTGACGCCGAGCGCCATCGGGAGCAGGGCGAAGATCGTCGCCAGGGCCGTCATGAGGATCGGGCGCAGACGGTGGCGGCCGCCCTCGATGACCGCCTCGATCGTGCCGTAGCCCTCCTTGCGGTACTGGTTGATCAGGTCGATCAGGACGATCGCGTTGGTGACCACGATGCCGATGAGCATCAGCATGCCGATCATCGCCGGGACACCCATCGGGGTGCCGGTGGCGATGAGCAGGCCGATCGCGCCGGTCGCCGCGAACGGGATCGAGACCAGCAGGATCAGCGGCTGGGCCAGCGAGCGGAACGTGGCGACCAGGAGCATGAACACGATCGCGATCGCGGCCAGCATGGCGAGGCCGAGGTTCTTGAACGCGTCGTCCTGGTCGGACGTGACGCCGCCGATCGTGGCCGTCGCGCCCGCGGGCAGCTTCAGTGCCTTGATCTTCGTCTGCAGGTCGGCGCTGACCGCGCCCGTGTTGTCACCGGTCGGCTTGGCCGTGATCGTCGCGGCGCGGGCACCGTCGATCCGGGTCATGGAGACCGGCCCGTCGACCAGCTTCACCGTGGCGATGTCGCCGAGCTTCAGACCGCCGGGACCCATCGGGAGCTTCTTGAGCTCGGCCATGGTGGTGGCGGGCTTCGCCGACTTCACGACGACGTCGCGCTCGGTGTCGTCCAGGATCGCCTTGCCGCTGGTGGTGCCGCGCACGGCCTGGCCGACGGCCGCGCCGAGCGTGGTGTCGTTGAACCCGGCCGCCGCGGCCTTGGAGTTGGCCCTGACCGAGATGCGCGGGACCGACTGCGACAGGTCGCTGGTGACGTCCGTGACGTCGTCGAGCTCGGCGACCTCGGCGCGGACCTCGTCGGCCGCCTTGCGCAGGACCTGGCCGTCGGCCGCCTTCACCACGACGCTGAGGTCCTGGCTGCCGAAGCCGTCACCGGCCGCGATGGTGGTCCGGCCGATCCCGGAGAGCTCCCCGAGACCCTTCTCGATGCGGTCCTGGGTCTTCTCGTGCGACGCCTTGTCCTTCAGCGTCACCTGGTACGACGCCTGGTTGGTGTCAGTACCGCCGCCGAAGGCCGCCATGAAGCCGGACGAGCCGATGGTGACCTGGTAGTCCTTGACCGAGTCGACGCCGCCGAGCAGCTTCTCGACCTTCTTCGCCGCGGCGTCGGTCGCCGCCAGGCTGGTGCCCGGCTTCAGCTCCTGCTTGATGGACAGGACTTCCTGCTCGCCCTGGTCGAAGAAGTTCGTCTTCAGCATGGGGGCCATGCCGAACGTGCCGACCAGGACCACGACCGCGATGAGGACGCTGGTGAGGCGGCGACGGGTCGCGAAGCGCAGGACGGGGACGTAGATCCGCTGGAGCCAGGAACGCGCCTCCTTCTCCTCCGCCTTGCGGCGCGCCTCCTCCGGGTCGACGCCCTTGATCGCCTTGGGCGGGCGCAGGAACCAGTACGACAGGACCGGCACGACGGTGAGCGAGACGATCAGCGAGGCCAGCAGGGCCGCCGTGACCGTCAGGGAGAACGAGCCGAACAGCTCGCCGACCATGCCGCCCACCAGGCCGATGGGCAGGAAGACGGCGACGGTGGTCAGAGTGGACGACGTGACGGCGCCCGCGACCTCGCGGACCGCCTTGAGGATCGCCTCCTGGCGCTCCTCGCCGTAGCCGAGGTGCCGCTTGATGTTCTCCAGGACGACGATGGAGTCGTCCACGACGCGGCCGATCGCGATGGTCAGCGCGCCGAGCGTGAGCATGTTGAGCGAGAGGTCGCGGGTCCAGAGCACGATCAGGGCCAGGACGACCGAGAGCGGGATCGAGACCGCGGTGACCAGGGTCGAGCGGATCGACGCCAGGAAGACGAGGATGACGAGGACCGCGAAGAGCAGGCCGAGCGCGCCCTCCGTCGTCAGGCCGTCGATGGACTTGGAGACGGCCGGGCCCTGGTCGCTGACGACCGTGAGCTTCGCGCCGGTGCCGAGGTCCTTGCGCAGGTCGGGGAGCTTGTCCTTGACCGCGTCGGAGATGGCGACCGCGCTGCCGTCGTGGTCCATGGTGACCATGACCGCGAGGCTGGGCTTGCCGTCGGTGCGGGTGATCGAGTCGGCCTTGGCCGGCTGTTGCGCGACCTTGGCGACGTCACCGAGGCGTACGGGCTTCCTGACGCCCTCGCCGGTGACCATCAGGTCCTGGATCTGCTTCAGGGAGGTGAAACCGCCGCCGACCTGGACGGTGCGGTTGCTGCCGCCCTCGTCGAAGGAGCCGGCGGGCAGGGTCGCGCCGCCCGCCTGGAGGGACTGGCCGAGCGCGGCCTGGCTGACGCCGGCCGCGGCGAGCTTCTTGTCGTCGGGGGTGACGGTGACCTGGAGGTCGCGCACACCGTCGACGGTGACCTGGCCGACGCCGTCGATGTCCTTGAGGGACGGGACGACGGTCTTGTCGAGCTGGTCGGCGAGCGCCTGCTGGTCCTTGTCGGACGTGACGGCGAGGACCACGGTCGGTATGTCGTCCGTGGAGCCCGCGACGACCTGCGGGTCGACGTCATCGGGGAGTTGGGCGCGGGCCCGGTTCACAGCCTGCTGGACGTCGGCGACGAGCTGCTTGGAGCCGTTGCCGTAGTCGAACTGGGCCATGATCACGGCGTTGCCCTCGCTCGCCGTGGAGGTGATGCCGGTGATGCCGTCGACCGCGTCGATGGTCGACTCGAGCGGCTCGATGACCTGCTTCTCGACCACGTCGGGAGACGCGCCCTGGTACGGGGCCAGGACGGACACCATGGGCAGTTCGATGGAGGGCAGCAGCTGCTGCTTGAGCTGAGGGATCGCGATGGCGCCGAAGACGATCGCGATGATCGACATCAGCCCGATCAGGGCCCGTTGAGCGAGGCTGAATCTCGACAGCCAGGACATGGTGTGGGTCTCTCTCTGTGGCGAGCGCGGCAGGAGGGGCCCCGGGCGTCCGGGGGACGCTTGTGCATCCTGAGAACGCGGTACGTCGGCAGACAATGCGCGGGGCCCCCTACACCCTCAGTCATGCCGGAGGGCGGTTCCGTCGCTCCCAGGTCCCGTTCTTATGCGCCGCATACTGCGCCCGTAGTACGCGGAGGCCCCGGCTCACTCCACCCTTGGACGGACCAGGCCCGATTCGTACGCGATTACGACGAGTTGGGCACGGTCCCGGGCGCCGAGCTTGGCCATGGCGCGGTTCACATGGGTTTTGACCGTGAGGGGGCTGACCTGGAGGCGCTCCGCGATCTCGTCGTTCGAGTGGCCGCCGGCGACCTGGACGAGGACCTCGCGCTCGCGGGTGGTGAGCGCGGCGAGGCGTTCGCCGTGGGCGCCGCCGGGGCGCGCGCCGTCCTCCCAGTCGCCGTACCCCTCGCCCTGCGCGAGGAACTTGGCGATCAGGCCCTTGGTCGCGACGGGCGACAGGAGCGCCTCGCCCGCGGCGGCGATCCGCACCGCCCCGAGCAGTTCCTCGGGTTCGGCGCCTTTACCGAGGAAGCCGGAGGCGCCCGCGCGCAGCGACTGGACGACGTACTCGTCCACCTCGAAGGTCGTGAGCATCACGACGCGTACGTGCGCCAGTTCGGGGTCGGCGCTGATCAGCCGGGTCGCCGCGAGTCCGTCGGTGCCGGGCATCCGGATGTCCATCAGGACGACGTCGGCCTTCTCGGACTTGGCGAGGCGGACGGCCTCCGCGCCGTCGGAGGCCTCGCCCACTACGAGCATGTCGGGTTCGGAGTCCACGAGGACGCGGAAGGCGCTGCGCAGCAGGGCCTGGTCGTCGGCGAGCAGTACCCGAATGGTCATCCAGCGTCCCTCGTGTCCGTGGCGCGGCCCGCGGTGGCGTGGGCCTGGACGGGCAGGATCGCATGGACGCGGAACCCGCCCCCGTACCGCGGTCCGACCGACAGACTGCCGCCGACCGCGGCGACGCGCTCGCGCATGCCGAGCAGGCCGTGGCCGCCGCTGTCGGGCGAGGGCTGCGCGGTGCCGGGGCCGTTGTCGAGGATCGTGACCTCGATGTTCGGGCCTACGCGCACGACGCTGACCTCGGCCTTGGCCTCGGCGCCCGCGTGCTTCTGCACATTGGTGAGGGCCTCTTGGACGATGCGGTAGGCGGCCAGGTCGACGGCGGCCGGCAGGCCGGTGGCGCGGTCGGAGCAGGTGGCCTCGACGGGCAGGCCCGCGTTGCGGAACGTGCCGACGAGGTCTTCGAGGCGGTCGAGTCCCGGCGCCGGTTCGGTCGGGGCCTCGGGGTCGCCGGACTGCCTCAACAGGCCGACGGTGGCGCGGAGTTCGTTGAGCGCGGAACGGCTCGCCTCGCGCACGTGCGAGAGGGCCTCCTTGGCCTGGTCGGGGCGCTTGTCCATGACGTGCGAGGCGACGCCCGCCTGGACGTTGACCAGGGCGATGTGGTGCGCGACGACGTCGTGCAGGTCGCGGGCGATGCGCAGGCGCTCCTCGGCGACGCGGCGCCGGGCCTCCTCCTCCCGTGTGCGCTCGGCCCGCTCGGCCCGCTCGCGGATCGCGTCGACGAACGCGCGCCGGCTGCGCACGGCGTCACCGGCCGCGGCGGCCATGCCGGTCCAGGCGAAGACGCCGATGTTCTCCTGCGAGTACCAGGGCAGGGGGCCCGCCAGCATGGCGGCGCCGGTGAGGACGGTCATGGTGGCGAGGCCGACGCGCCAGGTGGTGGGGCGGTCGGTGGTGGCGGCGACGGTGTAGAGCGCGACGACGGCGCTCATCGAGACGGGTGCGCGCGGGTCGCCGGTGATGAGTTCGGCGAGGGTGACGGCGGAGGTGGCCGCGAGGACCGCCATGGGGGCGCGGCGCCGAAGGACGAGTGCGGCCGCGCCGAGGACCATGAAGACGACGCTGAGGAGCTGGGGACTGCGGGTGCCCCAGGTGGGGGTGCCGTCGCGGCCGCCGTTCGGATCGGCGAAGGAGGCGGCGATCATGCAGAGCAGCACCGCCGCCGCGAGGGCCGCGTCCATGGCCCGGGGGTGAGTCCTGGCCCAGCGTACGAAGGGGGTCACCGGCGTCACGGTATCGCCCCCTCGTCCGTGCGCGGCACGCCCGTCCAGATGCGGTACGCGCGGCAGGCCGCGTACCGCCCGCGACGGCTCAGCCAGGGATCAGACCGTCGTCGCTCAGCATCTCCCGGACCTCTTCCAGGGTCGCGTCCGGGGACGGAAGGATGAGTTCCGAGGGTTCCAGGGACGCGTCGGGCAGAGGGTTGCCGAGAGAGCGGACCGTTTCGAGCAGGGCGTTGAGCGTGCGGCGGAAAGCGGGACCGTCCCCGTTCTCCATCTCGGCCAGGAGCTCGTTGTCGAGCTTGTTGAGCTCGGTGAAGTGGCTGTCGGCCAGCTCCACCTGCCCCTCCCCCATGATCCGTACGATCATGACGCCCTCCTCGGCGTGGGACTACTGCTTGTCGAAGCGCGGGGTGTCCTGCGGCGTCTGGGTCGGCGACTGCTGGCCCTGCCCGCCCTCGATGGCCTGCTGCGAGGAGGAGGAACCGCCCGACAGCTCGGCCTTCATCCGCTGGAGTTCCAGCTCTACATCCGTACCACCGGAGAGGCGGTCCAGCTCGCTCTGGATGTCGTCCTTGGCGAGGCCGGACTGGTCGTCGAGGGCGCCGGAGGCAAGCAGTTCGTCGATCGCGCCGGCCCGGGCCTGGAGCTGCGCCGTCTTGTCCTCGGCACGCTGGATGGCCATGCCCACGTCGCCCATCTCCTCGGAGATGCCGGAGAAGGCCTCGCCGATCCGGGTCTGCGCCTGGGCCGCCGTGTAGGTCGCCTTGATCGTCTCCTTCTTCGTACGGAAGGCGTCGACCTTGGCCTGGAGGCGCTGCGCCGCGAGGGTGAGCTTCTCCTCCTCGCCCTGGAGGGTCTGGTGCTGCGTCTCCAGGTCGGTGACCTGCTGCTGGAGGGCGGCCCGGCGCGAGAGCGCCTCGCGGGCCAGGTCCTCGCGGCCGAGCGCGAGCGCCTTGCGGCCCTGGTCCTCCAGCTTGGACGACTGGTTCTGGAGCTGGTTGAGCTGCAGCTCCAGGCGCTTGCGCGACGTCGCCACGTCGGCGACACCGCGGCGCACCTTCTGGAGCAGCTCCAGCTGCTTCTGGTACGAGTAATCGAGGGTCTCGCGCGGGTCCTCGGCCCGGTCAAGGGCCTTGTTCGCCTTCGCGCGGAAGATCATCCCCATACGCTTCATGACACCGCTCATGGGCTTCGCGCGCCCCCTTCTGACAGATCCAGCAGACGTCCAGCACCAGCACTGCGACAGAACCCACAGTACGGGTCCTGCCTCTATTACCGCACTGTTCAGGTGCGGATGCGCTCATCCCCAAGGACGACTGCGTACGGTCCCGCTCCGGCGCAGGGAGTAGGTGTCCCCCTGGGGGCCGGATCGACGGGCACACGGTGCAGCTGCCGGGAACGCTCAGCAACACTGACGCAGGGTGTTGCCGGATCGTTCCCCACTCGCCTCTGGTCCATGCGCCCGCACCCCGTACCCTTGGGTTTTGTGTTCCGTAGCCGATCCAAGGACGAGAAGGCCCAGGCCGCCAAGGCGCCGGTGACCGACTCCACGCAGCCCCGTGACCCGCAGGCCCCCAAGGGCCGCCCCACGCCCAAGCGCAGCCAGGCCCAGACCCAGCGCCGCAGCGTGGCCAATACGCCGACGACCCGCAAGGAGGCGTCGAAGCGGCAGCGCGAGGAGCGCCGCACCGCGATGGAGAGGCAGCGCCAGGCGCTCGCCAGCGGTGACGAGCGTTACCTTCCCGCCCGCGACAAGGGTCCGGTGCGAAAGTTCGCGCGCGACTTCGTCGACTCGCGCTTCTGCATCGCCGAGTTCTTCCTGCCCCTGGCGGTGGTCATCCTCGTGATGACCATGGTCCGGATCTCCAGCCTGCAGAACATCGCACTGCTGCTCTGGCTCATCGTGATCGTGCTGATCGTGCTCGACTCGGTCGTCACCGCGTTCCGCCTGAAGAAGCGCCTGGCCGAGAAGTTCCCGAACGAGCCGAAGAAGGGCGCCGTCGCGTACGCCCTGATGCGCACGCTCCAGATGCGCCGGCTCCGTCTGCCCAAGCCGCAGGTCAAGCGCGGGGAGCGGCCCTGAGCACGGAGGCCTTCTCCGGCGGTGCCGCGGCGTCCTGGCTCGGCAAGCTCGACGGTCTGCGCAACGCGGTACGCCAAGAGCTCGTGGCACGGCAGCTCGACGAGCAGCTCGCCGCGCGTTACCCCGTGGGGCAGCGGCTGCGGGTGCTCGACGTCGGCATGGGCCAGGGCACGCAGGCCCTGCGCCTCGCCCGTGCCGGACATCAGGTGACCGGGGTCGAGCAGGATCCCGAGATGGTCGCCGCGGCACGGGCCGCGCTCGCCGGGGAGCCCGAGGGCATCCGCGGCCGGGTGCGCCTCGTGGAGGGCGACGGCCGGGAGACCGGGGTGCACTTCCTGCCCGGCAGCTTCGACGTGGTGCTGTGCCACGGGGTCCTGATGTACGTGGAGGACCCCGACGCGCTGCTCGCGGGCCTGGCGCGGATGCTGGCCCCCGGCGGCCTGCTCTCGCTCCTCGTGCGCAACGGTGACGCGCTCGCCATGCGGCCCGGCCTCGCCGGAGACTGGCAGGCGGCGCTCGGCTCCTTCGACACGGCCTCGTACCGCAACCGGCTCGGGCTCGACGTGCGGGCCGACCGGCTCGGCGCGCTGACCGCCACGCTGGCCGGGATCGGGGCTCCGCTGCACGCCTGGTACGGGGTACGGGTCTTCACGGACACGGCGGGGGACGACGTGCCGGTGCCGCCGCCCGGCGAGTTCCACACGCTGCTCGCGGCGGAGGAGCGGGCGGGCCGCACGGAGCCGTACCGCCGGGTGGCGGCGCTGCTGCACCTGTGCGGTGTGCGCGGCTGACGGCCCCGGCGCGCCCCCTGTTCGGCGGCCCACCGCAGGCAGGAACAACGGGACGACAGTGACAATCCGGGCATGGATCCTTTCCGTGCCCGTTCCCGTGCCCGCTCTCTTTCCGGTTCCCGTGCGCGTGCCCGTCCCACTCGTAGCGGGCGTGCCCGCGTTCTGCGGCTCGCGCTGCCGCTGACCGCCGTCGTCTGCTCGCTGGTCCTGGTCGGCGGCTGCTCCGGGGACGACTCCTCCGGCCCGTCCGACCCGTCGACGAAGCCGTCCGCCACCACGGAGCAGGCCGCGCCCGCCTCCGGCAACGCTCTGCAGGCCGACTACCAGAAGGTGATCAAGGACGTCCTGCCGTCCGTCGTCCAGATCCAGGCCTCGTCCGAGCAGGGCTCCGGGATCGTCTACGACGACAAGGGCCACGTCGTCACCAACGCGCACGTGGTCGGCAACGAGAAGACGTTCAAGGTGACCACGTCCAACAGCGAGACCGAGCTGACCGCGACGCTCGTCTACGCCTACCCCGAGCAGGACCTCGCCGTCATCAAGCTGGACAAGGTGGCCGAGGGGCTCAAGCCGGCGAGGTTCGCGGACTCGTCCAAGGTCGAGGTCGGCCAGATCACCCTGGCGATGGGCTCGCCGCTCGGCCTCTCCTCCAGCGTCACCCAGGGCATCGTCTCGGCGACCGGGCGGACCGTCAGCGAGAACCGCGAGGCCGGCGGGACCGGCGCCACCATCGGGAACATGGTGCAGACGTCCGCGGCGATCAACCCGGGCAACAGTGGCGGCGCCCTCGTCAATCTCGACGGGCAGGTCGTCGGCATCCCGACGCTCGCCGCGACGGACCCCAACATGAGGGGCGGCGCGGCGCCCGGCATCGGGTTCGCGATCCCCTCGTCCATGGTCACGACGGTCGCCGACCAGGTCATCAAGAAGGGCAAGGTCACGGACTCGGGGCGGGCCGCGCTCGGCATCACGGGCCGTACGGTGCTCGGCAGCTCCTACCAGCCGGACGGGGTCGCCGTCGTGGACGTCGACGACGGCGGGGCCGCGCAGAAGGCCGGGATCCAGTCCGGGGACGTCATCACCCAGTTCGGCGACACAGACGTCAACACGATGGTGTCGCTCGCGGAGGAACTCGCCGCCCGCAAGCCCGGCGACAAGGTCTCGGTCGCGTACCTGAGGAACGGGGCCGCGCAGACGGCCGAGGTCACACTCGGCGAGATGTAGGACGGACGTATCGGGACACGGCGGAAGACAGAAAGGCGGCGACCCGTGCGGGTCGCCGCCCTTCTCGGCGTTCCAGAAGGAGCTGCGGACCTACGCCGGCGCGTCCTCCGCGTGCAGGCCCATCGGGCCGTAGATCACCGCGTCGTCCTCGAAGAGGGTGACCTGGTCGGCACCGCCTTCCGCGAGGGCCTTCCAGTACTCGCCGATCCACGACTCCGCGTCGCCCTGAGTCGTGAACTCCTCGGGCTGCACCGCCGGCTGGACCTCCGTCCCGTCCGACTTCTCGAACCTCCACGTCCACGCCGCCATGTCAGCCTCCAGGGAGTCAACGGACCAGCTCACAGTCTCACTACTGCCCGGAAGCCTAGCCGGGCGAGCGCCACTCGCGGTGGCGCGGGAGGATCTTCCCGTGGAACTCACTCTGCTCGGCACCGGCGCCCCCACCGGACTGCCCCGCCCGGACTGCCCCTGCGCGGCCTGCGCCACCGCCCTCGGGCCGGGTGGCGCGCGTGCCGCGACCGCGCTCCTGATCGACGGCACGCTGCTGCTCGACCTCACGCCGGGGGCGGCGTTCGCCGCCGCCCGCTCGGGGCACAGCCTCAGCGGTGTACGGCAGGTGCTGCTCTCGCATCCGCACGACGGGCCGCCCGTCGAGGTGCCTGCGGGGCTCGTGTCACCGGTCCGGGTGCCGGACGGGAGCGAGCTGGCGCTGCTGACCGGGCACCGGGTGCGGGCCCTGCCGACGGACTCGCCGGGGACGGGCTACGAGGTGACCGGACCGGACGGCGAGCGGCTGCTGTACCTGCCGCCGGGCGCGGCGCCCGCGGGCTTCGAGGAGGCCGAGCGGCCGTACGAGATGGTGCTCGCCGACATCGTGGACCGCCCCGACGCGGCGGCGAGGCTGCGGGCCGTGGGCGCGATCGGCGCGACGACCGATGTGCTCGCGGTCCACATCGACCACGACGTGCCGCCGGGGCCCGAGCTGACGCGCCGTCTCGCGGCGGCGGGCGCGCGGGCCGTGCCGGACGGGACGACGCTCGTCGTGGGGGCGTACGAGGACGTGCCGGACGTGCCGCGCAGGACGCTGGTCCTCGGCGGGGCCAGGTCGGGGAAGTCGGTCGAGGCCGAGCGGCGCCTGGAGGCGTTCCCGGGCGTGCTGTACGTGGCGACGGGCGGCACGCGGGGCGGGGACACCGAGTGGTCGCAGCGGGTGGCGCTGCACCGTGAGCGGCGCCCGGGCTCCTGGAACACGACGGAGACCTGCGACCTCGTGCCGCTCCTCGCGCAGGACGGGCCTCCGCTGCTCATCGACTGCCTGTCGCTGTGGCTGACGTACGCCATGGACGAGGTGCAGGCCTGGGACGACGCGGAGTGGGCGGGCGGCGGGGAGCGGGCGCTGCGGGAGAAGGTCGCGGCGCTGACGGAGGCCGTGCGGAACACCCGGCGCACGGTGGTCGCCGTGTCGAACGAGGTGGGTTCCGGGATCGTCCCGGCCACGGCGTCGGGCCGCCGCTACCGGGACGAACTGGGGCGCCTGAACACGGCGTTCGCGGCCGAGTGCGAACAGGTACTGCTCGTGGTGGCCGGGCAGGTGCTGGTGCTGCGCGGCTGACGCGGGGCGATCGGTCGGGGTTCAGGCAGGGTTCGGTCAGGGCCGCGGGTCCCTGCCAGGCCCAGCGGTGTTCTTGCGGGCGACGATCCGGTAGGCGTTGGAGAAGCGGGTGCGGCCCGCGAGCGGGGCGAGCAGCTGGTCCGCCGCGTAGGCCGCGGCGACGAGGGGCACGGCGGCGTACGTCAGGGCCGTGCGGAGCCCGCGCTGGAGCGGGGTCGGGGCCTTGCTGCGCCAGGGGGCGTCGGCGCTCGGCAGCCAGTGGCCGAGGAACAGGGCGAGCCCGGCGGTGAGGTCGAGCGGGACGTGCGCCTCGCGGCGGTCGGTCGCGACGACGGTGTAGCCGAGGCGCTCCAGCTCGCGGCGGAGGTTGTCCATCGGGATGAGGTGCAGGTGCTGGGGCTGGAAGTACGACACCCACCACTTGCCGAGCAGCTTCGCGTAGCGGCTCTCGGGGTCGGGGACCTCGATGAGGAGGTGGCCGCCGGGACGCAGGACGGTGCGGGCGGCCTTGAGTTCGTCGCGCGGGTCTGTGGCGTGCTCCAGGTAGTGGAACATGCTCAGCGCGTCGTAGCGTCCCGCGAGCGCGGGGGCGAGCTCGGTGAGGGTGCCGCGGTGGGCCTCCTCGACGCGGCCGGCCCTGCGGCCCTCCTCGACGGCGGCTGAGGCGTCGAGCCCGTCGAAGGCGGTGTACGGGTGGACCTCTTTGGCGGCCGCCGGGAAGTGGCCCTGCCCGGTGGCGACGTCCAGCCAGCTCTCCGGCTCGACGAGGGCCAGCAGGGTGCGGGCGGCGGCGCGGTGGCGGCGGGCCGAGTGCCGCGCCGAGTGCTGGGCCTTCAGGAGTCTGGCGGAGTGGCCGGCGTTGAGCCCGTCGTAGAAGTCCCGGTAGTAGAAGGCCAGTCCTTCGGGGGTCAGGCGCGGGTTCTGGAAGGAGTGCGAGCAGGCGCGGCACTGGTCGACGACGAAGCTGCCGGGCTTGTGCTGGAGGAGGTCGGTGGTCCGCAGCCGGGTGCGCAGCCGGCTGGAGCCGCACCAGGGGCAGTCGGTCCTGCGCGGCTCGTGGAACCGGTCGGTGCCCTGGGCGAGTTCGGTGAGATAGGCGGGCCGCCGCTCGGCGACGGCCTCGGTCGTGGGGGTCATCACGAACTCCTGTGGGACGGTCCGAGGGGCGCCACACCACCCTGGGGCGACACGACAATCCGGGGCATCCTGGAACGTAAAGGATCACGGAGAGACCCGCAATGACGTTGCGGATCCGATGCATCGCATGGCGTAACACCACGTCATGCGCCACGTCGGGGAACGGCCGGTACTGTTCGGCGAATGAGCTCGCTGAATCTCGACGACTTCACCGATCTGATCGAGCGCCCCGACGGCGGGACGCGCCGCGACGCCGAGGAACGCCGTGCCCGCTTCGCGGTGCCGCCCGGCGCGCTCGGCCGCCTCGACGAGCTGGGCGAGTGGCTGTCCGCCGCTCAGGCCGCGGTGCCGGTCAAGCCGCTGGAGCGCCCGCGCGTGGTGCTGTTCGCGGGTGACCACGGGATCGCGGAACTCGGGGTGTCGGCGCGGCCCGCGGGCAGTGCCGCGGAGCTGGTGCGCCAGGCCGTCGAGGGCGGGAGCGCGTCCGCGATCCTCGCGCGGCGCCAGGGCGTTCCGGTACGGATCGTCGACATGTCGCTGGACTGCGAGCCCGGCGAGCTGCCCGCCGAGGTCGTACGGCACCGGGTGCGCAGGTCGTCCGGGCGCATCGACATCGAGGACGCGCTGACGCCCGAGGAGGCGGAGGCCGCGTTCCGCGCGGGCATGGCCGTCGCCGACGAGGAGGCGGACTCCGGCACGGATCTGGTGGTGCTCGGCGATCTCAGCGTGGGCGGGACGACGGCGGCCGCGACGCTGATCGCGGCGCTGTGCGGGACGGACGCGTCCGTGGTGACCGGGCGCGGCGGCTCGCCGATCGACGACCTGGCGTGGATGCGCAAGTGCGCGGCCGTGCGGGACGCCCTGCGGCGGGCCAGGCCCGTACTCGGCGACCAGCTGGCGCTGCTCGGCGCGGTGGGCGGCGCGGACCTCGCCGCCGCGACCGGGTTCCTGCTGCAGAGCGCGGTGCGGCGTACGCCGGTGATCCTGGACGGCGTCGTGTCGGCGGCGTGCGCGCTCGTCGGGCAGCGGATCGCGTTCCGGGCGCCGGACTGGTGGCTGGCCGGCCAGGCGAGCGGGGAGCCCGCGCAGGCGAAGGCGCTGGACCGGATGGCGATGGAGCCGCTGCTCGACCAGGGCGTGACGGTGGGCGAGGGAGCGGGGGCGCTGCTCGCGCTGCCGCTGGTGCAGGCCGCCGCGGCGCTGGCCGCGGAGCTGCCGGAGGCCCCGCAGGCCGCCGACGAGCCGCAGGTCACCGAGGCGGCCACCGAGGAGCCGGAGACGGCCGACGCGACCGAGTAGGGCACGCGGCACGCTGCTTGACGGCGGGTCACGGCAGGCTTCGGCCCCGCCGCGACCCGCCGTTTCACGTCCCGGCGATGCTCGACCCAGATAGCCTGAAATGCCCCATATGCTCCCTGCTTATGGCAGCTGACCAGACGACCTCGCCACCCGCGCGCCGCACCCACACCTCCACTCCCACCACGAAACGGGCGGCCGCCTTCACCGTCTGGTACCTGCGCGTCGTCACGTTCATCAACTTCCTGAGCGCGGTCTGGGTCTCCCTCGGCCAGGACCTGCAACGGCACAACACCAACGACTACTTCACCCCGTACCTGCTGACGGCCGGCTTCGCGTCCGGGGTCTTCACCTGGTTCCTGGCGATCACGATGCGCCGCCGCAAGCGCGCCGCGTGGATCCTCAACCTCGTGCTCAGCGGGCTGTTCCTGCTCCTGTTCATCCTCGTGATGTTCTTCCCCGAGGTGCGCCGCTACGCGCAGAACTGGATCTCGGTCGTCCTGACCGCCGCGTTCGTCGCCGCGCTGCTGCTCGGGCGGCGGGAGTTCTACGCGAAGGGGGACCGCTCGAACCCGAAGCTCGCGGCCGTGGTCGGGGTCGGCGGACTCCTCGTGACGTCCCTGTTCGCGACGTTCCTCGTGACCGTCACCAACCAGGCGCACGACGGGCACCACTCGACGTTCCTGGAGCGCTGGCGCTACGGCACCCTGCGCCTCATCTCGGTCGCCACCGACGAGTCCCGCTACCCCGGCATCACGTCGCCGAACTGGGTCAACGTCGTGATCAACATCCTGAGCACCCTCCTCCTGCTCGCCGTCGCGTACGCCGCGTTCCGCTCCCGCAAGGCCGTCGACCCGATCACCCCCGGCGACGAGGCGAAGCTGCGCACGCTGCTCGACAAGGACGGCGACCGCGACTCGCTCGGCTACTTCGCGCTGCGCCGGGAGAAGAGCGTCGTGTGGTCGCCGACCGGCAAGGCGGCCGTCGCGTACCGCGTCGTCGGCGGGGTCTCGCTCGCCTCGGGCGATCCGATCGGCGACCCCGAGGCCTGGCCGGGCGCGATCGACACCTGGCTCATGGAGGCGCGCGAACACGGCTGGATCCCGGCCGTGATGGGCGCGAGCGAGGAGGCAGGCACCATCTACGCGCGGCACGGCCTCGACGCCCTCGAACTCGGCGACGAAGCCATCGTCGAGATCGGCGCCCGGGGCGGAACCCCTGATCAGGGCTTCACGCTGGAGGGGCGGGCCATGCGCACCGTCCGGCAGGCCTACAACCGGGTCAAACGCGCGGGTTACGTGGTGCGGATCCGGCGCCACGAGGACATTCCCGCCGCCGAGATGACGTACCTGCTCCAGCGCGCCGACGACTGGCGCGACGGGGCGACCGAGCGCGGCTTCTCGATGGCGCTCGGCCGGCTCGGCGACCCGGGCGACGGGCGCTGCGTGATGCTCGAATGCACCGACGGGAAAGGCGAGTTGAAGGCCGTACTCTCGTTCGTCCCGTGGGGGCCCGAGGGGCTCTCGCTCGATCTGATGCGGCGCGACAGGGACTCCGAGAACGGGCTGATGGAGTTCATGGTCATCGAACTGCTCCAGCGGGCCGAGGAGATCGGGATCACGCAGGTGTCGCTCAACTTCGCGATGTTCCGGTCCGTCTTCGAACGTGGCTCGCGGCTCGGCGCGGGCCCGGTGCTGCGCCTGTGGCGCTCGCTGCTCAGCTTCTTCTCACGGTGGTGGCAGATCGAATCCCTCTACCGGGCCAACGCGAAGTACCGGCCCATCTGGGAGCCCCGCTTCCTGCTCTTCGAGAAGAGCGCCGACCTGCCGCGGATCGGCCTCGCCTCCGCGCGCGCCGAGGGCTTTCTGGAGGCGCCGGGCCTGCCGAACTGGATGCACCGCAGACATCTGGAGCCGCACCCGTGAGATCCCCGGCCGCCCTGGCCCGCGCCGAGTGGGGCCCGCTGTGGACGACGGTGCGCCGGGGGCTCGTCGACAGGAAGTGGCGGGCGGCGCCGATGACGCTCGGGGCGGTCTGCCTCACGGCCTTGTTCCAGTACCTCCAGAACCAGTCCTGGGGTTACCGATTCGTGCAGGACGTCGGCTCCGTGCGGGCCGAGGACCCGCTGTGGCTGTCGCTGCTGCGCACCCCGCTGTCCCTCTTCGTGCCGGCGCTCGACCTGCCGGTGTGGGGCGCCCTGGCACAGATCCTGCTCGTGTTCGGCATCGCGGAGATCTGCCTCGGCCGGTGGGTCACGCTCGCCAACGGATACGTCGCCACCCTCGTCGGCACCCTCTACGCCCGCCTGGCCATCGCGCTCGGCCCCGACGGACCGCTCGGCCTGCCCGCCTCTGACGCGCGGATCGTCGACAACGGCCCGTCGGCGGCGGTCGTCGGGCTCGCCATCTACGTGTGCTGGTGCTATCGCGCCCGGTGCACGGCGGTCGTGGTGGTCGCCCTCATGGTGATCGAGGCGACCGTGAGGCCGAACCTCGCGGGCAAGGAACATCTGGCGGCGATCAGCGCGGTCGCCCTGGTCGTCGTGGCGCGGTGGGCGCTGGGCGCCGTGCGTCACCGGGGCGCCGAGCGCTCCGGGTCGGGTGTGCCGCCGATCAGGTCCTGAAAGCCCCGGCTCATCCTCGACCAGCGCCGGTCGTGCCGGTACGCGCGCAGCCGCGATCTCGCCCTGGCCTTCGGGCGCCGCCGGTACCAGCGCTTCGCCCACGCCGATCCGGGCCGCGCGAGCCTGATGGCCCCGAACAGCGCGACGAACGGCACGAGTACGCCCACGACCGCGAGCCGGGGCTTCCCCTTGAACATGGCCAGCACCACGAACAAGAGGTTCACCAGGACCGTGAGGATCGCGGTGCCGCGCCCCTGCTCCTCCTGTCCCGACACGTCGTTCACGCCGAGCGGCGAGAAGCCGCTGAGGACGAGCAGCCCGAGCGCCGCCGCGAGGACCACCACCTCGACGCTCTGCCGGCCCTGCTCGGTCCAGTAGACGTCGGCGAGGTGCAGGATCAGGGCGAACTCGTCGAGGACCAGGCCCGCGCCGATCCCGAAGATCACCGCGCAGATCGAGGCGGTGACGCCGTGCCGCCCGCTACCGACCGCGCCGAACCCGCCGATGACGGTGAGGATCACGCCGGGCACCACGTGGTGGATGTGCATGCCGCCCGGGGTGACGTTGCGGAACGGCCCGCGCCCGGCGCGGATGAGGCGCGTGATCGTACGGGTCACGGCGAAGGTCAGCAGGAACGCGGCGAGGGCGAGCAGCAGTGGCAGCTTCCCCGGCTCGCCGATGTTCCGGTACCACCAGTCACCCATGCGGCCATCCTGCCGCCGGGGCCCGGGCGCCGCCCGCTGTGCTGGGCCCCCCGGGTAGCCTGCCGGGATGCCCGCAACCCCGGCCGACGGCCTCCGTTTCGCCTTCGGCACCCTCACCGTGCTCCCGGTCAAGGTCACCCGCTGGGACCGCGACGCGGCCCGCGCCGGAATGCTCTGCGCCCCCGTCGCCGGGCTCGTCGTGGGCCTGGCCGCCGCCGCGCTCGGCGGGCTCCTGACGCTGCTCGGCGCCGGTCCGCTGCTCGCGGCCGTGGCGAGCGTGAGCGTCCCGGCCGCGCTGACCCGGGGACTGCACCTGGACGGGCTCGCCGACACCGCCGACGGCCTCGGCAGCGGCAAGCCGGCCGAGGACGCGCTGCGCATCATGAAGCAGTCGGACATCGGCCCGTTCGGCGTCGTCACGCTCGTGCTCGCGCTCCTCGCCCAGGTCGCCGCCCTCGCCGAGCTGTACGCGGATTCGTGGGCGCGCGGCGCGCTCGCCGCCGTCGTCTCGGCACTCACCGCCCGGCTCGCGCTCACGCTGGCCTCGCGCACCGGTGTCCCGCCGGCCCGGCCCGAGGGCCTGGGCGCGGCCGTCGCCGGAACGGTGCCCGTGCGCGGGGCGCTGCTCGCCGCCGCCGTCACCGTGTGCGCCGCCGGGGCCGCGGGCGCCGTCACCGGCTCGGCGTACGGCGCCGTGCGCGGCGCGGCGGCCGCCGTCCTCGCCTGCTGCGCGGCCGAACTCCTGCTGCGCCACTGCGTGCGGCGCCTCGGCGGAGTGACCGGCGACGTCTTCGGCGGCGTCGCCGAGACCGCCGCCACCGCCGCCCTCGTCGTCCTCACTTTCGGCTGACACGGCCGCAGTCACATACCGCGCAGCGCACCCTCGCGCCCACGGGCGTAGGCTCCCCAAGGGGCCATACACCCCACGGCCCGTCAGAACTCGTTCAGACACCATGAAAGTAGGGACCTCACCACCGTGACTGCTCTGACTCTCAGCACCGCCGCCGCGTCCGGCCTGCGTGCCGACGCGATCGTCGTCGGTGTGGCGAAGGGTGCTGCATCCAAGTCCGGAGTGCTCGTCGTCGCCCCCGGCGCGGAGGCCGTGGACAAGGCCTACGACGGCAAGCTCGCCGCCGTCCTGGAGACCCTCGGCGCCTCTGGCGGTGAGGGTGAGGTGACGAAGCTCCCCGCCCCCTCCGGCTTCAAGGCCCCGGTCGTCCTGGCGGTCGGTCTCGGCCCGGTGCCGGAGAAGGACGAGTCGTACGACGCGGAGGCCCTGCGCCGCGCCGCCGGTGCCGCCGCCCGCACGCTGGCCGGTGCGAAGAAGGCCGCGTTCGCGCTGCCCGTCGGGGACCCGGGTGACGCGGGAGCGATCGCAGAGGGCGCGCTGCTCGGCGCGTACTCCTTCGACGCCTACAAGGAGTCGGCCCAGGAGGGCAAGAAGAACGGCAAGGCGCCGCTCGGCGAGATCGCCCTGCTCGGAGCCAAGCCCCGCGACAAGGCGTACAAGGCCGCCGTGGAGCGCGCCCTCGCCGTGACCGAGGAGCTCAACCGCGCCCGCGACCTGGTCAACACCCCGCCGAACGACCTGACCCCGGAGGCCTTCGCCGCCGTCGCCTCGGCCGCGGCCAAGGAGCACGGCATCAAGGTGCAGGTCCTCGACGAGAAGGCGCTCGTCAAGGGCGGCTACGGCGGCATCCTCGGCGTCGGCGCCGGCTCGGAGGCCCCGCCGCGCCTGGTGAAGCTCTCCTACACGTCGTCGAAGGCGGACAAGCACCTCGCCTTCGTCGGCAAGGGCATCACGTACGACTCGGGCGGCATCTCCCTCAAGCCGGCCGGTCACAACGAGACGATGAAGTGCGACATGGCCGGCGCCGCCGCCGTGTTCGCCGCCGTCGTCGCCTCGGCCCGTCTCGGTCTTGACGTGAACGTCACCGGCTGGCTGGCGCTCGCCGAGAACATGCCGTCGGGCTCGGCCACCCGCCCCGGCGACGTCCTTCGCATGTACTCCGGCAAGACCGTCGAGGTCCTGAACACGGACGCCGAGGGCCGCCTGGTCCTGGCCGACGCCATCGCCAAGGCCTCCGAGGAGACCCCGGACGCGATCGTCGACGTCGCCACGCTGACCGGCGCGATGATGCTGGCGCTCGGCAACCGCACGTTCGGCATCATGGCGAACGACGACGCTTTCCGTACGTCGATCCACGAGGTCGCCGAGGAGGTCGGCGAGCCGTCCTGGCCGATGCCGCTCCCCGCCGACCTGCGCAAGGGCATGGACTCCGCCACCGCCGACATCGCCAACATGGGCGAGCGCATGGGCGGCGGCCTGGTGGCCGGCCTCTTCCTCCAGGAGTTCGTCGGCGAGGGCATCACGTGGGCCCACCTCGACATCGCGGGCCCGGCCTTCAACGAGGCCGGCGCGTCCGGCTACACGCCCAAGGGCGGCACCGGTTCCGCGGTCCGTACGCTGGTGCGCCTCGCGGAGCGCACGGCCGCCGGTGACCTCGGCTGACGCAGAGCGGCACGCTTGACGGTCCCCGGGTGCGAAGACACCCGGGGACCGTTCGCTTTCGACGAAATCCGCAGCTTCCCGGACCCCCTCACCCGGGTTTCAGGTGTAACCGCCGTCTCACCCCCGGGCCCGGCGTCCCGTCCGCCGTCGACAAGTGCGAGGATGGGTCCTTGGCAGGACAGGGCCCCCACCACAGGGCCGAAGCATAAAAAGCGGCCGGACACCAGCCGCCGCCCGGTCACTGCAGACCGGCGTACGGCGCACATGCATGGAGGACGTGACGTGGCGAACGACGCCAGCACTGTTTTCGACCTAGTGATCCTCGGCGGTGGCAGTGGCGGTTACGCCGCGGCCCTGCGCGGAGCGCAGCTGGGCCTGGACGTCGCCCTGATCGAGAAGAACAAGCTCGGGGGCACCTGCCTGCACAACGGCTGCATCCCGACGAAGGCCCTGCTGCACGCCGGCGAGATCGCCGACCAGGCGCGCGAGGCTGACCAGTTCGGTGTCAAGGCCTCCTTCGAGGGCATCGACATCGCGGGCGTCCACAAGTACAAGGACGACGTGATCTCCGGCCTGTACAAGGGCCTGCAGGGTCTCGTCGCCTCCCGCAAGGTGACGTACATCGAGGGCGAGGGCCGCCTGTCGTCCCCGACCTCCGTGGACGTGAACGGCCAGCGCGTCCAGGGCCGTCACGTGCTCCTCGCGACCGGCTCCGTGCCGAAGTCGCTGCCGGGCCTGGAGATCGACGGCAACCGCATCATCTCCTCGGACCACGCGCTGAAGCTGGACCGCGTCCCGCAGTCCGCGATCATCCTGGGCGGCGGCGTCATCGGCGTCGAGTTCGCCTCGGCGTGGAAGTCCTTCGGCACCGACGTCACCGTCGTCGAGGGCCTCAAGCACCTCGTCCCGGTCGAGGACGAGAACAGCTCCAAGCTTCTTGAGCGCGCGTTCCGCAAGCGCGGCATCAAGTTCAACCTCGGCACCTTCTTCGAGAAGGCCGAGTACACGCAGGACGGCGTCCGCGTGACCCTCGCCGACGGCAAGACCTTCGAGGCCGAGGTCCTCCTGGTCGCCATCGGCCGCGGCCCGGTCTCGGCCGGTCTCGGTTACGAGGAGCAGGGCGTCGCGATGGACCGCGGCTACGTCCTGGTCGACGAGTACATGCAGACCAACGTGCCGACCGTCTCGGCCGTCGGTGACCTCGTCCCGACGCTCCAGCTCGCGCACGTCGGCTTCGCCGAAGGCATCCTGGTGGCGGAGCGCCTGGCCGGTCTCAAGACCGTCCCGATCGACTACGACGGCGTGCCGAAGGTGACGTACTGCCACCCCGAGGTCGCCTCCGTCGGTATCACCGAGGCCAAGGCCAAGGAGATCTACGGTGCGGACAAGGTCGTCGCTCTGAAGTACAACCTCGCGGGCAACGGCAAGTCCAAGATCCTCAAGACCGCGGGCGAGATCAAGCTCGTCCAGGTCAAGGACGGTGCCGTGGTCGGCGTCCACATGGTCGGTGACCGTATGGGCGAGCAGGTCGGCGAAGCCCAGCTGATCTACAACTGGGAAGCGCTGCCCGCCGAGGTCGCCCAGCTCATCCACGCCCACCCGACGCAGAACGAGGCACTCGGAGAGGCCCACCTGGCCCTCGCGGGCAAGCCGCTGCACTCGCACGACTAGGTCAGGCCGCAGGCTGGACCCAGTCGTCCCTGTCGTCCCCTGGGCGCGACGACCGACCACAGACTTCCGCACTTCCCCAAGCTCTCAACATCGCTCGAGCAGGGGAGACCCCACTAAGGAGCAACAGAAACCATGTCGGTTTCCGTATCCCTTCCGGCGCTCGGTGAGAGTGTCACCGAGGGCACCGTCACCCGCTGGCTGAAGGCCGAGGGCGAGCGCGTCGAGGTCGACGAGCCGCTGCTCGAGGTCTCGACCGACAAGGTCGACACCGAGATCCCCTCGCCCGCCGCCGGCATCCTGGCCTCCATCAAGGTCGCCGAGGACGAGACCGTCGAGGTCGGCGCCGAGCTGGCCGTCATCGACGACGGCACGGGCGCGCCCGCCGCCGCCCCGGCTCCGGCCGCTGCCGAGGCCCCGGCCGCCGCTCCGGCCCCCGTCGCCGAGGCCCCCGCGGCCCCGGCCGCCGCCCCGGCTGCTCCGGCCGCCCCCGCCGGTGCCGCTTCCGGCACCGACGTCGTGCTGCCCGCTCTCGGCGAGTCCGTCACCGAGGGCACCGTCACCCGCTGGCTGAAGGAGGTCGGCGAGGAGGTCGCGGAGGACGAGCCCCTGCTCGAGGTCTCCACGGACAAGGTCGACACCGAGATCCCCTCCCCCGTCGCCGGCGTTCTCCTGGAGATCTCCGTCGCCGAGGACGAGACCGCCGAGGTCGGCGCCAAGCTGGCCGTCATCGGTGCTCCCGGTGCCGCTCCGGCCGCCGCTCCTGCTCCGGCTGCTCCGGCTCCGGCCGCCGCTCCGGCCCCGGCCGCCCCCGCGGCCCCGGCCCCGGCTGCTCCGGCCCCGGCCCCGGTTGCCGCTCCGGCCCCGGCTGCTCCGGCCCCGGCCCCGGTCGCCGCTCCCGCTCCGGTCGCCCCCTCTGCCCCGGCCCCCGCCGCGGTCTCCGGTGACGACGGCGCGTACGTGACCCCGCTGGTGCGCAAGCTCGCGTCGGAGAACGGCGTGGACCTGGCCACCGTCAAGGGCACCGGCGTCGGTGGCCGTATCCGCAAGCAGGACGTCATCGCGGCCGCCGAGGCCGCGAAGGCCGCCCCGGCCCCCGCCGCCGCTGCTGCTCCGGCCGCCGCGAAGGCCCCGGCCCTGGAGGTCTCTCCCCTCCGCGGCCAGACGGTCAAGATGACCCGCATGCGCAAGGTCATCGGCGACAACATGATGAAGGCGCTGCACTCGCAGGCCCAGCTGACCTCGGTCGTCGAGGTCGACATCACCAAGCTGATGAAGCTGCGCGCCAAGGCGAAGGACGCGTTCGCGGCCCGTGAGGGCGTCAAGCTCTCCCCGATGCCGTTCTTCGTCAAGGCCGCCGCCCAGGCGCTGAAGGCCCACCCGGTCGTCAACGCCCGGATCAACGACGACGAAGGCACCATCACGTACTTCGACTCGGAGAACATCGGCATCGCCGTTGACGCCGAGAAGGGTCTGATGACGCCGGTCATCAAGGGCGCGGGCGACCTGAACATCGCCGGTATCTCGAAGAAGACCGCCGAGCTGGCCGGCAAGGCCCGCGGTGGCGGCCTCACGCCGGACGACATGTCCGGTGCGACCTTCACGATCTCCAACACGGGCTCGCGCGGTGCGCTCTTCGACACCGTCATCGTGCCGCCGAACCAGGCCGCGATCCTGGGCATCGGCGCCACGGTGAAGCGTCCGGTCGTCATCAACCACCCGGACCTCGGCGAGACCATCGCCGTCCGGGACATGACGTTCCTGTCGCTCTCCTACGACCACCGTCTGGTGGACGGCGCGGACGCCGCCCGCTACCTGACCACGGTCAAGGCGATCCTGGAGGCCGGCGAGTTCGAGGTCGAGCTCGGCCTGTAACTCTCGTCTCATCAGTGCGTACGCCCCCGTCCGGAGTCTTCCGGACGGGGGCGCCGCCGTATTGTCTAGAGGTCAACGCACCTTGGGGTCTGCCCGCCCGTCTCCCGACCACCGCCCCTCAATGAGGCCCTTCGGGCCGCACCTTCCCATCGCTGGAGGAGCCACCATGACCGCGCCCGTCGTCCACTCGCTGCGCGAACAGATCCGCGAGCACATCGTCGAGGGGATCGTCAGCGGGCGCTGGAAGCCGGGCGAGCGCATCGTGGAGCGCCGCATCGCCACGGAGCTGGAGGTCAGCCAGACGCCCGTGCGGGAGGCCCTGCGGGAGCTGGAGAGCCTGCGCCTGATCGAGTCCGCTCCCAACAAGGGCGTCCGGGTGCGGAATCTGACGGCCGCCGACCTGGAGGAGAGCTACCCGGTCAGGGCCGGTCTCGAGGCCATCGCGGCGGAGCTGGCGGCCGGGAAGCTGGCCGAGGACTGCTCGGCCCTCGAACCCCATGTGGCGGCCCTCTACCGCGCCGACCAGGAGGCCGACGGGACGGGCCAGGTGCGGCACACGGTCGCCTTCCACCGCGAACTGGTGCGTGCCGCGGGGAACTCCGTACTGCTGCACACCTGGGAGGGCCTCGGCATCGAGGTGTTCACGGCCCTGTCGATCCGGTGGCTCGGCACGGTCCAGCAGTCGTACGCGGAGGAGCACGAGGCGCTCGTGGCCGCGTTCCGGCGCCGGGATCCGGCGATCGCCGAGCTGGTGAAGGCGCACGTGCTCGGCTGCGCCCCGCGCGCCTGAGCCACACCCCGCTCAGACGTCGTCGCGCCACCCTTCCCACCTGCGAGAATCCGCCGTACTGCCTTCGAAAACAAGGCACCCGGTGCCCCGTTCAATGGCACCGGATGCCCACTTTCTCCGTCTGAGGAAGTTTTCTCCCTCAACCCTTTGATCGATCATCGATCAGGGAGTTAGAGTCGCCGACGGGTCTCCACCAGAGACCCACGCCCTGTCCTGCCAAAGACCTAGGGCACCCCCACCCTTTCCGCTAAGGGAACCCCCCTCCGACTCAGGAAGGCGGCGCAATGACCGACCCCTCCGCAATCCAGCCGAGCGAGCTCGACCAGCTCCCGGACCGCGACCCCGAGGAGACCGCCGAATGGCAGGCCTCCCTGGACGCCGTTACCAAGGCGGCCGGGCCGCACCGTGCCGCGTACCTGATGCGCCGCACGCTGGAGCGCGCCGAGGGCTCAGGCCTGGCGCTGCCGAAGCTCCTCGAGACCGACTACGTCAACACCATCCCGACCGCCGCAGAGCCGGCGATCGAGGGTGACGAGGCGCTGGAACTGAAGATCGCCGCGTGGAACCGCTGGAACGCGGCCGCGATGGTGACCCGTGGCTCCAAGTACGGCGTCGGCGGCCACATCGCCACGTTCGCCTCGGCGGCCTGGCTCTACGAGACCGGCTTCAACCACTTCTTCAAGGGGAAGGAGGGCGACGGCTCCGGTGACCAGCTGTACATCCAGGGCCACGCCTCCCCCGGCATCTACGCCCGCGCCTTCCTCGACGGCCGCCTGAGCGAGCAGCAGCTCGACCACTTCCGCCAGGAGTCCGGCGGCGACGGCCTGCCGTCGTATCCGCACCCGCGGCGCCTGCCCTGGCTGTGGGAGTTCCCGACCGTCTCCATGGGCCTCGGCCCGCTGTCGGCGATCTACCAGGCGCGGTTCAACCGCTACCTCACCAACCGCAAGATCAAGGACGTCTCCGCCTCGCACGTGTGGGCGTTCCTCGGTGACGGCGAGATGGACGAGCCCGAGGCCACCGCGGCCCTGGCGCTCGCCTCGCGTGAGGGTCTGGACAACCTGACCTTCGTCATCAACTGCAACCTGCAGCGCCTCGACGGCCCGGTCCGCGCCAACTTCCGCGTGGTCCAGGAGCTGGAGGCGCAGTTCCGCGGCGCCGGCTGGAACGTCATCAAGACGCTCTGGGGCTCCGCCTGGGACGAGCTGTTCCAGCTCGACACGACCGGCGCGCTCGTGCGCCGGCTGCGCGAGGTGCCGGACGCCCAGTTCCAGACGTACGCGACGCGCGACGCCGCGTACATCCGCGAGCACTTCTTCGGCTCCGAGCCCGCGCTCGTCGAGCTGGGCCGGCTGCTCACGGACGACAAGATCGCCGAGTGCTTCAAGGTCTCGCGCGGCGGCCACGAGCCCCGCAAGGTGTACGCGGCCTACCGTGCGGCCCTGTCGCACGCCGGCGCCCCGACCGTGATCCTGGTCCAGACGGTCAAGGGCTTCACGCTCGGCAAGGGCTTCGAGTCCAAGAACGCCAACCACCAGATGAAGAAGCTGACGGTGGACGAGTTCAAGGACATGCGTGACCTCCTTGAACTGCCCATCTCCGACAGCCAGTTCGTCGACGGCCAGGTCCCCTACGGCCACCCGGGCGCCGACTCCCCCGAGGTCCGCTACCTCCAGGAGCGCCGCGCGGCCCTCGGCGGCCCCGCCCCGGCCCGCCGCACGCACGCGATCGCCCCGCTGCCGGCCCCGGCCGACAAGGCGTTCGCGTCCTTCGACAAGGGCTCAGGATCGCAGTCCGTGGCCACGACCATGGCGTTCGTACGCCTGGTCAAGGACCTCGTACGCGACAAGGAGACCGGCAAGCGCTGGGTGCCGATCGTCCCGGACGAGGCGCGCACCTTCGGCATGGAGTCGCTGTTCCCGTCGCTCGGCATCTACTCCCCCAAGGGGCAGACGTACGAGCCGGTCGACCGCGACCAGCTGATGTACTACAAGGAAGCCACGGACGGCCAGATCCTCAACGAGGGCATCACCGAGGCCGGCTCCATGGCGGACTTCATCGCCGCCGCCAGCGCGTACTCCACGCACGGCGAGGCGATGATCCCCTTCTACATCTTCTACTCGATGTTCGGCTGGCAGCGCACGGCCGACCAGATGTGGCAGCTCGGCGACCAGCTGGGCCGCGGCTTCCTGGTGGGTGCCACCGCGGGCCGTACGACGCTGACGGGTGAGGGTCTGCAGCACGCGGACGGTCACTCGCCGGTCATCGCGGCGACCAACCCGGCCGCGCTGTCCTACGACCCGGCGTTCGCGTACGAGATCGGCGCGATCGTCAAGGACGGTCTGCGCCGCATGTACGGCGAGGCGGCCCCGGGCGAGGACCGAGACGTCTTCTACTACCTGACGGTCTACAACGAGCCGATGCCGCAGCCGGCCAAGCCCGCGGGCGTGGACGAGGGCATCCTCAAGGGCCTGTACCGCTTCAACACCGCCGAGTCGGCCGGGGTGAACGTCGCGGCCGCCAACGCCCCCCGCATCCAGCTGCTCGGCTCGGGCACGGCGATCCACTGGGCCCTCGAGGCGCAGAAGCTGCTGGCCGAGGAGTGGGGTGTCGCCGCCGACGTGTGGTCCGCGACCTCCTGGACCGAGCTGCGCCGCGACGCCCTGGAGGCGGACGAGGCGATCCTGCGCGGCGAGGAGCGCACTCCCTACATCCGTACGGCGCTCGACGGCGCCCAGGGCCCGGTCCTCGCGGTCTCCGACTACATGCGCCAGGTCCCCGACCAGATCGCGCAGTGGGTCGAGCAGGACTACTCCTCGCTCGGTGCGGACGGCTTCGGTCTCTCCGACACCCGTGAGGCGGCCCGCCGCCACTTCGGCATCGACGCGCAGTCGATCGTCGTCGCGGCCCTGGCCCAGCTCGCCCGCCGCGGCGAGGTCAATGCCTCGGCCGTGAAGGAGGCGCGCGAGCGCTACGGCCTGTAGTCCCTTGTCATGCGTGCCCCGTCCCGATTGCCGGGGCGGGGCACGCGTGCGTGAATGAGGAGGAGTCCGCAGGAGTTCCAGGGGGGCGCCGTTCAGGGGAGAAGTACGTCCATGAAGATCTCCAAAACCCCGTCAGCCCCCTGCTGGGCGGACCTCTCCACGCCCGACAGCGACGCGGCCCGGCTCTTCTACGAGGGTCTCCTCGGCTGGCACAGCGAAGTGGCGGAGGACTACGGCATCTTCAGGTCCGGCGGCGAGCCGGTCGCCGGCTTCGCCCCGGCCAGCAACCCGAAGGCACCGTCGGCGTGGCTGCCGTACTACCAGTCGGCCGGGGTCGACGCCGTCATCGCGCGCGTGAAGGGCAACGGCGGCACGGTGGTCACGGATCCGCAGACCATCGAGGAGGACGGCGTCTTCGCGGTCTGCCAGGACCCCGCGGGGGCCGCGTTCGGCCTGTGGCAGCCGATCACGAACACGGGGTTCGGCGTGGTGAACGCGCCGGGAAGTTTCTGCTGGTTCGAGCTCCTGACCCGCGATCCGGACGGGTCCAAGGACTTCTACCAGTCCGTACTGGGCTGGGGCGCGAAGCGGCACCCCTACGGAGGCGGCGGCAGTTACACCGAGTGGAGCGTCGACGACGAGCCCTTCGGCGGGATGCTCGACACGGCGTCGGACTCGTTCCCCAAGGATCTGCCCGCGCACTGGATGGTGTACATGGCCGTCGGGGACACCGACGCGACGGCGGCCCGCTGCAAGCAACTCGGCGGGCAGATCCTGGTGCACCCGACGTCCATCGAGCCGGGCCGGTTCGCGGTGCTCGCCGATCCGCAGGGCGCCTCGTTCGCGGTCATCACGTACACCCCGCGCTGAAGGGCCCGCATCATGGGCGTATGCGCGCTGCCCGCCTGATCAAGATGGTGTTGTTGCTCCAGTCCCGGCCGTCGATGACGGCGGGTGAGCTGGCGCGCGAGCTGGAGGTCTCGGAGCGGACCGTGACGCGGGACGCTCAGGCGCTGTCCGAGGCGGGCGTGCCGGTGTACGCGGACCGGGGCAGGGCGGGCGGGTACCGGCTGATCGGCGGGTACCGGACGCGGCTGACGGGTCTGGCGCGCGGTGAGGCGGAGGCCCTGTTCCTGTCCGGAGTGCCGGGCGCGCTGCGGGAGATGGGCTTGGAAGACGCCGCGTCGGCCGCGCGGCTGAAGGTGTCGGCGGCGCTGCTGCCCTCGCTGCGGGACGCTTCGCGGACCGCGGCACAGCGGTTCCATCTGGACGCGCCGGGCTGGTTCAAGGAGCCGCGGACGCCCGAGCTGCTGCCGGCGGTGGCGGACGCGGTGTGGGACGACCGGGTGGTGCGCGCCCGCTACCGGCGTGACGAGGCGGGGAGCTCGCGGGAGGTGGTGCGGGAGCTGGAGCCGTACGGGCTCGTCCTGAAGGCGGGTGTCTGGTATCTGTGCGCCCGCGTCGCCGGCGGGACCCACCGGGTGTACCGGATCGACCGGTTCACCGGCGTCGAGGCGGGCGGGGAGCGCTTCGTACGGGACGAGGAGTTCGATCTGCCGGGGTTCTGGGAGGAGCGGGCGGAGGAGTTCGCGCGGTCCATCCTGCGCGCGGAGGTCGTCCTGCGGCTGTCCCCCGCCGGGCTGCGGCAGCTTCCGTACGCGATCGAGCCCGCGTCCGTGCGTGCGGCGCGGGAGTCGGCGGGCGAGCCGGACGAGGAGGGGTGGGTGACGGTGACTCTGCCGGTCGAGTCGGAGGACGTCGCGTACGGGCAGCTGTTCGGGCTCGGGCCCGAGGCGGAGGTCGTCGCTCCCGCCGCGCTGCGTGATCGCTTCGCAGAAGCGGCACGGCGGATGGCGGACCGCTACCGGTGAGCCGCCGGGCGCCGTGCCCTCGGCATGTGCGCGCATAACGAAACGGCGCAGCTCCGGCACCTCGGCGTGCGCCCCCGACCCCCAAGGCAGATGCTTGTCCCGTGATGGACGAGACGGAGTTCTGGGAGATCGTGGACAGCACCCGCGAGGCCGCCGAGGGCGACCCCGAGGACCAGGCCGAGCTGCTCGTCGACCGGCTGCTCCAGGCCGACCCCGACGCGGTGCTCGACTTCGCCCGTCACTTCGAGTCCCGCTACCACCGCGCCTACCGCTGGGATCTGTGGGGCGCCGCGTGGGTACTGCTCGGCGGCGCGAGCGACGACGCGTTCGACTACTTCCGCTGCTGGCTGATCGGCCAGGGCAGGGAGGTCTTCGAGGGCGCGCTGCACGAGCCGGACTCGCTCGCCGATCTGCTGGGGGACTTCGACGAGGAGATCGACGGGGACGGCGAGGAGCTCGGCTACGCGGCTGACGAGGCGTACGAGGAGCTGACCGGGGCGGTGGCGCCCGATCTCGGCATCCCGGCCGGGCCCGCGGAGCCGGAGGGCACGCCGTTCGACTTCGAGAACACGGCGGAGCTGCAGCGGCTGTATCCGAAGCTCTCGGAGCGCTTCGGGGCGTAGGAGGCATAGGGAACGTAGGGGTCGTAGGCCTGCGGCCGGTTCACTTCCTGGCCGCCCGGATCGACTCCTCGATGCCGGGGAACGCGAACGTGAAGCCGGACTCCAGGAGCCGGGTCGGCACGGCCCGCGTGCTGCCGAGGACGTCGCCCGCCATCTCGCCGAGGGCCAGACGCAGGACGGGAGCGGGCGCCGTGAACAGCGTGGGGCGGTGCAGCACGCGCCCCATCGCGGCGGTCACCGCGCGGTTCGTGACGGGGTGCGGGGCGGTGAGGTTCACCGGGCCGGACAGCTCCTCCGTGTCGATGATGTGGCGCAGGGCCGCGATCTCGTCGTGGAGCGCGATGTACGACCAGTACTGGCGGCCGTCGCCCAGGCGTCCGCCGAGACCGGCCAGGTACAGCGGGAAGAGCCGCGCCCAGGCCCCGCCCGCGCGGGACACGACGAGCCCGGACCGCGCGAACACCGTGCGGATTCCGGCCTCTTGCGCGGGCGCCGCGGCCTCCTCCCACTCCACGCACAGCTGCGGCAGGAAGCCGTCCCCGGGCGGCGCGCTCTCGTCGACGGCGCGCGTGCCGGTGTCGCCGTAGTAACCGACGGCGCTGCCGTTGACGAAGACGCGGGGAGGCTGTTCGAGCGTGGCGACGGCCTCGGCGAGCGTCGCGGTGCCGAGGACCCGGCTGTCGCGGATCTTCCGCTTGTACTCATCGGTCCAGCGGTGGTCGCCCACGCCCGCGGCGGCGAAGTTGAGGACGGCGTCGCACCCAAAGAGCCCGGCCGCGTCGACCGACCCCCGCTCCGGGTCCCAGCGGACCTCGTCCGCGGCAGCCGGTTCCCTGCGGACCAGGCGGACGACGTCGTGCCCGTCGGCGCGCAGGGACCGGGTCAGTGCCGAACCGATGAGTCCGGAGGCGCCGGCGACGGCGAACCGGGAGCGTCGTACGGGTGCGGAATCGCTCTGCGTCATGGGTCCATCCTGCCGCGTGAAACGCGCGGCGGCCGGTCGTGGGCCGGTCGTACAGTGGCCCCCATGTCACAGCCGCACATACGTCTCGCCCGGCTCGACGACGAGGACGGACTCGCCCGGCTCGACCGCGCGGCCTGGTCCACGCTGCACGCCGTCCAGCCGGAGCCGCTGCCGCCGTACGACCCGTTATTCTCGGAGCGGTTCGGGCCGCGGGACCATCTGGTCGCTGAGTTCGACGGGCGGCTCGCGGGTTACGTACGCATCGCCTATCCCACCTCGCTCGCCGCCAACACCCATGTGCGGCAGATCCAGGGCCTCGCGGTCGCCGCGGAGGCGCGCGGCGCCGGGGTCGGCCGGGCGCTGGTCCGCGCGGCGGTGGAGCACGCCCGCAAGGCCGGGGCGCGCCGCATGACGCTGCGGGTGCTCGGGCACAACGCTCCGGCGCGGGCGCTGTACGAGTCCGAGGGGTTCACGGTCGAGGGCGTCCTGCCGGAGGAGTTCCTGCTCGACGGGACGTACGTGGACGACATCCTGATGGGGCAGGCCCTGTGAGCGGGGCACAGGAGTTCTGACGGACCCGCCCGGCGTGCGGTGACGGCCCTCCCGTAGGAGCGTGAAGGGGTCCATGGGAAGGAGCCCGCCGATGACCGGGGCGTTGTTGCGTCGCCGGGACGGCGAGGAGCGGGCCTGGCTCCGCGGGGCACCGCCGCCGCGCTGGGTGCGATGGCTGCCGGTCGGGCTCCTCGCCGCCCTGTGCCTGGCCCAGCTGGTCACCGAAGAGAAGCTGGACCTCGGTTTCCTGCTGGGGGCGGTCCCGCCGCTGGCCGCCCTCACCTACGGCCCCGCCGCCACGGCGCTGCTCGGCGGCACCGTGATCGTCCTGCTGAACGTGCCCTTCATGAACCTCGGGCACCCCGGCAACAGCGACGTGCTCACGGTCTCCTTCGTGGCGCTGCTCAGCGTGCTGATCGGCTGGGTCCGCAGCCGGCGCGACGCCCAGCTCGTCACCGTGCGCACGGTCGCCGAGGCGGCGCAGTTCGCCGTCCTTCCGCCGCTGCGTGACCGGGTCGGCACGGTGCGCTGCGCGGGCCTGTACCGGGCGGCCGAGCGCGGGACGCTGGTCGGCGGTGACCTCTTCGACGTGCGCAGGGGGCCGACCGGGGTACGGGCCGTGATCGGTGATGTGCAGGGCCACGGTCTGTCCGCGGTCGCCACGGTGGCGGGGCTGCTCGGCGCGTTCCGTGAGGCCGTGCTCGACCAGTCGGACCTGGAGGGGGTCGCGGCGCGGCTCGACCGCAGGCTCGTGGTCGACTCGGCCGAGGACGAGCACGCCGAGCTGTTCGCGACCGCGCTGTTGCTCGAGTTCCCCGACGACGCCCCGGTGGTACGGGCCGTTTCGTGCGGCCATCCGCGGCCGCTGCTCCTGCGCGGGCAGGAGGTCATCGAGCTGCCGGTGCCGTCCGGGGCGCCGCTCGGGCTCGGGATCGCGGGCCTCGCGCCGCTCGAGCAGCTCACGGTGCGGCTGCGGCCGGGCGACCGGCTGCTCGGCCTGACGGACGGACTGATCGAGGCGCGGGACCCGTCCGGTGCCTTCTACCCGCTCAGGGAGCGCCTGTGCCGGTTCAGCGCGGACGACCCGGCGGAGCTGACGGACGCGCTGTGGCGGGACGTGGTCCGGTTCGCGGGGACGGTACGGGACGATCTGACGCTGCTCGTGTTCGCGCCGGAGATCGACCCGGCGATCGACCCGGAGGACGACTGACGGCCCCTATCGGGCCCCGCCCCGGCCTGCCCCCAACAAGCTGATCCCGCCCGTCAGTTCCCGCAGGCAGCGGAGCGCGAGGACCGCCGGGGAGCCGGTCGCGCCCGTCGCGGGGGCGTCGGTGGCGGCCCAGGCCTCCAGGGCGATCCGGATGGCGTCGGTGGCCGCGGCGGCGGCGAGCCGTACGTCGAGGGGGTCCGCCTCCTCGCCCGCGAGCCGGGTCAGGACCGGCACGAGGCGCTCCTCGGACTCCTGGTTGACCCGGTACCAGACGGCCCGCAGCGCGGCGTCGTCCTGGGCCGCGCGCAGGAGTCCCCTGGTCGTCTCCAACTGTTCGGGGCCGTGGTCACCGGGGGCGGAGAGCGTGGCGGTGACGGCCGTCTCCAGGGTGACGCGCAGGTCCGTGCCGGGTTCGGCGTCCTCCAGGAGGGCGCGCCAGGCGTCGCCGCCCGCGGCGAGGAGCGGGCCGACCGCGTCCTGCTTGCCCCGGAAGTAGCGGTAGAAGGTGCGCAGCGCGACGCCCGCCCGCTGGGCGATGTCCTCGGCCGTCGTGCCGTCGGGGCCGTGCTCGGCGAAGAGTCCGGCGGCGGCGCGGGCGATGTCCAGCTGGGTGGCGGCCTTGCGCCGCTCGGTCAGGGAGGGCTGCGGACTGCGCTGATCCTTCGTGGGGCTCACCGGGGAAGCCTATGCGTCCGGAACAAGCATGCACGTTCTGACGTTATGGCAAATCGTGCCACCTGGGCGTACGGTGGACAGCGAATCGTCGTGAGAAAGTGAAGTGGAGCAGCGCATGAGCCCGAACCTGAACCGCTACGAAGGCCGTCGCGTACTCGTCACCGGCGGTGGCTCCGGCATCGGCCAGGCCACCGTGCTGCGGGTCCTCGCCGAGGGTGCCCGCGCGGTCGCCGCCGACGTCAGCGAGGCGGGCCTGAAGGACACCGTCGAGAAGGCGACCGCCGCGGGCTGCGCGGACCGGCTGACCACGGTCGTCGTGAACGTCGCGGACGAGGCCTCCGTGCGCGCGGGCGTCGCCGCCGCCGTCGAGGCGCTCGGCGGCCTGGACGTGCTGGTGAACGCGGCCGGCATCCTGCGCTCCTCGCACACCCACGAGACGTCGCTCGCCGACTTCAACCAGGTGCTCCAGATCAACCTGGCGGGCACGTTCCTGATGATCCGCGAGTCGATCCCGGCGCTCCTCGCCGGTGACGGGGCCGCCGTCATCAACTTCAGCTCGACGTCGGCCACGTTCGCCCACCCCTACATGGCGGCGTACGCGGCGAGCAAGGGCGGCATCCAGTCCATGACGCACGCCCTGGCGAGCGAGTACAGCAAGCAGGGCATCCGGTTCACGGCCGTGCAGCCCGGATCCATCTCCTCCGGCATGACCGACGGCTCCGGCGCCAGCCGGCAGAGCAGCGGCCCCGGCCTGCCCGAGGACGCCGACATGAGCTTGTTCATGAAGCTGGCGCCGGCGATAGGCCAGGGCTTCGCGGGGCCGGAGAGCGTGGCGTCCGTCGTCGCGATGCTCGGCTCGGAGGACGGCGGATTCATCACCGGCACCGAGGTCAGGGTCGACGGCGGCACGCACTTCTGATCTGCGGCGAAGGCGGGCCTGACCTGCGGCGCGCCCGCGATCACTCGCATGGCGCGCCGTGCGGGCGAGCCCTGGGCGCGTGGTGGAGAGTGTCACGCATGCGCGTCTTCCGTATGACGTTGTGGTGCGCTCCGGCGGCCACGGCCTTCGGCCTGCTGCTGATGTGTGCCGTGACCGTCGGGCCCGGGGACGGCGGTTCAGCGGCGAAGTCGGGCCGGGCCGCGGGCCCCACTGCCACCGACCGGGCCGCGCCGGCGCTGCCGCCTGCCGCCGTACCGGTACGCCGGCCGCCGGTGCTGTCGCCGGCCGCCCTACGGGCGCGCCGGCCGGTCAACCGTCGGCACACCGCCGCGCTGCCCCGGATCGTGCCGCGAGCCGACTGGCTGGCGGATGCCGGCTACCGCAAGCCGCCCGCCCGGTACGCCGACCGCGTCACGGCAGTCTTCATCCACCACACGGACTCGCCGAACGTCTACGACTGCGCCGACACGCCCCGCATCATCCGCTATCTGTACGCGGGCCAGGCGGGCGGCCGGAACTGGGACGACATCGGCTACAACTTCCTCGTCGACAGGTGCGGCACGATCTACGAGGGCCGGGCGGGCGGCGTCGACAAGGCGGTCGTGGGGGCGCACGCCCAGGGCTTCAACCAGGGCACGGCGGGCATCGCCGCCATCGGCACCTTCACCGCGGGCACCCCGGTGCCGCCTTCCATGACGAAGTCCATCGCGGCGCTCTCCGCCTGGAAGCTGGGCCTCGCGAACATCGACCCGCGCTCCCGCGTCCGCCTCACCTCGACGAACAGCCTCAGCCGCTTCCGCAAGGGCAGGACGGCCGAGTTCAACGCCATCGCCGCGCACCGGGACGAGTACGAGACGTACTGCCCGGGCCAGGCCCTGATGGCCGAGCTCCCGGAGATCAGGCAGCGGGCGGCGGCGCTCCAGGGGCGGTAGGGCTTCGTTCGGATCAGGCTGGGCTCGCGTCCGGTGGCACCGGGCGCCCCCCGTGCGACCGTGCCCGGGCTACGCGCGACTCCCTCGGCCGGGGCCCGGACCTACCCTCGACGGACTCGGGTACAGCCCGGGTGTTCGGAGCCGTACGCGGGTTCACCGGGGGGTAGGACGCCTTCGGAGCCCGCCTGCGTGCGCCGGCCTGACGGCCCGGGGTACGTGCGACGGCTCCCACCAGCCGCACAACCGCCAGGGAGGCGCACGTGCCTGAGCCCGCACAGCACGCGGACGTCGTCATCGTGGGAGCCGGGGTCGCGGGACTCCTGGCCGCCCACCGCCTGACCAGGGCGGGCGTTCCCACCCTGGTCCTGGAGGCCGGCCCCTGTGTGGGCGGTCGCATGTCCACCGAGAAGGTCGACGGGTTCCGGCTCGACCGGATCGGCCGACTCCTGTGCACCTCGTACCCCGAACTGCGCCGCACCCCGGGCCTGGACGCCCTCGTCCTGCGCCCCTTCTCGCCCGGGGTCCTGGTGCACAGCGACGGACGCCGCCATCGCGCCGGGGAGCTCCCGGCCCCACGGCGCGCAAGGGGCGCACTCACGACGGCACGCGCCCTCGCGAGCGCCCCCAGGGTGCCCCGTCCCCGCGCCGCCGCCAGGAGCCCGCGCCCGACCGCCCCGCTCGGCAGCCCCCTCGACCACGCCCGGCTCGCCCGGTCGCTGGCCCGCCTCGCCGGGACACCGGTCCCCCGTCTCCTAGCGCGCCCCGAACTACCCGCCGCCGACGCCCTGATGGGCCGCGGACTGCCGGCCCGCACCCTCGACGGGTTTGTGCGCCCCCTCCTGTCGGCGCTCCTGTGCGACCCGGACCTCACCTCGTCGAGCCGGTGCGCCGACCTCGCCCTGCTCGCCTACGCGCGCGGCCGCCTCTGCGTCCCCGAGGGCGGCGCCGACGCCCTGCCCGAGCTGCTCGCCGCCGGGCTCCCGCCGGGCACGGTCCGCACCGGCGTGCGCGTCAGGGCCATCTCCGCGAATTCGGTGACGACCGAGGAACACGGTGAACTCCGGTGCCGGGCAACATTGTTGGCAACCGGGGCACGCGCCGCGGCCGGGCTGCTCCCGGGCCTGCGGCTGCCGGAGTTCCACCCCGTCACGGTCGTCCACCACGCGGTCCCCGAGCCGCCGCTCACCGACCCGGCGCTGCTCCTCGACGCCGACCGGCTCGGCCCTGTCGCGTACTCCGCGGTGATCAGCCAGGTCGACCCGACGCGCGCCCCGGCCGGCCGCGCGCTGGTCTCCTCCACGGTCCTCGGCCCACCGCCGCCCGAGCGCGAACTGCGGGCCCAACTGGCCGCCCTCTACGGCACGTCGACCTCCGACTGGGAGACCCTCGCGGTCCACCACGACCCGGAGGCGGTGCCCGCGATGCCGGCCCCGCACGACCTGCGCCGCCCGGTGCGGCTCCTTCACGGGCTCTATGTGTGCGGCGACCACCGCGGCACGAGCACGGTGCAGGGCGCCCTCCACTCGGGCCGCCGCGCCGCGCACGCGATCCTCACGGACCTGGGCGTCCAACTGGCCCCGACGGCGGGCATGGTGCCGGCCGCGGCCTGACGGACCCGCACGGCCGCCCCGTACACCCCGAACTGCACAGGCAATGCACAGGCCCACCCCAGCCCAGCGACAGCTCAACGACAGCTCAGCGACAGGAGGCCTCCCAGCCGCCCTCACCACACATCCGACCTCTACAGGTCCCCCATACGCGCCCGTCTCCGTGGCACCTTCCGGAGGCGGGCGCCCTCATTTCCCCGCGCGCACCCTTGCCACCACAGCAACTCCCCTTTACGGTCCCCACGTCCGCACCCTCGTCCCTGGAGGCCGCAGTGCGAAGAACGGCGTCAGCCCTGCTGTTCGTCCTAGCCCTAGTCACCGGATTCATCGGAGCTGTAGTGCCGTCGTCAGCAGCCCAGCCGGAGGAGCAGTCCCCCGAACCGCTCGCCGGGCAGCCGTCCGTGGTCCCCCGCCCCGCCGACTGGACGTCCCTCGGCGGCACGGTCGCGATCACCCACCGCACCCGCGTCCTGGTCGACCCGCGCGCCCGCGCCGAGACGTCCGAGCCGTCCGGCCGCGCCGAGTTCCCCGGCCCCGCCCGCCAGAGCGTGCAGCAGCTCGCCGCCCAGCTGCGCACGGAAATCGATCAGGTATCCGGCATCGAGCCGCGCATCGCGAGCAACGTGGCCCACGCCGGGCCCGGCGACATCGTCCTCGGCCTCGCCGACGACCGTGAACTCGGCGCCGAGGGCTACCGGTTCGACAGCTCGGACGGCGCCGTCCGCATCCGGGCCGCCTCCACACACGGCCTCTTCTACGGCACCCGCACCCTGCTCCAGCTCCTGCGCTCCACGGCCGACGAGCACCGCACGCTCCCCCGGGCCCGCGCCACCGACGTCCCCACACAGGCGATCCGCATGGTCCACCTCGACGCGGGCCGCAAGTACTGGAAGATCCCGTACCTGGAGAACCTGATCCGCAGGATGGGCGACCAGAAGCTGAACACGCTCATGCTGCACCTCTCCGAGTCGGAGGGCTTCCGCCTGTACAGCCCGAAGTTCCCGGGCCTCGCGGACCCCGAACACAGCTACAGCCGCTCCGACATCGAGCACCTCAAGGCGTTCGCGGCCCGCCACCACGTACAGCTGATGCCGGGCCTGGAGATCCCCGGCCACGCGACGGCGATCAGCGACGCGTTCGGCATCGGCTTCGGCTCGGGGACGAACCCCTGCACGGCCGCGCACACGCACTCGCACCTCACGCCCGACTGGATCATCGACATGACCAGCGAGAAGGCGGTGGCGAAGACGAAGCAGATCGTCGACGAGTTCGCCGGCTGGTTCGACGCGCCGCTGTTCTCGATCGGCGGCGAGGAGGTGCCGGGCCAGCTCGCCGACTGCCCGCGCGTACAGGACTACTTGGCCGCCTCCCCCGATGTGTCGACGCTCGGCGACCTCCTCAACCGGTACATCAACACCCTGGACGACGTGATCGCCTCGCACGGCAAGCGCACCGCCGTCTACAACGGCTCGGAGCACCTGGCCGCGCCCCAGCAGACCGTCCACGGCCCGGTCGTCTTCATCACCTGGGAGGGCACGGGCGCCGAGCCCGCCGTGCCGGGTCACGACGAGATCGCCATCGGCCCGTTCTACGACACCCCGAACAACTACCACCACCTGTACCCGAACGAGCCCTGGATGTACGACAGCTGGACCGTCAGCACGGCGCCCGACATGCTCGGCTCCGGCCTGACCAACTGGGCCGACTACAACTTCTGGGCCGACGACGCGTACTTCGAGCAGTCGATGGCCGGCGCCCGGGCGATCCTCGCGGACCGCGCCTGGAACGGCACGGCGACCCCGGACACCCTGGCCGACTTCCGGGCCCGCGCGGCTCTCATCGGCGACCCGCCCGGCATCACACCCACGCCCGTGAAGCCGCGGGTGAACGACGGCCGGCCGAGCCACCACTGGACCTTCGACCCGGCCGCGTACCCGAAGGGCTGGACGTACGCGGGCAGCCCCGGCAACACGATCTTCGCCGAGGACACTGCGGGTGACCTGCCGGGCACGTCGTACATCATCAACAACCCTGCGCCGGTGACCGACGGCGTGCGCGGGCAGGCGTGGCGGTTCGACTCGGACCGGGACGGTGTCGGCTTCGGCGGCATGGACGTCGCCGAGCCGTGGACGGTGTCGGTGCAGGTCCGCCCGACGGCCCGCACCGCGGACCAGGTCCTGCTCAGCTCGAAGGCGGGCGCGCTCAAGCTCATGCAGTACGGCACGGGCAAGGTCGGCTTCACCCGGTACGGCTCGGCCGACCTCAGCTTCGACTACACGCTGCCGCTGGACCGCTGGACCCGGCTCACCTGGGTGGCGACCCCGGGTCACACCACGCTCTACGCGGACGGGGAGCGGGTCGGCACGGTCGACGCGTCGATCCCCCTGCCCCTGCGCTCGATCGGCACGGAGAAGGTGAGCCTCCGCGGCGACCTCGACGAACTCACCACCTGGGACGAGCCGTTGACGGCCGGCAGGATCGCCGGTCTGTCCGGGAAGGACACCAAGTGACACGCCTCAGACCACGCCCCGCGCGAAACGCCCGGCGCCGCGCCTGTGCCGCCGTGCTCGCGGCAGCCTGCGCCGCGCTGCTCGGCCTGCCGGCGACGGGCGGCCCCGCGGCCGCCCAGGACGCACCCCCGGCCAAGGACTACGAGCCCACGCTCGACTCCCTCAACAGCCATCCGACGCCGAGCTGGTTCGACGACGACAAGTTCGGCATCTTCATCCACTGGGGCGCGTACTCCGTGCCCGCCTGGGGCCCGCGCGGGAGCTACGCCGAGTGGTACTGGGCGTACATGAACGACGCGGGCAGCCCCACCAACCAGCACCACAAGGACACGTACGGCACGGCCGCGAACTACGACGACTTCATCGGGCAGTGGAAGGCGGAGAAGTACGACCCCGACGCCTGGGTGAAGCTCTTCAAGGACGCCGGCGCCAAGTACTTCGTGCTGACGTCCAAGCACCACGAGGGTGTGGCTCTCTGGGACTCGAAGGTCAGCGGGCGCGACACCGTCGACCTGGGGCCGCACCGCGACCTGGCGGGCGACCTGTTCAAGGCGGCGCGCAAGGAGAAGGGCCTCAAGGCCGGCTTCTACTACTCGCTCTATGAGTGGAACAACCCGTCGTACACCGGCCGTCCGGTCACCAACCCGTACACGGGCGCCCCCGTCCCGTACACCGGGGCGCCCGCGGTCAAGGACTACGTGGCCGACTACATGGCGCCCCAGATGCGGGAGCTGATCGACCAGTACGACCCGGACCTGCTGTGGTGCGACGGGCAGTGGGAGAAGCCGGCGTCCTACTGGAAGACCGCCCCCGTCCTCGCCGACTACTACAACCGGGCGAAGAACCGGAAGCACCCCAAGGAGGTGGCGGTCGCCAACCGCTGCAAGATCGACACGGGCGCCCTCGACTCCACCGAACTCGACTTCCAGACCCCCGAGTACACGGTCAAGTCGGAGATCGACCCGAACAAGTGGGAGGCCAGCCGCGGCATCGCGCACTCCTACGGCTACAACCAGAACGAGCCGGAGGAGGACTACCTCACCTCCGACCAGCTCGTCGACTCGCTCAGCGACATCGTCAGCAAGAACGGCAACCTGCTGCTCGACGTCGGGCCGCGCGGGGACGGCACGATCCCCGAGCTCCAGCAGCAGCGCCTGATGGACATCGGCGCCTGGCTGAAGACCAACGGCGAGGCCGTGTACGGCACCACGTACTGGCACCACGCCGAGGAGCCGACCTCCGACGACACCGTCCGCTACACGGTCAAGGACGGCGCCCTGTACGCCACCGCTCTGAAATGGCCCGGCGAACAGCTGACGCTCGGCGCCGACACCCCGGTGAGGAAGGGCACGCGCATCTCCCTGCTCGGCTCGGACGCGGGACCGCTCACGTGGCACAAGGACGACCGGGGCCGGGTCGTGGTGGACACCCCCGCCGAGACCGGCAAGTACGCCTACGTCTTCAAGATCGAGACCCCCGGCGTGCACAGCCTGGCCCGCACCCGCACCGAGCTGCCGAAGGAGTTGAACCCCGGCCGCACCGCCGACGGCACGCTCACCGTCACCAACACCTCCCGCAAGAAGGCGCCCGGCACCCAGGTGACCATCGGCGCCCCGGACGGGTGGACGGTGACCCCGAAGGCGGCCGGGGTTCCGCCGCAGGGACCCGGCGCCTCCGTCGAGGTGCCGTTCGAGGTGACCCCGCCGCGGTCCGCGAAGCCCGGCTCGTACGAGCTGCCGATCACCCTGCGGCACGCGGGGATGACGGTCACCACGACCGTGAAGGCGACGGTCGCCGCGGAGAACCTGGCGCTCGGCAAGAGCGCCACGCAGAAGTCCACCGCCTGGGACGCCCCGGCCTCGCGTGCCGTCGACGGCAACACGGACGGCACATTCGGCGCGGGTTCCGTCAGCCACACCGCGGAGCCGTCGGACCAGGCATGGTGGCAGGTCGACCTCGGCGCGAAGGCCGATCTGAGCAGCGTCGACATCTGGAACCGCACCGACTGCTGCGCCGAGCGCCTGTCCGACTTCTGGGTCCTCACCTCGGACTCCCCGATCACCGCGGACAGTCTCGACGAGGCCCGCAAGAGCCCCGGCGTGACGGCCGTACGGGTCGCGGATCAGGCGGGCAAGCCGTCGAACGTGGCGCTGCCGTCCGGGACGACGGGCCGCTATGTGCGCGTACAGCTGGAGTCCGCGGCCGACCCGCTGTCCCTGGCGGAGGTGCAGGTGCGCGGGAGCGCTCAGCCGTAGTCGGCCGGCGGGCAGGGGCGGATGCGCACCACCCCCGTCCCGTCAGTGGCTGAGGGCGGCGATGCGGTCCCGGTATCCGCGTACCGGGGCCGCGTCGCGGTAGGGCTCCAGGCGGCGCTCGAACTCCCGCACGTACTCGTGCGCCCGCACGGAGCGCATCTCGGAGGCGGCCTGCGCGGCCTCGGCGCCGAGTGTGCACGCCTGGTCCAGCTCGCCGAGCCCGAGCCGCGCGGAGGCAAGCACCACCCGGCAGAACAGCCTGCTGCGCGCGAAGCCGGGCGCCCGCAGCTGGAGCGAGCGCTCCGCGTGCTGGGCGGCCGCGCGGTACTGCTGGAGATCCCGGTGGCAGTGCCCGAACTCGTCGGCCAGCTGCGCCTCGTCGAAGAACCGCGCCCAGTGCGGCACGTCGTCCCCGGTCCGCACCGCCTCCAGGGTCCGCTCGGCCCGCACCAGCGACGCCGTGCACGCGCGCACCTCGCCGAGCACGCCGTGCCCGCGCGCCTCGGCCGCGTGCAGCAGCGCCTGCACGGCGGGCGGCGCCGAGGAGCCCACGCCCTGCTGCGCGACCCGCGCCAGCTGGACGGCCTCGCGCCCGTGCCCGAGATAGACGGCCTGGCGGCTCATCGTGACCAGGACGTACGACCCGTACATCCTGTCCCCCGCCGCCTGCGAGAGCCGTAGCGCCTGCACGAAGTACCGCTGCGCGAGCCCGTGCGCGGCGATGTCGTACGAGGTCCAGCCGGCGAGCCGGGTCAGATCGGCGGTGGCCGCGAAGAGCCGCCGGCCGGTCTGCTCCCCGTAGGTGCCCCGCAGCATCGGCTCGGCCTCGTGCTCCAGGTAGCGCACGAGCGCCTGGCGGGCGTGGCCTCCGCCGTACGCCTGGTCGAGAGAGCGGAAGAGTTCGCCGACGGAGCGCAGGGCCGCGATGTCTCCGGCGGTGACGCGCTGGCCGGGCCCGCGCTCGGCGTGGCCGCGCTGCCGGGGCAAGGGGGGCGGCCCCGGTTCGAGCCCGGCCATGAGCTTGGCGGGGGCCCGCCCCTGGGCGGGGATCCGCACGCCGCCGGGACCGCCGTGGTCCCCGTGGGCGACGCGGTCGTCGGCCCGCCCGATCAGCCAGTCCCGGCTCGGCACGACGAGCCCCGCCGGGGTAAAAGCGATCTTGCGGAGCTCGGCATGGCTGCCCGAGTCCTTGCGCCACAGGCCGCTGACGATGTCGACGGCCTCCTCGGGCGAGGCGGCGAACTCCAGGCCCGCGTAGACCGGGGAGCAGGCGTCGAGCCCCAGGTCCTGGGCGGAGAGCCGGCGTCCCAGGCGCCGGGTGAACACCTCGGCGATCAGTGCGGGTGTGGTGCCGCGGGGCTGCTGGCCGCGCAGCCAGCGCGTCACGGATGTCTTGTCGTAGCGCAGGTCGAGACCGTGCTCCAGGCCGAGCTGATCGACGCGGCGGGCGAGGCCGGCATTGGAGAACCCCGCCTCCGCGATGAGCGCGGCGAGCTGGCGGTTGGGCGTGCGCTGCGGAGGTCGTTCCGTCATGCTGTGCGATTGCCTTCCGGGCCCTAGGAAGCCGTAGAGGGGGGCCGTGGTGCGCCCCCCTCTGCACTGCTCCCACATGGAACGGCGCGAATTTGACGTCCTTCCCCGCAAGCGGAGAACTCCTGCCGTCCCGCTCGCACGGGACCTCGGTGGGTTCCTGCTTCACAGGCTCTGCCGGACCGGAGTCCGGTCTCACACAGCCTCCACAAGCCTGACTTCCCGCCCGCCGGGCGGTAGGTCCACAAGCGGCTCCCCGCTCACGGACGGCGCCGAAGTTATCACGCAGCGCGCACGGGTTCCCCTGATCAGTCCGGCAGGCACCCCCTTTCATCCGATCGTGTGAGGATTGCCCGAACGGCTGGCGCGGCGGCGCTGGTCGTACAGTGGCGGGGCGCGACATGTGCACGCTGAAGGTTCTAGGGAGGCACTGACCGTGAATGAGTTGCGGTTCGTCCGCTTGGGTTTCGGAGCGGACTCGGTCGACTACCAGGACGCCTGGGACGAGCAGCGCCGTGTGCACGCCGCCCGTTTCGCCGACGAGGCCCCCGACACCTGCCTGCTACTCGAACACCCGCCGGTCTACACCGCAGGCCGCCGCACCGCACCCGAGGAGCGCCCGCTGGACGGCACCCCCGTCGTGGACGTGGACCGGGGCGGCAAGATCACCTGGCACGGCCCGGGCCAGCTCGTCGGCTACCCGATCCAGAAGCTGCCCCGCCCCGTGGACGTGGTCGCACACCTGCGCCGCCTCGAAGACGCGATGATCGCGGTCTGCGCCGAGTTCGGCGTGGAGACGTCCCGCGTGGAGGGCCGGGCCGGCGTGTGGGTGCTCGGAGACGCCAAGGACGCGGCCGAGCGCCCCAAGCTCGGCGGCCTGTCCCTGGACTTCGACCCCCGGGTGAACGACTCCGAGTTCGACCCCCGTCTCAACGGCCCGGAGTACGCGCCGTCGAACGCGGGCCAGCGCCGCGAGGACCGGAAGATCTGCGCCATGGGCATCCGCGTCGCCAAGGGCGTCACGATGCACGGCTTCGCGCTGAACGTGAATCCGGACACCTCGAACTTCGACAAGATCATCCCCTGCGGCATCCGCGACGCGGGCGTCACCTCGCTCTCGTACGAGCTGGGCCGCGAGGTCACGATCGACGAGGTGCTGCCGGTCGTCGAGCGCCACCTGCGCGACGTCCTGGAGAACGCGGCCCTCGCTCCGCGCGTCATCGAGAAGGCGCCCGAGCAGGAACCCGACAAGGCCACCGCCTGAGCGGGAATGCACCCCGAAGGCCAGAGGTTGGCCACACGTAAGGCCCATCAAGACCACGGGCGTACCCTGATGTACGCCGAAGAATCAAAGCTGTAGGGAGCCGGTCGTGTCCGCAGTCGCACCCGACGGACGCAAGATGCTGCGCCTGGAGGTCCGCAACAGCCAGACCCCCATCGAGCGCAAGCCCGAGTGGATCAAGACCCGGGCGAAAATGGGTCCCGAGTACACGAAGATGCAGGGCCTCGTGAAGAGCGAGGGCCTGCACACGGTCTGCCAGGAGGCGGGCTGTCCGAACATCTACGAGTGCTGGGAAGACCGCGAGGCCACCTTCCTCATCGGCGGCGACCAGTGCACGCGGCGCTGCGACTTCTGCCAGATCGACACGGGCAAGCCCGAGGCACTGGACCGTGACGAGCCCCGCCGCGTCGGCGAGTCCGTCGTCACGATGGACCTGAACTACGCCACGATCACCGGCGTCGCGCGCGACGACCTGGAGGACGGCGGCGCCTGGCTGTACGCGGAGACCGTGCGCCAGATCCACGCCATGACGGCGGAGCGCGCCGAGGGCTACACCAAGGTCGAGCTGCTCATCCCCGACTTCAACGCCGACCCGGACCAGCTGGCCGAGGTCTTCTCGTCCCGCCCCGAGGTTCTCGGGCACAACGTCGAGACGGTGCCGCGCATCTTCAAGCGGATCCGCCCCGGCTTCCGGTACGAGCGCTCCCTCGAGGTCATCACGAAGGCCCGCGAGGCCGGCCTGGTCACCAAGTCCAACCTGATCCTGGGCATGGGCGAGGAGCGCGCCGAGGTCAGCGAGGCGCTGCGCCAGCTGCACGAGGCGGGCACCGAGCTCATCACCATCACCCAGTACCTGCGTCCGACGCCGCGGCACCACCCCGTCGAGCGCTGGGTGAAGCCGGCCGAGTTCGTGGAGCTGAAGGAGGAGGCCGAGCAGATCGGTTTCTCCGGCGTCATGTCCGGCCCGCTGGTCCGCTCCTCGTACCGCGCCGGACGCCTCTACCAGATGGCGGTCGAGAAGCGCGGCGCGTACGTGGCCTCGCAGGCGGTCTGATCCACTCGCGACCGCACGGCCCGCCAGCCGTGTGAAATCACGCACAAGCAGCTACCGGCCAGTAATGGCCGAGAGAACGCGGCCCTGACAGTCCCCGCAGATGGGGGCACCGTCAGGGCCGCGTCATCGTTCGGCCCTCCCCCATCAAGGCTTCATAGGCGTTTGACCCTTCGGTCACGCCCTGGTAACACCAAGCAGTGACGCTGTACTCACGCCACGTACACCCGTAGTCAGAGCCGCTCCCGAGGGGGACCTCCCAATGCAGGCCGCGCCCGTTCGCGCCACCGCCATCCCGACCTTCACCGACGCCCTGCGCGCGGTCGAGTCGCTGCTCATGAGCAGCGGACAGCGCACCGCACGCCGCAACGCCTGGACCTCCGTGCTCGAGGACCGCCGCCGCGCCAAGGACCGGGTGGAGGCCCAGCGGGTGCTCGAGGAGGCTGTGGCCGCCCGCACGTCGTAGCCACTTGCCCGGACACGTAGACTTCAAGGCATGGCGAGGAAGGAAACCGCAGCGGACGCTGCGAACCCCGGGCGACTCAAGCAGATCGCTCTGACCTTTAAGATGACCCGCAAGGCCGATCCGATGATCGCTCTTGTACTCGCGGCTGTGGGAATCGTCACCTTTGGTGTGTTCCTCGCGATCGGATTCTTGATCGGTCACCCGGTATATCTCGGAATTCTCGGCTTCCTGCTCGCCTTCCTCGCGATGGCGATCGTCTTCGGACGCCGTGCCGAGCGAGCAGCCTTCGGGCAGATGGAGGGTCAGCCCGGCGCGGCTGCCGCGGTACTCGACAACATCGGCCGTGGCTGGACCACGACCCCGGCCGTGGCGATGAACCGCAGCCAGGACGTCGTCCACCGGGCGGTCGGCAAGGCAGGCATCGTCCTGGTCGCCGAGGGCAACCCGAACCGGGTGAAGACGCTGCTGGCGGCCGAGAAGCGGAAGATGGCCCGCATCGTCTCCGACGTGCCGGTCAACGACATCCTCGTCGGTAACGGCGAGGGCCAGGTGCCGCTCAAGAAGCTCCGCACGACGATGCTCAAGCTCCCCCGCGTCCTCACGGGCCCGCAGGTCACGACGACCAACGACCGCCTCCGGGCGATGGGCGACCTGATGAGCAACATGCCGCTCCCCAAGGGCCCGATGCCCAAGGGCATGCGGATGCCGCGCGGTGGCGGCAAGGGACGCTGACCCTTCTACTACGACGGATGAGGCCCCGGAACCGATCGGTTCCGGGGCCTCATCCGTCGTAGTGGGTCTGCGGTGACGGCCCGGGTCAGGCGCGGACCTGGACCGCGCGGGCCAGGCGGTCGTGCAGGCCGCGGCCGTCACGGTCCCAGATCAGGGCGGGGACGGCGACGCACAGGAGCAGCGTGCGGACCAGGACGCGGCCGAGGCCGAGGCGGCCGGAGCCGTCCTGCGCGACGACGCGCAGCCCCATGATCCGCTTGCCCGGTGTGAAGCCGACCGTGCCGACGGTGAGCAGGCCGAGGACGAAGAAGATCCCGAGGGCCCAGTTCCCCGTCGCCTGGTTGTAGCCGTGTGTGAGGAGCCCGTATGCGATCAGCATGCACAGGGCCCAGTCGATGGCGAGGGCGGCCATGCGCCTGCCGGGGCGGGCGATGGAGCCCGGCCCCTGCTCGGGCAGCCCCAGCTGCTCACCGCGGTACCCGAACTCGACACCCGCGTCCTCCGCGGCCGCGCGCGGCCCGGAGAGCCACGATCCGATTGCTTGCCTGTTGTCCACCCGTCCACGGTACTGCGCTCGGCCACCCGGCCCGCTCCGGCCCCCGCGCCGGTTAACTTCGGCGAAACAAATGGGTCATGCTTGAGAAATCCCCCGTCCCTATGGTCGGGTCCCAGCGTGTGCCACCGCACTGGCCGCACCACCGAGCTGCAACCCCGCCCCTCCCCGGGTGGGAGTAGGAGGAGTTGGATGTTCCAGAACGCCGATGACGCCAAGAAGTTCATCGCGGACGAGGACGTCAAGTTCGTCGACGTCCGGTTCTGCGACCTGCCGGGTGTGATGCAGCACTTCACGGTGCCGGCCGCGGCGTTCGACCCCACCGAGGAGCTGGCCTTCGACGGATCCTCGATCCGGGGTTTCCAGGCCATCCACGAGTCCGACATGGCGCTCCGCGCCGACCTGTCCACCGCGCGCGTCGACCCCTTCCGCCGCGACAAGACGGTCAACATCAACTTCTTCATCCACGACCCGATCACGGGTGAGCAGTACTCCCGTGACCCGCGTAACGTCGCGAAGAAGGCCGAGGCGTACCTGGCCTCCACCGGCATCGCCGACACCGCGTACTTCGGCCCCGAGGCCGAGTTCTACGTCTTCGACTCGGTCCGCTTCGAGACCTCCGCGAACCGCTCGGTCTACGAGATCGACTCCGAGGCCGGCGCCTGGAACACCGGTTCGGAGGAGAACAACCGCGGCTACAAGGTCCGCTACAAGGGCGGTTACTTCCCGACCCCGCCGGTCGACCACTTCGCCGACCTGCGCGCGGAGATCTCCCTCGAGCTGGACAAGAACGGCCTCCAGGTCGAGCGCCAGCACCACGAGGTCGGCACGGCCGGCCAGGCGGAGATCAACTACAAGTTCAACACGCTGCTCGCCGCGGCCGACGACCTGATGCTCTTCAAGTACATCGTGAAGAACGTCGCGTGGCGCAACAACAAGACCGCGACCTTCATGCCGAAGCCGATCTTCGGTGACAACGGCTCGGGCATGCACGTCCACCAGTCCCTGTGGGCGAACGGCGACCCGCTCTTCTACGACGAGCAGGGCTACGCGGGCCTCTCGGACATGGCGCGCTACTACATCGGCGGCATCCTGAAGCACGCCCCGTCGCTGCTCGCCTTCACGAACCCGACGGTGAACTCGTACCACCGCCTGGTCCCGGGCTTCGAGGCGCCGGTCAACATGGTCTACTCGCAGCGCAACCGCTCCGCCGCGATGCGCATCCCGATCACGGGCTCGAACCCGAAGGCCAAGCGCGTCGAGTTCCGCGCGCCGGACCCGTCCTCGAACCCGTACCTCGCCTTCTCGGCCCTCCTGATGGCCGGCCTCGACGGCGTGAAGAACAAGATCGAGCCGGCCGAGCCGATCGACAAGGACCTGTACGAGCTGGCTCCCGAGGAGCACGCGAACGTCCAGCAGGTCCCGACCTCGCTCCCCGCGGTCCTCGACGCCCTCGAGGCGGACCACGAGTACCTTCTGGCCGGCGGTGTCTTCACCCCCGACCTGATCGAGACGTGGATCGACTACAAGCGCACGAACGAGATCGCCCCGATCCAGCTGCGCCCGCACCCGCACGAGTTCGAGCTCTACTTCGACATCTAAGAACGCCACAGGTCAGAGCGGGCTTCCGCTCTCCTGGGCCGTCTGTGGGCCGTCGGCCGTGCTCTTCCGCTTCCGGAAGGCACGGCCGACGGCCTTTCTGTGGGTACCACTCAGGCCCCGACGGGCGCGGTCCCGCCGCCCGAGCGCCGAAGGCTCCTCGGAACGGCCCTTTGCCAGACGCTCCTTGCACGACATGCGGACGGGATGGGCCCATCTACGGGGGACTGCACAGGGCTGCGGAGAACGGGAAGCCGATCGCGGCTGCCGTGGCGGCTCCGAGCAGCGCGGACCACAGGACGTCCCAGTCGGCGCCGGATTCGAAGAGCCGCGCCAGCCCTGCCACAAGGAGTCCGGAGCCGCTCATCAGGAGTGCCACTCGTCGTCGGCGGCGCAGCCTTGTCCGTTGCTGTTCATGGACCGCAGCCTGGCGCCCGTCGCCTCCCGGCGGAAGGGCGGCTTCGTTCTGCGCACTGCCATAAACGCTCATAAACTCGGGCGAAGTTGCACAGACTTCCGAGGAGTGCCGTATGAGCAATCTGTTCGTCGTCGCCTACAACGACCTCGCCACGGCCAATCAGGTGCGCGAGAAAATGCTCGATCTGGCCAAGCAGCACCTCGTCGAACTCGAGGACATCGTGGTCGTCGAGCGGCGCGAGGACGGGAAGATCAAGCTGCATCAGGCCGTGAACTACACGGCGACGGGTGCGGCCGGCGGGGCCTTGTGGGGCGGTGTCATCGGGCTGCTCTTCCTCGTGCCGCTGCTCGGTGCGGCCGTCGGTGCCGCGGCCGGGGCCGCCGGTGGTGCCGCGACCGACACCGGCATCAACGACGACTTCATGAAGGAGCTGAGCCAGAACCTTCAGCCCGGTGCCGCCGCGCTGTTCGTCCTGGTGAAGCAGGCCGCCCCGGACAAGGTCATCCCCCAGATCGCGTCGTTCGGCGGTCAGCTCGTCCAGACCTCGCTGAGCAACGAGGAGGAGGAGCAGTTGCGGGCGGCGCTGAAGGCGGCCAAGGGTGAGGCGGCGGCACAGGAGGCCTCGAACGGGGCCTGACACATCCGTACGGTCCTGTTGGTGCGGCCGCTCCCGTCCGGGGGCGGCCGTACCGGCGTTCTCAGACGCCCGGAGCGATCGTGATCAGGCCCTCCGACGCCGCCCTGCGCAGGGCCGTGTGGTCGGCGGCGTTCTGGTCGGTGTAGCGCAGCGCGAAGTCGGCCACAGCGCGGTCGAAGATGTCGGCGCGGCCGAGGTAGCCGGAGATGGCGATGCGGTCGCCCGAGCGGGCGTGGGCGCGGGCCAGTGCGGTGCCGCACAGTTCGGCGTAGGCGCGCAGATCGTCCGGGCCGAGGCCTGCGACGTCGGCGGCGCCCTTCATGTCGCGCAGCTGACGCCAGTAGAAGGCGCGGCTCTGGGGGCCGGTCATCCAGCCGAGGAAGATGTCACCGGAGGCCTGGAGCAGGCGCTGGCCCGCGACGACGCGGTGGCCCGGGTGCACGTACGGGCCGTGCGGCTGGTATTCCTCGATGACGGACCGAGTGGCCTCCTTGATCTGGAGGAACAGCGGGTCGTCGGCGTCGCGCCCTTCGAGCAGCACGACGAAGCAGCGGGTGCCGACGCTGCCGACGCCGACGACCTTGCGGGCGGCCTCGACGAAGCGGTAGCGGTCGAGGAGACGGCGGCGTTCCTCGGCGAGGGTGGAGCGGTAGTCGCCGAACAGTTTGCGCACCGTGGCCGTGTCGGGGGTGCTCGCCGGTTCGAGGAGCGGCGGGTCCCGAACGATGCGGCGGTGCCCGTCGACGACCTCGGTGAGCTTGCCCAGCGCGTGGAGGCTGGTGCGGCGGGTGGCGTGGGCGAGGGTCGCCTGGACGCGGCGTCGGCTGCGGCCGGAGCGGATGAGGGGCAGCAACTGGTGCGCATTGATGTGCTCGTACCAGACGGCGAGTTCGCCCATCTCGGAGAGCCGGCGCATCGCGGTGCGGTACGCGGCGGCGGCCGCGCGGGCCGACCCGAGGGCCTGGGTGTCGGTGTGCCCGTTGTCGCGGGCGGCGACGGCCACGCTCGCGGCCAGCCGCTTCACGTCCCATTCGAAGGGGCCCGGGCTGGTCTCGTCGAAGTCGTTGACGTCGAAGAGCAGGGACCGTTCCGGCGACGCGAAGAGACCGAAGTTCAACAGGTGGGCGTCGCCGCAGAGTTGGACGGTGAGGCCGGTGGCGCGCTGGGTGGCCAGGTCGCCGGTCATGACGGCGGCGGCGCCGCGCAGGAACGCGAACGGGGAGGCCGCCATCCGCCCGTACCGGATGGGCAGCAGTTCGGCGACGCGGTCGGCCGCCTGCCGTTCCAGTACGACGACGGGGTCGGTGCGGTCGGCGGAGGGGATCCACGCCCCGTGCGAGGAGCGTGACGCGCGCTTGCGGGCCTCCTTTCCCAGGGCCGCCCGGGCCTGGGGGGTGGTCATGCGGTACCGTCCGCGTGGCCTGCGGGGGCGGTCACGGCTAGTGCCGTAGCGCTCTGCCGACGTCCGCTTTCACGTCGCCGGTGAGGGTGCGGTTGCTGCGGGCCGTCGCCTTCTTGGACTTGCCCTTGTCCACGTCGTCGACCGTGACCACGACCGTGTCGAGGAGGTTGCCGCCGCTGTCGCGGAAGTTGACCTGTACCGCGTACGACGCCTGGGAGTCCGAGGTGTTGGTGGCGGTGACAGGGACCGTGATCCGGTCGCCGTCCTTCGCCACGTCGCCGAGGCCGATGTCGCCCTTGGCGTTCACGCCGCCCTTGACGCGGTCCAGTTCTTCCTGCGCCTTCGCGGTGGCGGAGGCGACCACGTCACCGCCCCGGGACGCCACGGACGACGCGGCGGACGCGGCCTTGGACACCGTGTCGGAGGGGCTGGTGTCGCTGTCCGAGCAGCCGGCCGCCGCGAGCAGCACCGCCGCCACGAGCAGCCCGGCCCCCGCGCCCCGTATGCCATGTCCCGACATCACGCCTCCCGCTGCCCGTTCCGCTGCCGTCACCTCAGTGAAGGCGGCCGGGGCCCGGGCGGCATGCCGGGTACGGCAAACAGGTGAAGGAGCCAGGGAGCCCGGGCAGGATGGGGGCACGGTCGGACGAACAGCCCTGGGAGGTCCTTGTGAGTGGTCGGCGGCGGCACATCGGGGCGCCGGAGCGGCGGGCCAGGCTCGCGGCCGGGCAACGGCTCGCGCCCGCCGCGCGGGCCGGCTCCGCCGAGGAGGTCGCCGGGTCGCTCGTGGCGCTGCACGGCACGGACCCGGCCACCGTGTATCTGGCGGTGGGCGCGCGCCTGCGGGACCCGCCGAAGACGGTCGCCGACGTGGAGCGCGCCCTGTATACGGACCGCTCCCTGGTGCGGATGCACGGCATGCGGCACACGGTGTTCGTGTTCCCCGCCACGCTCACCGCGGTGGTGCACGCGTCGACGGGTGTGGCGGTCGCCGCGCGGGAGCGCGCCTCCTTCGTCAAGCACCTGGAGGCGGGCAGCGAGCACGATGCGGCGTGGCTCGCGGACGTCGAGGCGGGCACGCTGGCGGCGATCGGGGCCCGCGGCGAGGCGACCGCCGCGGAACTCGCCGAGGACGAGCCGCGGTTGCGTACGCAGCTGCTGTACGCGCCGGGCAAGAAGTACGAGGCGTGGCAGTCGATCTCGACGCGGCTGCTGCGGGTCCTCGGCATGGAGGGGCGCGTCGTGCGCGGGCGGCCCCGCGGGTCGTGGACGTCCAGCCAGTTCAGATGGGCGCTCATGCCCGCGCATCCCGAACTCCCCGTGGTCGAGGCTCAGTCGGAGCTGCTCCGGCGCCGGCTCGGCTCGTGCGGTCCGGCCACGGAGGCCGACCTGAAGTGGTGGACGGGATGGAAGGTCACCGACGTCCGCAGGGCGCTCGCGGCCGTCGGGGCGGTCGAGGTGGAGCTGGACGAGGGAGCCGGGTTCGTGCTTCCCGACGCCGTCGAGCCGGTCACCGCCGACACCGAGCCGTGGGCGGCCCTGCTCCCCGGTCTCGACCCGAGCCCGATGGGCTGGCAGCAGCGCGACTGGTATCTGCCGCCGGAGCTGCGCGCGCCGCTCTTCGACGGGGCGGGCAACATCGGCCCGACCGTGTGGTGGGACGGGCGGATCGCCGGCGGGTGGGCGCAGGGCAGGGACGGCGTCGTCCGGTGGCGGCTGCTCGCGGACGTCGGCCGGGAGGGCGCGGCCGCCGTCGAGGCGTCGGCCGCGAGGCTCCAGGAGTGGGTGGGCGAGGCGCGGGTCACCCCCCGCTTCCGTACACCTCTGGAGAAGGAGCTGGCGGGCCAGGACCCGGCCAGGAAGTGAGTGAACTGCCTTACGCCGCCCGCCCGTTGAGCCGGACAACGGGCGGGCGGCGCACATGGCTGTCAGCGGCTGTAGCGCATCAGCGCGCGCACCATGTGGCAGGTGGTGTCCGACGGCGGGTGGATACCGACGCGCTCCGCCGTGCTCCGTATCGTCCGGTTGTGGGCCTGGTTCGGGAGGTAGACGCCCGAGTCGAGCAGGGCGATCGCGAGGCGCATGGCCTTGAGGCGGCGGTTGTGCGTGATGTACCAGTCACGCGGCCGTCCCGCGGGCAGGGCCTTCTTCGCGAGTGGCTTGCAGGGCAGGTCGATCAGCATCGGTGCGGCAGCGGGCACAGACATCCTCCTGTCGCGGGAGGGAGACCTTCCGAGGCCCTCCGCGGCCCCGGTCGCTCCCTCGAACACTGCCTCAATTCTACTGCCGGGCACTGACAATAGCCGCTGGCCACAAGGCCTTTCCCGTACCTTTGGCCCCATGGAAATCTGGATCAACCCCGCCTGTTCGAAGTGCCGCAGCGCGCTCTCCCTGCTCGACGCGGAGGGAGCCGACTACACGGTGCGGCGCTACCTGGAGGACGTGCCGTCCGAGGACGACATCCGCGCCGTTCTGGAGCGGCTCGGGCTCGAACCGTGGGACATCACACGGACGCAGGAGGCCGACGCGAAGGAGCTCGGCCTGAAGGACTGGGCGCGGGACGCGGGTTCGCGCGACCGGTGGATCGCGGCGCTCTCCGCGCACCCGAAGCTCATCCAGCGGCCGATCATCACGGCGGAGGACGGTACGGCCGTGGTGGCGCGCAGCGAGGACGCGGTCCGGGACGCGCTCGGACGCCACTGAGACGCGAGGGGCTCACCCGCGGTCCCAACTCTCGTGTGACGTACGTTACTTGAGCTTCCCCTGGGTCAGTTGAGTTCCGCCCTCCAGTTACCCGTACGTAACGGTGCGCGCACCGACGTTCGTAACGACGACAGGAGGCGGACATGTCCCGCAGGAGAAGGATGGGCCCCCGGAAGAAGGCCGCGCTCGCCGTGAGCGCGGCCCTCGTCGCCGGTGGGGCGGCTTTCGCTCTCGCGAGTACGGGCAATGCGGCGCCGGTCGCGCAGAACGCCCAGGTCTGCCAGGGCCTGGAGACCGCGATCGCCAACAACCAGAAGTTCATCGACGGGCAGCGGGCCGCCCCGGACGCGCAGTCCGAGGCCCGCATCGCCAACCGGGAAGCGGTCATCGCGGAGATCCGGCGCAAGGAGGCGGCATCCGGCTGCGAGGCCGGGGACGGGGCGCAGGCCGGAGCCGGGGCCGGTGCTGATGACGCCGCCGGAGCGGGAGCCGGTGCTGATGACGCCGCCGGCGCCGGTTCCGATGATGCGGCCGGCGGCATGGAGACGGTGACCGCCGCGCCGCCGGACACCGTCACCGCCGAACCAGATCCCACGGACGCGGCCGGCGGCGCCGGTGACGCAGGAGGGGACGCCGCCGGTGAGCAGGTCTGTGCCGGTTCGACCGTGACGCTGTCCGGTGAGGGCGGCGCGCCCGCCGCGTCCAGCGGGCAGTTCCCCGCCGGGACGAAGCTCAAGGTCACCAACCTGGACAACGGCAAGTCCACGTCCGTCGAGGTCACATCCGTCTCCGGGAGCTGCGTCCTGCTGAACAACTCGGCGTTCGAGCAGGTCCGCGAACCGGGCAAATTCCTCATCCGCAACGCACGTATAGAGAAGGTGGGCTGACCTCACAGGCCCACCGGGCCTACAGCCCCGGCCCGCGCGCGTGCCCCCATGACGTGCGCGGGCCGGGGCTGTCCGGAGAAACGTGACTCCGGCCACAGGAGGGCCCGGGTAACACGGGGTTCACATATGGGCAACGGACGGGAAATCCCCTGTTGACAGTCTGCGGAGCAGCACACCGAGGCGCCGCACCCGCACATGACTGCGCCGTACAGACCCACCCGAAGGATGTGGCCCCGTGACGTTCAAGGCTGAGTACATCTGGATCGACGGCACCCAGCCGACGGCCAAGCTCCGTTCGAAGACGAAGATCATCGCGGGTTCCGCGCCGGCGCTCGAAGAGCTGCCGATCTGGGGCTTCGACGGTTCGAGCACCAGCCAGGCCAAGGGCCACGCCTCCGACCGCGTGCTGCGTCCCGTCGCCTCCTACCCGGACCCGATCCGCGGCGGCGACGACATCCTCGTCATGTGCGAGGTCCTGAACATCGACATGACGCCGCACGAGTCCAACACGCGTGCCGCGCTCGCCGAGGTCGCGGGGCAGTTCGCCGCGCAGGAGTCGATCTTCGGCATCGAGCAGGAGTACACGTTCTTCGAGGGCGAGCGCCCGCTCGGCTTCCCCGTGGGCGGCTTCCCGGCCGCGCAGGGCGGCTACTACTGCGGTGTCGGCGCGGACGAGATCTTCGGCCGTGACGTCGTCGAGGCGCACCTGGACAACTGCCTCAAGGCGGGCCTCGGGATCTCCGGCATCAACGCCGAGGTCATGCCCGGCCAGTGGGAGTTCCAGGTCGGCCCGCTCGCCCCGCTCGAGGTCTCCGACCAGCTGTGGGTGGCCCGCTGGCTGCTGTACCGCACCGCCGAGGACTTCAACATCTCCGCGACCCTCGACCCGAAGCCGGTCAAGGGCGACTGGAACGGCGCCGGCGCGCACACCAACTTCTCCACGAAGGCGATGCGCGAGGGTTACGAGGCGATCATCACCGCGTGCGAGTCGCTCGGCGAGGGCTCGAAGCCGATGGACCACGTCAAGAACTACGGCGCGGGCATCGACGACCGTCTGACGGGTCTGCACGAGACCGCCCCGTGGAACGAGTACAGCTACGGCGTCTCCGACCGCGGTGCCTCGGTCCGCATCCCGTGGCAGGTCGAGAAGGACGGCAAGGGCTACATCGAGGACCGCCGTCCGAACGCGAACGTCGACCCGTACGTCGTGACGCGTCTGATCGTCGACACCTGCTGCACCGCTCTGGAGAAGGCCGGCCAGGTCTGATCCGCGGCACCTGATTCCCGAAGGGCGCCCACCGGTCCGGTGGGCGCCCTTCGCGTCGCCGCGCACTCGGACAGCGTCAAGTTCACGCCAAGGTGCCGTCCGACCGGTGAGAGGGGGGTCCTGCCCCGCGACCCCGTCTGCTTCAATGGAGCCATGGCCAGCTTCCACAACACCGCGACGGGTCGCCACGACCTCGAGCCCTTCTGGCCTTCCCGTCAGCACCACGACTTCGACCGGGTGTGTTGCCGCGCGGAGAACGCGCAGGCCCTCTAAAGCCGGTCCACCCCGGCGTTCGGCCCGCGCGCACGACGTAGGTCCTTCTGCGACCTCGCAGTTCTCGACGATCTCGATGACTCCTCGCGCGAAAGAGTTGACCACTCATGGCGAACACCCGTTCCTTCACCACCGCTTCCTCTGTGACCTCCGCCCCCTCCCCCGCCGTCTCCGGCCGCCACCGGCTGCGCGCGGTCGACCGGGACGAGGTGGTCGATGTCGCGGACTTCCTGCCGCCGGGCGCGACCTGGCTGCCCGCTCCGCCGCACACCCTGCCCACACTGCCGGGCCGGCCCCCGATGATCGGCTACCTGGTCCTCGTACCGGCGGACCAGCAGCCGCTGCTCCCGGTGCCCGACGAGCCCGGGCGGCGGCCCGACGCCGCGCCGCAGGACAGCGACACCGCCATCACCGCCACCGCCACCGCCACCGCCACCGACGCGCTCGTCCGCATCGACGGCACACAGCGCACCGCGCAGGTCGACGGGCGCCAACTCGACCTGACCTACCTGGAGTTCGAGCTGCTCGCGCACCTCGTCGCGCATCCGCACCGGGTGCACACCCGCGACCAGCTCGTGACCACGGTGTGGGGCTACGGGCACGTGGGCGACGGACGGACGGTCGACGTCCATGTCGCGCGGCTGCGGCGCAAGCTCGGGGCCGAGCACCGTCAGGTGATCCAGACGGTGCGGCGGGTCGGCTACAAGTACGCCCCGCCGGCCGCGCGTTGACCGTCAAGCGGAGCGCCGTCCGTCGGCCGTCGCCGGCCGAACAGTTCTCCCACGGGCAGAAACGGATTCCCTGACGCGTCCCGAGCAGGCAGAGTCACCGGCATGAAACTTCTGGTTCTCGGCGGTACGGAATTCGTGGGGCGCGCAGTGGTGGAGGCCGCGGTCGCCAGGTCCTGGGACGTGACGGTCTTCCACCGCGGGCAGCACGCGGCGCCCGAAGGGGTGCGGTCCCTGCACGGGGACCGCACCGCGGACGGCGGGCTCGCCGCGCTCGCGGAGAGCGAGGGCGAGTGGGACGTCGTCGTGGACACCTGGGGGGCGGCGCCCCGCGTGGTCCGCGACTCCGCCCGGCTGCTCGCAGGGCGCGCGGGCCGCTACATATACGTGTCGACCTCGTCCGTGTACACGTGGGCGCCCCCGCCCGGCTACACCGAGGACGCCCCGGTCGTCGACGGTGCCTCGCCCGACGCGGAACGGACGGACTACGCGCGGGACAAGCGGGGCGGTGAGCTCGCGGCGGTCGAAGCGTTCGGCGCCGGGCGTGCGCTGCTCGTGCGGTGCGGGCTGATCCTCGGCCCGTACGAGAACATCGGCCGGCTCCCGTGGTGGCTGGGGCGGATCGCGCGGGGCGGCCCCGTGCTCGCACCCGGCCCCCGCGAACTGCCGCTCCAGTACATCGACGTACGCGACCTCGCCGCCTGGATCCTCGATGCGGCACAGACCGGACTGAGCGGCCCGTACACCGTGATCAGCCCCTCCGGGCACACGACCATGGGCGGGCTGCTCGACGCCTGCATCCGGGCCACCGGGGGCGATGCCGACCTGCGCTGGACCGCTCCCGAGGTGATCGCCGCTGCGGGTATCGAGCCGTGGATGCAGCTGCCGGTGTGGGTGCCGCCGGGCGGTGACATGCATGCCGCGCTGCACAGCGCTGACGTGGCGAAGGCGGTCGCGGCCGGGCTGCGCTGCCGGCCCGTCGAGGAGACCGTCGCCGACACCTGGGCCTGGCTGGAGTCCATCGGCGGGAAGGCCCCGCAGCGCCCGGACCGGCCGGTGCTCGGCCTCGACCCGGCGACGGAGGCGAAGGTCCTGGCGGGCTGAAGCCCAGGAGGCCCTGGGGTGGTGCCAGATACACCCCCGGACGGGTGCCCGGCCCCATGCCCCGTACGGCCCCGGCCGGGGAGACTGGGGGCGTACGGGTCGGGCGGTGGACGGAGAGCGGGATGGACGCGTCGAGTGCGTTCGGCGGACGGGCGCGCCGCGCCCTGGTGGCGGGGGCGCGTGGCCTCGCGCTCGCAGTCGTGGGGTTCGCCGGGTCGCTCACCCTCTTCGTGCTGTCCGTCCTGTCGATCGTGTTCGTCGTCCTGGGCGTCGGCGTACTCACCACGCCTGCCGTGCTCTCCCTGGTCAGGTCCTGGGCGAACCGTCGGCGCGTCCTCGCCGCCGAGTGGTACGGGATCCGCGTCCCGGCGCTGTACCGGCCCTTCCCCGCCGACGTCCGGACCGGACTCGTCGGGCAGGCGGAGCGCTGCAGGCTGATGCTCGGTGACCCGGCGACATGGCGGGACCTGCTGTGGCTGCTCGTCGACATGACGGCCGGGTTCGTGACCGCGCTCCTGCCGGCCGCGGTCGTCTTCTATCCGCTGGAGGGGTACGCCCTCGCGGCCGGCCTGTGGCGGGTCTTCACGGACGGCACGTACGTCGGCTGGTGGTACGGGTTCGTGCCCATCAGCGGCCAGGGCTCCGCGTTCGAGGCCGCCGGCCTCGCCAGCGCGCTCCTCGTGGCCGGTTACTTCACTGCCCCTGCGCTGCTGCGCGCCCACTTCCAGCTGACCCGGGCCGTCCTCACCCCGGACGAGGGCGAACTGGCCGCCCGCGTCGAGGTGTTGACGCAGACGCGGCGCGACGCGGTCGACACCTCGGCCGCGGAGCTGCGCCGCATCGAGCGCGACCTGCACGACGGCGCGCAGGCCCGCCTCGTCGCCATGGGCATGGACCTCGGCACGATCGAGACGCTGATCGAGAAGAACCCGCAGAAGGCCAAGGAGCTGCTCGCGCAGGCCCGCAGGTCCTCCGCCGACGCCCTCACCGAGCTGCGCGACCTGGTCCGCGGCATCCATCCGCCGGTCCTCGCCGAGCGCGGCCTCGGTGACGCGGTGCAGGCGCTCGCGCTGCGGCTGCCGGTCGCCACCGACGTCGACGTGGACCTGCCGGGCCGCGCCGAGGCGCCCGTCGAGTCGGCGGCGTACTTCGCCGTCAGCGAGGTCCTCACGAACGCCGTCAAGCACTCGGGGGCCGACCGCATCTGGGTCGACGTGCACCACACCGGGGCGACGGGCATGCTGCGGATCTCCGTCACCGACAACGGCAAAGGCGGGGCGAGTATCGGGGCGGGGTCGGGGCTGAGCGGGATCGAGCGCCGGCTCGGTACATTCGACGGCGTCCTCGCCGTCAGCTCCCCCGCCGGCGGTCCGACCATGGTGACGATGGAGCTTCCTTGCGCGTTGTCCTAGCCGAAGATCTCTTCCTGCTCCGCGACGGCCTGGTCCGGATGCTGGAGGCGTACGACTTCGAGGTCGCCGCGGCCGTCGAGAGCGGGCCCGAACTGACCAAGGCGCTGGCCGAGTTGGAGCCGGACGTCGCGGTCGTCGACGTACGGCTGCCGCCCTCGCACACGGACGAGGGGCTGCAGTGTGCACTGGCCGCGCGGCGGGCGCGGCCAGGGCTGCCGGTCCTCGTCCTGTCGCAGCACGTGGAGCAGCTGTACGCGCGCGAGCTGCTCGCCGACGGGAACGGCGGGATCGGCTATCTGCTGAAGGACCGGGTGTTCGACGCGGACCAGTTCATCGACGCGGTGCGCCGGGTCGCCGCGGGCGGGACCGCGATGGACCCGCAGGTGATCCAGCAACTCCTCTCGCGGCGGGCCGCCGACGCGCCGCTCGGCGGTCTGACACCGCGCGAAATGGAGGTTCTGGAACTCATGGCGCAGGGCCGGTCGAATGCGGCCATCGCGGGCCAACTCGTCGTCACGGAACGGGCGATCGCGAAACACACCTCCAATATCTTTCTGAAGCTGGGACTTCCGGTGTCGGACGACGACAACCGGCGGGTTCTCGCCGTCATCGCCTATCTGGATCAGGGCCGTTGAGATTCCGCCGGGAAATCACCGGTGCTCTCTTTGAACAAGGGGCCCGTGTGTTGCGTACGTAGCTCCATGGGACGCACATCACGAAAACGGCGCTCGTCACTCGCGACGCGCATGACGGTCGCGTCGGCCGCACTGCTCCTGGGTGGAGGAGGGCTGGTCGCGGTGAACGTCTACGCGTCCGCCCACGAGGAGAACCCGGCGCAGCGCGGCGACGGCGCGCAGCAGCAACAGCAGCAGGTCGCCACCATCGACTGCCCCGACGTGGGCAACGGGCTCTCCGACGTGCCGGACGCCGCGCGGTCGGAGGTCGACGGCGAACTGGCCACGATGGACAGCCAGATCACCGAGTCGTACCAGCGCCTCGCGGCCTCGCGGGACGCTGCGGCGCGGGATCCGGAGTTCGTACAGAACAGCATTCTGCAGCCGTTGAAGGAGCGGCGTTCGACCCTCATCGACCGGATCGGCCTGGAGATCAGCCGGGCCGGCGGCACGGCCCCCGAGGGCATGAAGGACCTCGCGGCCTGCACGGCCAGGTCGGCCGGCACCGACGGCAGCCCCCCGGCCGGCTCCGCCGCGCCGTCCGCGCCCGCGGACGGCGGTCAGGCAGACGGCGGCCAACAGGACGGCGGCCAGCAAGGAGACGGCGGTCAGCAGGGTGGCGGACAGGACGGCGGGCAGGGCGGCGGTCAGCAGAACGGCAACGGCCCCGACGCCTCCGACTTCGTCGACATCAACTCCGTCCAGCCCAACGTGAAGACGCCGCCCAACCAGCGGGCCGCCTCCCGCGGCACGTTCACCACGAAATGCGGGCGGAACGAGAACGGCAAGTTCAATCCCGACAACGTCATCGTGGCGCCCGGTGTGAGCAATGGCGCGCACCATATGCACGACTACGTGGGAAATCAGGCGAACGACGCCTTCGCCAGTGACGACGATCTTGCGAATGGCGACACGAGCTGTCGCAATCAGGGCGACAAGTCGACCTATTACTGGCCTGTTCTGCGCCTCCAGAACGGAAAGGACGAGAACGACGCGCAGGCCGACGGCGGCGGCAAGGACCAGAATGTCGGCGAGATCCAGACACCTGCCTCGGTCACGCTGAAGTTCGTGGGAAATCCGACCGGCAAGGTCGTCGCCATGCCGCGGTTCCTGCGCATCATCACCGGTGACGCCAAGGCCTTCACCAACGGCGACGCGAACGCGAACGCGTCCTGGAGCTGCACCGGCTTCGAGGACCGCCAGCTCAAGGACAAGTACCCGATCTGCCCCGAGGGCAGCAAGGTCGTGCGGTCGTTCAAGTTCCAGAGCTGCTGGGACGGGCGCAACACCGACAGCGCCAACCACCGTACGCACGTGGCCTTCGCCGACCCGGCCAGCGGCGCCTGCCCGCAGGGCTTCCAGGCGATCCCCCAGCTGCAGCAGCGCATCGTGTACGACGTCCCGCCCGGCCCCGGCTTCGCCGTCGACTCGTTCCCCGAGCAGCTGCACAAGCCCGTGACCGACCACGGCGACTTCATCAACGTCTTCGACGAGGGCCTGATGAAGCGCGTCGCGAACTGCATCAACCGGGGTCAGCGCTGTACCTGACGGCCTGACCCCCCCGTCGACTGCTGCGCGGTCAGCTCGCGCGGTGACCGTCAGTGCCCGGAGTGCCCGTCCTCCTCGTGACCCCCGCCACCGCTACTCCCCGAGTGGTGCGAGGAGGACTTCTCCACGGTCCCGCCGAGCCGGCCGCGCAGCGCTTTGACCGCCTTGTCGGCGCCGACGGCGATCCAGCGGCGGCCGATCAGATACGTGCCGCCGTAGTCGTCGGCCTGGTCGAGCCACTCGGCCTGGCCGCGGTCGGTGGCGAAGGTGGCGAGGATGTAGCGGTCCCGGCCGTCGCCGCAGGTGGCCTGGCGCAGCTCGTCGGCGTCCGTCTGGATGTCGGGCCTGCACCTCGCCTTGGCGGCGAGCTGTTCCAGGCTGCCGGTCGCGGTCTTCGGCACGCCGTCGGCGCTCGATCCGCAGCCGGTCAGGACCGCCAGCGAGACCATCGCCCCGGTCGCCCATATGCGCCGCATGCGTCGCGTCATTCCCATCGTTTCCTTCCGTCCCGTGCGGCGACACGAATTCGCCAGCTCCGTGCACAGCGTTGAGCAAGGGGGGTCACAGGGTTACCGTGCGCCGCACCATCCGACGCAGGGGGCACACCTATGACCGCACCGTCGCGACGTTCCGTCCTCGGCACCGCCGGCGCCATCGGCCTGGGAGCCGCCGCAGGGTTCCCCGTCACGGCTCACGCCGCCGAGGGCCCTGCCTTCGATACGGCTCCCGTACGCTCCGCACTCAACAGACTGCTCCCGGGTCACTCGGACCAGTTCCGTCTCAGGTTCCTCTCCCCGCAGGACGGCGGCGACCGGTTCCGGGTGACGGGCACGCGGGGGAGCCTCGAAGTGGCCGGCACGACACCGGCCGTGATGCTCGCGGGGGTTCACTGGTATCTCAAGTACGTCTGCGGGGCGCACATCGCGTGGAACGGCAGCCAGCTCGACCTGCCGAAGACCCTGCCGGCGCCCCCGCGCCCGCTGGAGAGATCGACCGCGCTCCCCCACCGGTTCGCCCTCAACGACACGAACGACGGCTACACCGCGCCGTACGCGGACTGGCCGTACTGGGAGCGGATGATCGACGTCCTCGCGCTGCACGGGTGCAACGAGGTCCTCGTCATCGCGGGCACGGAGGCCGTGTACGAGCGCGTCCTGAAGGACTTCGGGTACAGCGACGCGGAGTCGCGCGCCTGGCTGCCGGCGCCCACGCACCAGCCGTGGTGGCTCCTGCAGAACCTGTCGGGGTACGGCGGACCGCTGTCGCCCGAACTCATCGCGAAGCGCGTCGAACTGGGCCGCAGGATCACGGACAGGCTGCGCGAGCTCGGCATGTCGCCCGTGTTCCCCGGCTACTACGGGCACGTCCCCCACGGCTTCGTGGAGCGCAACGGCGGCGACGCGCACATCGTTCCGCAGGGCACCTGGCACGGCTTCGACCGGCCCGACTGGCTCGACCCGCGCACTCAGTCCTTCGCCGACGTCGCCGCCTCCTTCTACGGACATCAGCGGGACCTGTTCGGCGCGGCCGGGCACTTCAAGATGGACCTGCTGCACGAGGGCGGCACGGCCGGTGACGTGCCCGTGCCGGACGCGGCGCGCGGCGTCGAGAAGGCCCTGCAGAAGGCGCACCCGGGAGCCACGTGGGTGATTCTCGGCTGGGAGGCCAACCCGCTGCCCGCGCTCATCGACGCGATCGACAAGAAGCGCATGCTGATCGTCGACGGCGTCTCCGACCGCTTCACGACCGTCACCGACCGCGAGAAGGACTGGGGCGGCACGCCCTACGCCTTCGGCACGATCCCGAACTTCGGCGGGCGGACCACCATCGGCGCCCGCGCGCACATCTGGAACGAGAAGTTCTTCGCGTGGCGCGACAAGCCGGGCAGCGCGCTCGCCGGCACGGCCTTCATGCCGGAGGGCACCGACCGCGACCCGGCCGCCTTCGAGCTGTTCTCCGAACTCGCCTGGACCGAGGGCAAGGTGGACCGGGCGGCCTGGTTCTCCGGGTACGCCGATTTCCGTTACGGAGCCCGGGACGCGGACGCTCGGGCCGCCTGGCGCGCCCTGCACGACACCGCGTACCAGCACACGGCGGTGGAGCGCAGCGACGCGCACGACTCGCTGTTCTGTGCCCGTCCCGACCTGGCCGCGAACCGGGCCGCCGAGTACGCGCCCCGCGCCCTGGCCTACGACCCGGGCCGCTTCGACGCGGCCCTGAGCGGGCTGCTCGGTGTGGCCGGCGGACTGCGGAGCTCCGCCGCGTACAAGTACGACCTGGTGGACGTGGCGCGGCAGGCGCTCGCACACCGCTCGCGCCAGCTCCTGCCGCAGCTGCGGGCCGCGTACGCGAGGAAGGACCGGGACGCCTTCCGGCGCCTGGCGACGCTGTGGCTGAAGCTGATGCGGCTGTCCGACGACGTGACGGGAACGCATCCGGCGTTCCTGCTCGGGCCGTGGATCGACGACGCGCGGCGGCTCGCGACGAGCGACGCCGAGCGCGCCGAGTTCGAGCGCACGGCGAAGGTGCTCATCACGGTGTGGGGCGACCGCGCCACGTCCGACCCGGGAAGCCTGCACGAGTACGCCAACCGCGAGTGGCACGGCCTGATGTCCGACTTCTACGTGCCGCGCTGGCAGAAGTGGCTGAACGCCCTGGAGGACGCGCTGGCCACGGGGTCGGCGCCCGCGGCCGTCGACTGGTTCGCGTTCGAGGAGCCGTGGACCGTGGAGCGCAAGGACTATCCGCTGCGGCCCATCGGGGACGCGTACAAGACGGCCACGCGCGTACGTGACGTGCTCGCGCGGGCGCCCTACCAGGGCTCGCTGACCGTCACCGCCCAGCCGACGGTGTTCCCTCCCGGCGGGCACGCGCGCGTGGAGGCCGCTTTCCGCAACGTCAACGGGCTGCGGGCAACCGGGCGCGTGGACTTCACGCTGTCCGGCATCGATGCCGCGCCCGAGGGCTCCACGTCCCTGGCGAGCGTCGCGCCCGCGGGCACGGGCACGGTCCGCTGGCAGGCGAGTGCTCCCGGCACGCCCCTGGACCGGCCACTGCGCCCGCTGCCGTACGAGCTCACCGTGCGGTACGGGCCACAGGGTGAGGACCGGGTGACGTCGGTCCACGCGGGGACGCTCTTCGAGGCCGGGCCGCTCGACGGCGCCTGGCGGACCGTCACCGGCAATGCCGCCGTCTTCGGGCAGTTGGGCGACCGGTACGCGATCGACGGGGCGGGCGCCGACCTGTGGAAGGGAACCACGGAGTTCGGCTCGGCGTACCGCGAGGGCGCCTTCACGGACGGGTCCTCGGTTGAGGTCACGGTGACCGCGCAGGCCGCCACGGGCCCGTGGGCGCGGGCCGGCCTCATCGTCCGCAACTCCCTGGCGACGCCCGGCTCCCCGGGCTTCCTGAACCTCTCCGCGACGCCGTCCAACGGGGTCGTGCTGTCGTACGACACGAACGGGGACGGCACGCTCGACACGTACCGGCGCATCACCGGGATCAAGGCGCCGGTCACGCTCAGGCTGACCCGGTCCGGCGGCTCGTACACGGGTGAGTGCTCGACGGACGACGGGGCGACCTGGCGGACCGTCGCGACCGTGGCGGTGCCGGGGGCGGCGACGACGCAGGACGTGGGGCTGTTCATGACGGCGACGAACGGCGGCGGTGGGGCGCGCGGCACCGTGGAGTTCGGGGGCTGGCAGCTCGGGTAGCAGCGGGCCCTGGGCCAGAATGGGCGGGACATAAGCCGTGAATCCGGTCACGGCTGTGACATCTGGAGTCCCGCCGATGCCCCCGATCCCCGCCACCACCGTCGCCAACCTCCGTGACCTCGGCGGGATCCCGCTGCCCGGCGGACGCACCGTACGCCCGGGCCTCGCCCTGCGGTCCGGGCAGCTCGACCGGCTCGACCCCGCGAACGATCCGGCGTTCACCGCGCTCGGCATCCGCACGATCGTCGACTTCCGCACCAACGGCGAGCGCGCCTCCTACCCCGACCACGTCCCCGACGGCGTCCAGGTCCTGGTCGCGGACGCGCTCGCCGACAAGATCGCCCAGACCGGGGCCGCGCCCGCCGCCGCGCAGCTCAAGCATGTCCTGTCCGACCCGGCGCTCGCCGACGAGAAGCTCGGCGGCGGGCGCGCCGAGTCGCTCTTCGCCGACACCTACCGCGCCCTCGTCTCCACGAAGTCCGCGCGGGCCGCCTACCGCACGCTCCTGACCGAACTGGCCGACCCCGACGCGGGCCCGCTGCTCTTCCACTGCACCGCGGGCAAGGACCGCACCGGCTGGGCCGCGACGGTCGTTCTGACGCTCCTCGGCGCGGACCAGGCGGCCCTGGAGACGGAGTACCTGTCGGTCAACTCGGCGGTACGGGAGGCCTTCGCGCCGCTCGTCGAGGGGTTCACCGCGCAGGGCGGCGACCCGGAGATCGCGCTCGCGCTGATCGGCGTACGGGCGTCGTACCTGCACGCCGCGCAGGACGAGGTGGCGGTGCAGTACGGGGACTTCGAGACGTACGTGCGCGAGGGGCTCGAGGTGCCGGACGAGGCGGTGGAGCGGATCCGGAAGCGGCTGACGGCCGGGTGACGCGGGGGGCGAGGGCTCGGGGCGCGGGTGGCATGGGACCCCGGGGACGCGTGGTCTCGGCGAAACCCCTGTGCCGCGTGGGCACATCCGTGCCAAGGTGACCCGATGAGCAGCGAAGACTGGGAAGTACGCCTGACCGCGGCGTGGGCGAGCATCGACGACTACGACGAGTCCACCGCGGGCGACTTCCGCGCCGTCATCGACGACCTCGTCGCCGAACTGCCGGACGGCAGCCCGGTCGGCCCGTTCGAGCGCGGCAGCGCCTTCGACTCGACCGGCCACTCGGACCGGGCCGTGCCGCTGTACCAGGAGGCCCTGAAGCTCGGCCTGTCCGGCTACCGGGGCCGCCGCGCGAAGATCCAGCTCTCCAGCTCCCTGCGCAACATCGGCCGACCCGAGGAAGGCGTGGCCCTTCTCACGCCCGAACTCGACGCGCCCTCCGACGAGTTGGACGACGCCGTGCGCGCCACGCTGGCGTTGTGCCTGTCCAGCCTGGGCCGGGACCGCGAGGGCCTGTCGCTGGCCCTCGGCGCGCTGGCGCCCCATCTGCCCCGATACCAGAGGTCGATGGCGAATTACGCCCGCCTGCTGGTCGAAGCGGAGCCGGAGCCGGTGTGACACCGTGAAGTGACCATCTGACGATTCGCTCGTTCAGCTGAACGTGCAGTCGAAGGTGCAGTCACAGGATGTCGTCCCCCGTCCCGGTCCGGTCGTCGACGTGGAGCAGGCCGAGGCCGCTCTCGTCGAGCACTACCCGCGGCTCGTCCGGCTCGCCTACCTGGTGCTCCCGCCCAGCCTCGGCCGCAACCGCCGGGTGCTCACGGCGCACTCCCTGACCCAGCGCGCCCTGCCGCGCGCCCGTGCCTCGGCCGACGCGGCGGCCGTCCCGGCGCCCCGCACCGCCGAGGGGCGCAACGGCGATCCGGGCTACGGCTTCGTACGGCTCCGGGTCCTGCGCACCGCGCTCGACGCCGGCCGCCCGCTGCGGCGCAGGGCCTGGCCCCGGCGCTCCCAACTGCCTCCGCTGCTTCCCCAGGTGTGGGGTCTGCGGCTCTTCCCGCGCTCGGGCGGGGCCGATGAACTGGCCCTGGACCAGGGGCTGTCCGCGCTCAGCGGCCCCGGCCGCGCCGCGTTCGTCCTGCGCGGCCTCGAACGGCTCGACGACAGCGCCGTACGGAACATGCTGGGCGCGGCCGGTGCCGAGGACCCGGACGCGGCGCTCGCCGAGGCGGACGGCGTGACCATGCCGGCGGGGAAGGACGCGCTCGCGCTCCTGGAGTCGACGGAGTTCGACCCGTGCTCGCTCCAGGCCAGGCCGCCGGACCTCATGCGGCGCAGGCAGCATGTGAAGGCCGTGATCGCGGCAGCCGCGGCGACGCTGGTGTGCGGGGCGCTGCTCGGCCTGCCGGGCGGCGGCTGGGGCCCCGAGGGGGCCGCGGCGCCCGCGTACGCGCAGAACCCGGCGGGCCTGGCCGCCCTGGATCCCGGCAAGTTGACGAGGGTCCCGCCCACGGCGTGGCAGACGTCGGCCCGTACGGACTTCTCGGTGTGGCCCGCGCGCGGCACCCTGACCGCCGACCGGCCGCTGCTGCGGCGCGCCCTCGCGGTCTGGGCGCGGCCGGGCGGCTCCGTCCAGGTCTCCGCGACACCGGGCACCCAGGCCGGCGCCCCGCCCGGACCCCCGCAGCTGCTGTACGCGGGCGAGGTCGACCAGGCCCGGATCGTGCTGTTCTACGACGGTCTTCGCATCGTGCGGTACGCGGAGCCGAAGGACGGCACGAGCGGCGCCGCGCTCGACTTCGCACGGGCGGACGGCGCCACGGGCCCGGAGGCCGGCGCCCTGGTCGTGGACCGGGCCGACGGCAACGTCCGCTATCTGACCGCACCCTGGGTGCGGAGCGCCGCCGTGCGGAACCTGCTGAGTCCGTCGGCGGCGCCGATGCCGCTCGACCGCGCCCCCGACGGCGTGACGGCCCCGTTCGCCAGCCCCGCGCTCGCCCGCGACTGCGCGTCGTGGAACGCGCTCGCCCTGCGGGACGACGCGGGCACCCGCCTCTCCACCGACCTCGGCGAGCTCGTGCCCGCGCATCTCACGGCGGGCCGCCCCGGCGCGCCGCGCGAGGCGGTCGCGGCCGACTGGCAGCACTCGGCGTGCTCTCTCACCTCCGTACGCTCGCACGGCGTGCGCACCGTCAACTCCTGGGCGTACGCGCGCCAGCGGCTCCCCGAGGGCAGCGGCGCGGCGGACTGGGCGTGCGCGCGGGCCGACACCTGGCGGGGCGGCGGAGCGCGGACGCTGGCCCTGTTCACGGCGCCCGGCGGGACGACGGCGGCGGTCGCCGCGAAGTCGGAGGGGACCCCGGCCTGCGGCAGCCGGGACCCGCTGGTCCTCGCGGGCGTGCTGTGGAAGTCGCGGGGCGGCACCTGGTACGTGGTGGCCGCCGCGAGCAAGCAGGTCACGTCGATCGCGTCGTCGGGCGGCGCCCGCGCCACGGACAACGTCCTCGCCGCGCCCACCCGGCAGGGGGCCAGGACGAAGCTGACCGGCCGCACGGCGACGGGCCGCGAGGTGGGCGCCCTGCGCTGAACCCCCGGCGCCCCAGCGGACACCCCTTGCTGACACCTCCGTAAAGAAATCGGTGCACGAGGGGTGTACCCGCCCCCTACCCGTCAGTACATTGACGCCATGTCTAATACGCAGAGCCGGGCACCGCGGCCCGTCGCTGACGAGCGCGTCGCGCTCAAGGCACGCAGGGTCTCCTTCTCCTGGGACAGGACCCCGCTGCACTGGATCCCGGACGACCCGTTCACCACGCACACGATCAACGTGCTGCATCTCCTGCTGCCCGCCGGAGAGCGCTGGTTCGTGCACGTCTACAAGCAGGTCCTGCCGTACATCCGCGACGACCGGCTCCGCGAGGACGTGATCGGGTTCATCGGCCAGGAGGCCATGCACTCGCAGGCCCACGACGAGGTGCTGCCGCACCTCAAGGAGCAGGGTCTCGACCCGACCCCGTACACCGCGCAGGTCGACTGGTTCTTCGAGAAGCTGCTCGGTGACCGGACGCTGCCGCCGGGGCGGGCGCGCGAGTGGTGGCTGATGGAGCGGGTCGCGCTCATCGCCGCGATCGAGCACTACACGGCGTTCCTCGGCGACTGGGTGCTCAACGCGGACGAGCTGGACCGCAAGGGCGCGGACCCCACGATGCTGGACCTGCTGCGCTGGCACGGCGCGGAGGAGGTCGAGCACCGCTCGGTCGCCTTCGAGCTGTTCGAGCACGTCGACGGCGGCTACCGGCGCCGGGTGCGGACCTGGGCGCTCGCGTTCTCGGCTCTGATGTTCCTGTGGCAGCGAGGGGCGCGCTTCTTCATGGAGAACGACCCGACGGTGCTCGACGGCAAGGCGTCGTTCAAGGAGTTCTACCAGGGCGGGAAGCGGGGCGTCCTGCCCTCCACGGCCGCCATGGTGAAGTCCATCCCGCGCTATCTCAGCCGCTCCTACCACCCCTCCCAGGAGGGCAGCACCGCGCAGGCGGTCGCCTATCTGGCCACCTCCCCCGCCGCGACGGCGGCGGAAGCCCGGACCTCGAACGGAGCCGTCTGACCATGCCCCGCCTCCGCACCCCACGGCTGCGTACCGTCCTGCTCGTCACCGGCTCCGCCCTGCTCGCGCGCCGCGCCCTGCGCCGCCGCATCCAGGCGTCCCCCCTGTGGCCGATGCCCGCGCTCGACGAGCCGATCTCGGGCCGTCCGCGCGCGCGTGCTCTGCGGCTCCTCGTCACGCGGCACGAGTCCGTCGCCGACGGTGTCGTCCAACTGCGCCTCGAGGGGCAGGACCTGCCCGCCTGGGAGCCGGGCGCGCATCTCGACCTCGTCCTGCCGTCGGGGCTGATCCGGCAGTACTCGCTGTGCGGCGACCCCGAGGACACCTCGTCGTACACCGTGGCGACGCGGCTCATCGAGGACGGCAGGGGCGGCTCGCGCGAGGTGCACGAGCAGCTGCAGGAGGGGTCGGAGGTCGAGGTGCGCGGCCCGCGCAACCGCTTCCCCCTCACCGCCGGCGCCCCGTCGTACGTGTTCGTCGCGGGCGGCATCGGCATCACGCCGGTCCTGCCGATGCTGCGGGCCCTCGAAGCCCGGGGCGCGGACTGGCGGCTGCTGTACGCGGGCCGCACGCGCGCGTCGATGCCGTTCCTGGAGGAGGCGGAGAAGCTCGGCGGCGAGCGGGGCAGGGTGCGCGTCGTCGCCGAGGACGAGGAGGGGCGCCCCGATCTGACGGGCCTGCTCGCGGAGTCGGCGCCGGACACCGCGGTCTACTGCTGTGGGCCGGAGGGGCTGATGGAGGCCGTGGCCGCGGCGCTTCCCGGCCACTGCGAGCTGCATCTCGAACGGTTCGCCCCGCACACGTCGGCCGACGGCAACGGGCCGTTCGAGGTCGAACTGCGGCGCACCGGCCGCACCGTCCCCGTACCGGCGGGCACTTCGGTGCTCGCGGCGGTGCGCGCCGAGGTGCCGAGTGTGTCGTACTCCTGCGAGCAGGGGTTCTGCGGGACGTGCCAACAGCGGGTCCTGGAGGGCGAGATCGACCACAGGGACGAGCTGCTCACGGACTCGGAGCGTGACGACTCGATGCTGATCTGTGTCTCCCGGGCGCGCGGGGAGCGGCTCGTGCTCGACCTGTGACCGGCTCGCGCGGACCGGCCCCGCACGGGGCCGGAATTGCTCGGTAGGGTGTTCGTATGACAACCGGGGTGCGCCGCAGGATGGGAGTCGAGGAGCGTCGGCAGCAGTTGATCGGGGTCGCACTCGAACTGTTCAGCCACCGCTCCCCCGACGACGTCTCCATCGACGAGATAGCCGCGGCCGCGGGCATTTCCCGGCCGCTGGTCTACCACTACTTCCCGGGCAAACTCAGCCTGTACGAGGCGGCGTTGACGCGCGCGGCAGACGATCTCGGGCAGCGCTTCGTGGAGCCGCAGGAGGGTCCGCTCGGAGCCCGGCTCGTCCGGGTCATGGGGCGGTTCTTCGACTTCGTGGACGAGCACGGGCCCGGCTTCTCGGCGCTGATGCGGGGCGGCCCCGCCGTCGGCTCGTCGACGACGAACGCGCTCATCGACTCGGTCCGGCAGGCCGCGTACGTCCAGATCCTCGCGCACCTCGGCGTCACCGACCCGCCGCCCCGCCTCGAGCTGGTGGTGCGCTCGTGGATCTCGCTCGCCGAGTCCACGGCGCTGATCTGGCTGGACGGGCGGTGCATCCCGCGCCGTGAGCTGGAGGCGCAGCTCGTGCACGACTTCGCGGCGCTCGCCGCGGTGAGCGCCGCGTACGACGAGGAGATGGCGGGGCTGCTGCGCCACATCCTGGCGGACGAGCCCGCCGACGGGACGTTCGGCGACCTCATCGCCCGGCTTGTCGCGCTCGCGCCCGCTCCCGCCCCTTCGGGATCCTGACTCCATGACGCCGCCACTCACGTTCCGCAGGGCAGCCGACGGACCCGACGACCTCGCCGCGCTCGTCGCCCTGTACGACGGGGCGGCGCGCTGGATGGTGGAGCAGGGCATCGACCAGTGGCAGCCCGGCGAGAAGACCGAGGACCACTTCCGCCTCCGGATCAAGGAGGGCGAGGTCTGGTTCGCCGCCGACGCGCTCTCCGAAGGGGCCGGCGCGTACGAGCTGTGGTGGGACGACGAGCCCGCGTGGGGTGCCCGGCCGCCCGAGGCCGGCTATGTGCACCGCCTCATGGTGCGGCGCGGCGCTCCGCCCGGTACGGGCCGCGCGCTGCTCGCGCACGCCGAGGAGCGGGTCGCCGCCGCGGGCCGTGACCTGTGCCGCCTGGACTGTGTGTCGACGAACCCCCGGCTGCGGGCCTACTACGAGCGCGCGGGCTACGCGGTGGTGGGCGAGCAGCCGTTCAAGTCGGGTGCGGGCGGCAGCAAGTACGCGGTGACGCTCATGGAGAAGCGGGTCGGCTGACGCGGACGCCCGGCACGGCAGGGCTCGTCACACCCCTGCCGTGCCGGGCGTCCGGCCTTCCTTCCGGTCAGCGCGTGAACACCGCCACCGTGCGCGCCGGAACCGTGAACGTTCCCGAACCGGCTTCGTACGAGGCCGACTTCACCGCGGAGTCGGCGCCCGCCGCCTGCACCGGATGCAGCCGGTACGAGGTGCCCGCCACCGCGCCGACGCGCTGCTCCTGCGTGCGCGGCGTGGCGTTGAAGACGACGACGAGGTCGCCGAGGCGCATGGTGATCACCCCGGGTGTCTCGTCCTTGCCGGAGAGCGGGAAGGACAGCTTCTCCTGCACCTGCCCGGCCGTGGCCAGGCCGAACGCCGGCTCCGTGGTGCGGATCTTCAGCAGGTCCCGGTACGCCGCCGATGTCCCTTCGATGTCCGCGCACTTCGCGGCGGGCACCGAGGTCAGCAGGGGTGTGGCGTAAGACCACTTGTCCTTGTTGTCGGCGGCCGGAGGCAGTCCGCGCCCGAAGCCGTTGCCGTCGCGGCAGTCCCAGTGGACGGCGTTGAACCAGTCGCCGCTGTCGAAGGAGTTGCGGTCGAGGGACTTGGACCGCAGCAGGTCGGTGCCCGCCTGGGAGAGCGCGGGGCCCTGGGAGAGTGCGGCCGTCGCGAGGGCGAGGACCTGCATGCGCGAGCGGTCCGCCGGGGAGGTGGAGGCGGGCAGTTTGTAGGTGAGCGCGTCGTAGAGGGACTCGTTGTCGTGGGCGTCGGCGTAGGCGAGTGCGTCGCCCGGCGCGTCGGCGTATCCGGCGGGTGCGCCGTTGTAGTCGACGTCCGCGCCCTTGACCGTGCGGCCGTCGCTGCCGGTGAAGGTGTAGGCGGCGAGGTTCCCCGTGAGGCCGACCTTGATCAGGTCCTGGTAGTGCAGGAGGCGGGCCTTCTGCTCGGCCTCGGTGCCGTTCGCCTTCGAGGAGTTGGGGTCGGTGTAGAGGCCGGAGGCGAAGCCCTGGACGCCGGGGTCGGCGTCGAAGGGGCTGCCGCCGCGCACGGCGTCACGAGCGCGGTCGGAGAAGGTGGCGATGCCGGTGCCCGCCATGTTCTTCTGTGTGGCCTGTACGAAGCGGGCGTCGTCGGCGACCTCGCCGAAGTTCCAGCCCTCCCCGTAGAGGATGATCTTCTTGCCGTCGACGCCGTCCTTCTCGACGGTGAGCGCGTCGAGGGCCTTCCTGACGGCGAGGATGTTGGCCTTGGGATGGTGTCCCATCAGGTCGAAGCGGAAGCCGTCGACCTTGTACTCCTTGGCCCAGGTGACGATCGAGTCGACGACGAGCTTGCCCATCATCGCGTTCTCCGGGGCGGTGTTCGCGCAGCACGTGGAGGTGGCGACGGAGCCGTCGGCCAGCAGGCGCTGGTAGTAGCCGGGCACGATGCGGTCGAGCACCGACGTCTTCGCCTGGCCGCTCGCGGCGGTGTGGTTGTAGACGACGTCCATGACGACGCGCAGCCCGTCCGCGTTCAGGGACCTGACCATCTGGCGGAACTCGACGGTGCGTGCGGTGCCGTCCGGGTCACTGGCGTAGGAGCCTTCGGGGACGGTGTAGTGGTACGGGTCGTAGCCCCAGTTGTAGGCGTCCTTGGCGGCGCTCTTGCCGACGCACTCCTGCTGCCGATCCGAGGCGGCACCGAAGGAGTTCAAGTCACAGTCCGGAGTGGCCTGTTCGGACTTCCTCTCGGGGATCGTGGCGATGTCGAACGCGGGCAGGAGATGCACGTACGAGGTGCCGGCCTTCGCCAGTTCGCGCAGGTGCTCGCTGCCCTTGCTGTCCTTGTCGGTGAAGGCGAGGTAGGTGCCGGGGTGCTTCGCGGTGCGGTCCTCGACGGAGAAGTCGCGGATGTGGAGCTCCTGGATCTGCGCGTCGCGCAGCGGCACGGCCTTCGGCTTCTTCAGGGCCGACCAGCCGGACGGGGCGAGGTTCCTCGCGTCCAGGTCGACGACGAGGCTGCGCTCCGAGTCGGCGGTGAGGGCGGTGGAGTACGGGTCGGTGACCTTGTTCGTGACGACCTTCTGGACGCTGGGCGCCCACACCTTCACGGCGTAGCGGTACTGCTTGCCCTGCCAGGAGCGCGGGCCCTTCACCGACCAGACGCCGGTCGCGCCGTCGCGTCGCATGGCGACAGTGTGTCCGTCGAGGTCGAGGGCCACGGACTGGGCGGTGGGCGCCCAGACGGACAGGGTGACACTGTTCTTGGTGAAGACGGGTCCGAGTGATGCCTTGCCGGCCTTCTGCGCGTACAGGTCGTCGAGCACTCCCGCTGTCTGTACGCCCGTCGCCGTGACGAGCGCGCCGTTGGCGATGCGCCGGGTGAGGATCAGCTGGCTCTCGAGGGCGTCGCCGACCCGGTCGCGGTCGCGGGGGTCGACGGTGTAGGCGTCGTACTTCTTCAGCTGGGGGAAGCGGGCGAGCTGGGCGTCGGTGAGCCCGCCGGCGGCCTTGTTCAGCCGCAGCCACTGCCCCTCGCCGCTGAGCACTCCGTCCTTGACGGTGATGCCGCCGTCGCGGTCGTACACGAGCTGGGCGGACAGGGCCGCCGTACCGTCAGCGGGCAGGGCGACCGTGTCGCGGTCGATCCACTGCGCCTCGGACTTCGCGAGGTCGAGGTCGGGCGCTCCGCCGGTCTGCGGCAGGACCGGACGGGGCTGTCCGGCGAGCAGCCACACCTCGTTGCCGTCGGCGGCGAGGTCGAGGGACTGGTCGGTGGGCAGGTCCTTCTCGTCTCCCTTGTGGAGGATGTAGCTCAGCGAGGTCGCGCCGTCGGCGAGCGGCACCTCGAAGGTGACGCCGTAGGCGTCCTTCTTCACGGGTTCGAGGGGCTTGGACCAGTCGGTGGGGTTCTTGGCGCCGGTCCAGGTGTGCAGCCCCCAGCCGTCGTAGTCGCCGTCGGCACGCTGGTAGTGCAGGACCGCCTTGGTCTTGTCCTGCGGCGGGTAGGTGCCGTCGGGGGCAGTCGTGGCCTGGCCGTCCTTGCCCTGCTCGACCCAGACCTCACCGGTCGCGCCGAGGTCGATGGTGCGCTGCGGCCCGTCGGCGGCGCCGCTCCTCTCGACGGTGTACGTGAGGCTGCCGGAGCCGGCGTCCTTGTCGAGCTTCACCCAGGCGAAGGCGCCGTAGGCGTCCCGGCCGGTGAAGTCCCCCGTTCCGGCGGGCGACTTCAGCTGCCAGCCGTCGTAGTCGCCGTCGGTCCGCTTGTAGTGGACGACGGCGTAGGCGCGGTCGACGGCACTGGGCTTCGCGGGCGCGGGTGCCTGCCCCGCCGTCGACGCGGCGAGGTCACTGGCGGTGCGTCCTGCGCGGTCGACCACAACTGCCTTGTACCGCAGGGGTGTTCCGGCGGCCACCGTGCCGGGGATGTGCTGGGTGATCCGGTACGGCGCGTGGTCGACGGAGCCGAGGGTGCGCCAGGCGCCGTTGCCGGTCTGGGCGGCGAAGACCACGCGGCCCAGCTGCCCGCCGTCCGTGTCGGCCTGGAGGGTCACGGTGCCGGTGGCCCCGGCGGCGGGCGCGTGGAGGGTGACCGAGGGCTTGGCGGCGGGGGCGGACAGCGGCTTGGCGGCCTTGTAGACGACGGCGGAACCGGCGGGAACGGTGACGGTGACGTCCTTGCCGGAGCCGCTGGTCAGGGGCTTGTCGGCGCCGTAGACGCCGTCGAAGCGGGTGCCGGCCGAGCCGGTCGCGAAGGTGGCGTCCTGGGCCTCGGCGGCATTGTTCAGGGCGACGACGTACTCGGTGCCGGTCTTCGGGTCCGTGCGCGAGAAGGCGTACACGGAGCCCTTGGCGTAGCGCTCGGTCTGGACGCCGTCGGCCAGGGCCGGGTTGTCCCTGCGGAGCTTTCCGAGAGCCGCGATCTCCTTGTAGAGCGGTGCGCTCGTGTCGTAGGAGTCCTCGGCATGGGTGCGGTTCGTGCCCAGTTCGTCGTCGTCGAGGTAGTCGTCGACCTTGGAGGCGAACATGGTCTGCCGGGCGTCCTTGTCACCGCCGGAGCCGGTGAAGCCCTGCTCGTCGCCGTAGTAGACGACGGGGTTGCCGCGCGACAGGAACATCACGGCGTTGGCGAGCCGGTCGCGGCGCACGAGGTCGGCGTCGGACGCCTTCGGGTCGTCGGCCTTGAGGAAGGAGCCGATGCGGCCCATGTCGTGGTTGCCGAGGAACGTGACCTGCTCGTACGCGTTCGCCCTGCCGGAGGCGTACTTGTAGTCGTCGGCGAAGACCTTGGCGAGCCGGTCGGCGGAGGCGCCCTGGGAGGCGTAGGCGCGGGCCGCGTCCTGGAAGGGGAAGTCGAGGGTCGCGTCGAGGCGGCCGCGGGTGACGTACGGGGACGTGACGTCGGTGTCGGCGGAGTACACCTCGCCGAACATGAAGAAGTCGGGCCTGCCGTGCTTCTTCGCGTACGCGTCGAGCGCGGTGGCCCACTGGGTCCAGAAGTCCAGGTCGACGTGTTTGACGGTGTCGATGCGGAACCCGTCGATGTCGAAGTCCCGCACCCACCGCTCGTAGATCTTCTCCATGCCGGAGACGACCTCGGGCCGCTCGGTCCACAGGTCGTCGAGCCCGCCGAAGTCACCGTACTCGGCGCTCTCCCCGGCGAAGGTGGAGTCGCCCCGGTTGTGGTACATCGCCGGGTCGTTGAGCCAGGCCGGCACCTTCTGCCCGGTGTTCTTCGGGGTGTACGGGAACGAGTCCGCGTCGACCTTGCGCACGCCGTCCCGGTCGTCGAAGGGGCGGCCCTGCGTGTCGAGATAGGGGTAGGCGCCCTTGGGGCGGTAGCCGTACTCCTTCTCGGCGTAGTCGACGGTGTCGGCGGTGTGGTTGGTGATGACGTCGAAGAAGACCTTCATGCCCTTGGCGTGCGCGCGGGCGATCAGCTTCGTGAGGTCCGCGTTGGTGCCGAAGTGCGGGTCGACCTGCGTGAAGTCGGTGATCCAGTAGCCGTGGTACCCGGCGGAGGCGTCCTTGCCCTCGCCCTGGACGGGCCGGTTCTTGAAGATCGGGGCGAGCCAGATGGAGGTGGTGCCGAGGCCCTTGATGTAGTCGAGCCGCTCGGTCAGGCCCTTGAGGTCGCCGCCCTGGTAGAAGCCCTTGTCCGTGGGGTCGTAGCCGGTGGCCGAGCGTGAACCGGTGAGCCCGCCGCGGTCGTTGGAGGTGTCGCCGTTCGCGAAGCGGTCCGGCATGACGAAGTAGAACTGCTCGCGGGTGAGGTCGTGCCGCGCGGGCGCGGCGGCGAGCCGGGCGTCGGACGGGGGCGCGGGCGCCCTCTCGGCGGCCGCCGCCAGGGGCAGGGCCGGGGCCAGGGCCGCGCACAGGGCGACGGCGAGGACGGCCGCTGTTCTTCGCGGCAGGGCGGGGCGTATCACGGGAACTCCTCGACGGGAGGGAGGCGGCGGGAGGGACACGGGGAGCGCGGGGGTGCGCGGACAGGGCCGCCCGGCGCGAGCGGGGAGGACGCGCCGGGCAGCCGGAACGGGGGTTACGGGGAAAGGGGCGGGGTCGGGAGCCGGGTCAGCAGCCGGACTTGCCGGCGTACAGGGCGAGAGCCGCGTTCGACCCGAGCGTCGCCGTGAACTGGCCCGAACTGTTCACGCTCACCGCCTTGTTGCTCTGCACATCGCAGTACGTGCCCGCGGCGAGCGACGTCTGGTAGGTGCGGGTGAGCGCGGCGGACTCGTGGTTGATCGCGACGTAGCCCTTGCTGCCGCGGCCGAAGGCGATGGCGTCGGCGCCGTTGTCCCACCAGTCGGTGACGGACTGGCCGCGGGTGGCGTTGCGGAAGGCGACCATGGACTGGATCTCGGGCCAGGCGTGCTGGCACTTCCAGCCGTCCTGCCAACAGGCGTTCACCGTGCCGCCGTTGGGCGGCCCGGCGTCCTTGTCGGTCCATTCGTAGCCGGAGTTGATGTCCGGCGATCCGTAGGGCCAGGCCAGCATGAAGACGTTCGCCAGGGTGTAGTCGGCGCCGTCCTTGTAGTTGAGGGTGTCGCCGCCGCGCTCGGTGTCGTGGTTGTCGACGAAGACGGCGGACTGGCCGGAGGCCATATAGCCCCAGCCCTCGCCGTAGTTCTTCAGATAGGCGAGGTTCTCGTTCTGGAAGACGCGCTTGAGGTCGCGGGCGTACCGGAACTCCTGGACGTCGCCGGTGCCGGTGTACTCACTGGGCGAGACGGCTTCACCGGCGCCGTAGATCGCCTCCTGCTTCCAGTAGGCGTTCGGGTTGCTGAGCCGCGACTTGATGTTGGCGAGGTCGGCGGCGGCGATGTGCTTGGCGGCGTCGATCCGGAACCCGTCGACGCCGAGCGAGAGGAGGTCGTTCATGTACGCGGCGATGCGGCCGCGCACGTACTCCTCGCCGGTGTCGAGGTCGGCGAGGCCGACGAGCTCGCACTCCTGGACGTTGAAGCGGTCCTGGTAGTTACTGATCTGCGCGGTGCAGTTGTCCATGTCGGCGGCCGAGTAGGTGCCGGGGTAGTCGTACTTGGAGTACGCGGAGCCGCCGGTGCCGGTGCCCGATCCGGCCGCCATGTGGTTGATCACGGTGTCCGTGACGACCTTGACGCCGGCCGCATGGCAGGTGTCGACCATGCTCTTGAAGGCAGTACGGTCCCCGAGCCTGCCCGCGATCTTGTAACTGACGGGCTGGTACGAGGTCCACCACTGGGAGCCCTGGATGTGCTCCTGGGGCGGCGAGACCTGGACGTATCCGTAGCCCGCGGGGCCGAGCCGGGCGGTGCACTCCTTCGCCACCGAGTCGAACCGCCACTCGAAGAGGACGGCGGTGACGTCCTTGGCGCCGGGCGGGGCCGCCTGGGCCGTCCCGGCGGATCCGGCGGCCCCTATGAGGGTGCCGGCCGCGAGGGCGAGAGCGGCCGCCCGCGATCTGATAGCCATGTTTCCTCCTGCACGTCGGTGTGCTGATGAGGTGTCCCTGCCAATTCGCAGGGGGCTGTGGGGGGTTGCTCTCCCCGGCCGCGCGGGGGCCGGGGAGAGCGGTTCAGAACGTCAGACCGTCCACCACACGGTCGTGTCGGCGGGGACCAGCGTGTGACCGTCACCGTTCTCGATGTCATCGTCGGCCGAGCTGGTGAGCAGGACCCGGCCCGACACGGTCATGCGCACCGCGGCGCCCGTCGTGTTCGCGACGCACACGAACGCCTCGCCGCCGTCGCCCGACTCCCGCCGGAAGGCGAGCACGCCCTCGGGCGCCTTCAGCCACTCGACACAGTCACCCGCGCCGAGCGCCGGGTGCGCGCGCCGCACGGCCAGCGCCGAGCGGTACATCTCCAGGGTCGAGCCGGGCACCCCGGTCTGCGCCTCCACGCTCAGCGCGCCCCAGCCCGCAGGCTGCGGCAGCCATGAGCCGCCCGCCCCGAAGCCGTACGAGGGCCCGTCGACGGTCCACGGGATCGGCACCCGGCATCCGTCGCGGAAGCCGTCCTGCCCGGCCGCGCGGAAGAACGAGGGGTCCTGGCGCACCTCGTCCGGCAGGTCGACGACGTCGGGCAGGCCGAGCTCCTCGCCCTGGTAGACGTACGCGGAGCCGGGCAGCGCCAGCATGAGCAGGGTCGCGGCGCGGGCGCGGCGCAGCCCGAGCGCCGGGTCACCGGCGACGCGCTGCTGGGTACCGAGGCCGGGCGGGTTGGCGTAGCGCGTGGTGTGCCGGGTGACGTCGTGGTTGGACAGGACCCAGGTGGCGGGGGCGCCGACGGGCCGCATCGAGTCGAGGGAGCGGTCGATGATGTC